>JBFFXR010000083.1:0-12155 GCA_041569645.1 Gammaproteobacteria bacterium
CAGCCGGCCGTGGCCGATCTCGCGCCGCTTGGGGCCCATGATGCGACCGGTCTCGCCGACGCTCGACGGCGGGAAGTTGTAGTGCATCATGAAGTTTTCGCGGAAGGTGCCTTCGATCGCGTCGATCAGCTGCGCGTCGCGGCCGGTGCCTAGCGTGGTCACGACCAGCGCCTGGGTTTCGCCGCGGGTGAAGAGCGCCGAACCGTGGGTGCGCGGCAACACGCCGGTGCGAATTCGAATCGGTCGCACCGTGTTGCGGTCGCGGCCATCGATGCGTTTTTCGCCGGCGAGAATGCGCCCGCGCACGAGTGACTTTTCGAGCTTGGCGATGGTTTCGCGCACGTCGCCTTCGGCGGGCGAATCCTCGGCCTCGCCGACCAGCGCGGCGACGATCTGCTCGCGAATCTCGCCCAGTCGATCCTGCCGTTCGAGCTTGTCGGCAATCGTGTAAGCCTCGGTAATCGCGGCCTCGCCCTGTTGCCGGACGTTTTGCAGCAGGGCATCGTCGGACTCGGGCGTCTGCCAGTCCCAGGTCGGCTTGCCGGCCTCGGCGGCGAGCTCGTTGATCGCGCCGATCGCGGCCTGCATCTGCTCGTGGCCGAAGACGACGGCGCCGAGCATGGTCGATTCGGACAGGCAGTTGGCCTCGGATTCGACCATCAGTACCGCGTTCGAGGTGCCGGCGACGACCAGGTCGAGCTCGGACTCGTCGAGCTGACTGTTGGTCGGGTTGAGCACGTAGTCGCCGTTGATGTAACCGACCCGCGCGGCGCCGATCGGGCCGTTGAACGGGATGCCGGAAATTGCCAGCGCGGCCGAGCTGCCGAGCATCGCGACGATGTCGGGATCGACCTCCGGGTTCATCGAGATCACGTTGGCGACGACCTGCACCTCGTTCATGAATCCCTTCGGGAACAGCGGCCGTATCGGCCGATCGATCAGCCGACAGGTCAGGGTTTCCTTTTCGCTGGGGCGGCCTTCGCGTTTGAAGAACCCACCGGGGATACGGCCCGCGGCATAGGTTTTTTCCTGGTAGTCGACCGTCAGCGGGAAAAATCCTCGCCCCGGGTCGGCTTGCCTGGCGCCGACGACGGTCACGATGACGACCGTATCGGACATGTTGATGACGACTGCGCCGCTGGCCTGGCGCGCGATTTCTCCGGTTTCCAGCGTGACCTGGTGGGCCCCGTACTGGAACGTCTTCTTGATTGGATTCACTATTTTCTCACTGGCTTAACGACGCAATCCCAACTTCTCGATCAATTCCCGATAACGTTGCTGATTCTTGGATCTGAGATAATCCAGTAAATTGCGACGCTGGTTGACCATCTTCAATAATCCGCGGCGGGAGTGGTGGTCGTGAATATGCGTTTTGAAATGTTCGGTCAGGTGGCCGATCTGGTGCGACAACAGCGCAACCTGGACCTCGGGGGACCCGGTATCGCCTTCCTTGCGCTGGAAGTCAGCGATAATTGCAGCCTTTTGTTCAGCTGACATAGCCATTTAAAAAACCTCATGGGCCCGAAAAAGGCCGGTATTCTACCTATCTATGCTAGTCCTAACAAGGTCTTTCGCGCCTCGCCGATAGATTTCGAGTGACGCGCAAAATCACCGTCCCGACCCGGTCTGTAGCAGACGTTTCGGCCGTAAAACCCGGTCCTCGCCGAGCTCACCCAGACCGATGAATTCACCGTCATCGGCAATCAGCCGCAGCAACCCCGGACTGCCGCCAGATTCCGCCAGCGGCCGGCCGTGGCGAACCGCGTCGGCCTGTTCCGCGTCGAGGCGCAGTTCGGGAAAAACATCGAGCGCCGCCGCAACCGGCAACAGGCAACGGTCGAGCTCGACGGGCGCCGAACGGGCAAGCGCCGTGAGCGCGGCAAAATCTTTTGCGTCGCTTTCGTCGAACGGCGTCACCGCGAGCCGGCGCAGCGCGCTCAAATGCGCGCCGCAGCCGAGCGCCGCGCCGATGTCCTCGGCGAGGGTACGAATATAGGTGCCTTTCGAGCAATGCACTTCGAGAACCATCTCGTCTTGCGCCAGCGATACGAGATCGAGCGCGAGAATCACGACCCGGCGCGCGGCGCGCTCGACCGTCTTGCCTTCGCGCGCCAGCTCGTAGAGCCGCCGGCCCTCGTGTTTGAGCGCGGAATACATCGGCGGCACCTGCTCGATCGGGCCGCGAAAGTCCGCGAGCCTGTCTTCGATCTCGCCGCGGGTCACCGTCACGGGCTTGCGCTCCAGCACTTCACCCTCGGCGTCGCCGGTAGTCGTTACGACGCCGAGCCGGCAGGTCGCGCGGTAGCGCTTGTCGGCGCCGAGCAGGTAGTCGGCGAAGCGGGTCGCCTGACCGAGACAAATCGGCAACACGCCGGTGGCGAGCGGATCGAGGCTGCCGCAATGGCCGGCCTTGCGGGCGCGGAACAGATTACGCACTTGCTGCAGCGCCTTGTTCGAGCTGACGCCGCGATCCTTGTCGAGGATCAGAATACCGTCGACATCGCGTCCATCGCGACGGCGAGCCATCAGGAGTCGTGCTTGGCGCGATCCGCCGCGACCACCGAGTCGATCAGATCGGACAATTGTCGCCCGCGTATGTCGGTATCGTCGTAGACGAAACTGAGCCGCGGCGTGATCCGGGCCTTGATAACCTTGCCGAGTTCGCGCTGCAAATATCCCGCGGCGCGCTCGAGCGCCTCGCGCGTGGCTGGCGCATCGGCGGGCTCGAGCACACTGAAATAAACCCGCGCGTGGCCGAGATCGCGACTGACCTCGACCTCGAGAATACTCGGTGCGGCGATCGCGGGATCCTTGAGACCGCGCTGCAGCAGCCGCGCGAGTTCACGCTGGATTTGCGACGCGAGACGCTCGCTGCGCGGATAGTCGCGAGGCATGTCGGGGCTCCGTCAATCCAGCGAGCGCGCGATCTCAACCCGCTCGAAGACCTCGATCTGGTCGCCCGGCCTGACGTCGGTGTAATTTTTCACCGCAATGCCGCACTCGGTGCCCATGCGAACCTCCTCGACCGAATCCTTGAAACGGCGCAGGGATTCGAGTTCGCCCTCGTAGATGACGACATTGTCGCGCAGCACGCGGATCGGCTGACCCTTGCGCACGACTCCCTCGACGACGATCGAGCCGGCGACGTCGCCGAATTTCGGTGAGCGGAAGACCTCTTTGACTTCGGCCAGTCCGATGATCTTTTCCTGCGACTCCGGCGCCAGCATGCCCGACATGACCGCCTTGATATCGTCGATGATGTCGTAGATCACGCTGTAGTAGCGAATGTCGATCCCGTAGTCGCCGGCAATCCGCTTGGCCGCGGCGTCGGCGCGCACGTTGAAACCGATGACGATGGCGCCGGATGCGGCCGCCAGGTTGATGTCGGACTCGTTGATCCCGCCGACGCCGGTCGCGACCAGCTTGGCACGCACCTCGTCGGTCGAAAGCTTCTCGAGCGATTCGCGAATTGCCTCGGCGCTGCCCTGCACGTCGGCCTTGACGAGAACGTTGATCTCGGCGACTTCGCCTTCGGCCATCGCATCGAGCATGCCCTGCAGCTTGGCCTTTTGCTGGTCAGCGAGCCGGCTCTCGCGAATCTTGGTTTCGCGGGTCTGCGCGAACTCGCGTGCCCGACGCTCGTTTTCGACGACGAAGACCTCGTCGCCGGCGTCCGGCACGCCCGAGAGTCCGAGCACCACCGCCGGCATCGACGGGCCAGCCGACTTGATCTTGCGTGCCGACTCGTCGTACATCGCGCGCACGCGACCGTACTGCGTGCCCGCAAGCAGCATTTGACCCTGCTGCAGCTTGCCGGACTGCACCAGCACCGTCGCGACCGGCCCGCGGCCCTTGTCGAGCGAAGCCTCGACGACGATGCCCTTGGCGCTGCCCTTGTCAACGGCCTTGAGTTCGAGAATCTCGGCTTGCAGCAAGATCGCCTCCAGCAAGGCGTCGACGCCCTCGCCGGTCACGGCGGACACGTTGACGAATATGTTTTCACCGCCCCACTCCTCGGGAATGACCTCGAGCGCGGATAGTTCGTTCTTGACCCGTTCGGGATCGGCGTCTTCCTTGTCGATCTTGTTGACCGCGACGACCAGCGGCACGCCGGCCGCCTGCGAGTGCTGAATCGCTTCTTTGGTCTGCGGCATGACGCCATCGTCGGCGGCGACGACCAGCACGACGATATCGGTCGCCTGGGCGCCGCGCGCGCGCATCGCCGAAAACGCCGCGTGGCCGGGGGTATCGAGAAAGGTCACGATGCCCTTGTCGGTCTTGACGTGATAGGCGCCGATGTGCTGGGTGATGCCGCCGGCTTCGCCCGCGGTTACGCGGGAATTTCGAATGTAGTCGAGTAATGAGGTCTTGCCGTGATCGACGTGGCCCATGATCGTCACGACCGGCGGCCGCGGCACGCGCTCCTCGCCGGCCTGTTCGACGCTTTCCTGCAGCTCTTTTTCGAAATCGTCTTCGCTGGCGGCGGTGACGACATTGTG
This sequence comes from Gammaproteobacteria bacterium, assembly GCA_041569645.1. GTDB lineage: Bacteria > Pseudomonadota > Gammaproteobacteria. The sequence goes on from JBFFXR010000083.1 coordinate 4,500, forward strand.
GCCCATTTCCTCGACCACCAGCGTCGCCGTGTCACGGTCGAGGATCTCGTTAATGGTCGCCATCGTGCCCATTTGCATCAGCACCTTGATGACGTCACCGGCCTTGACCGCCATGCGCTGCGCGAGATCGGCGACGCTGATCGCGTCCGGCACCTCGACGTTGCGCACCACTGGCGCGGTCGGCCTCTCGAACTGGTGCTGGCGAGTAATTTCCTGGACTTGCCGCTGGCCCTTCTTGAACTTCTGTTTGCGGTTGGGCTGGTGCGCGGATTCCTTGACGTGCAGCTCCTTGCGCCCGTAGCGGGTATGGCGATCTTCGTGCTTGCCATGCTTGCCCGGCTTGTCCGGAGTTGCCACCACGGCGCTGGCCTTGGCCGCTTTGTCGAGCGCGGCGCGCGCGGCTTCCTCGGCAGCTTTCGCGGCCTCGGCCTCGGCGCGCTCCTTCTCGATTGCTTTTTGCGCGGCCTCGACTTCCTGCAGGCTCTTTTCGTAGGCTTTTTTCTCGGCCTCGGCGCGCGCGGCTTCCTCGGCCGCGGCTTGCGCCGCCTCGGCCTCGGCGCGCGCGGCTTCCTCGACCTGGCGCGCCTCTGCTTCGGCCTGCTCGCGGGCGAGTTCGTCATGTTCCTCGACTTCGGCCTGGGCCTGCTCCTGCAGTCTGGCTTCTTCGGCCTCGACCTCGGCGCGGCGCATGTAGGTTCGCTTCTTGCGCACCTCGACGTTGATCGTCTTGGTCGTCGTATTGCGCCCCGAGGTGCCGGATACCCTGAGCTCGCTCTTGCTCTTGCGCTTCAGGGTGATCTTCTTCGGCCCGCTGGGCGCCTCCCTGCCATGACTGCTGCGCAGCGACTCGAGCAGTTTCATTTTGTCGTCGTCGGAAATCGGATCGTCCGCGCTGGACACTTCGACGCCGGCCGTATTGAGCTGATCGAGCAGCTTGTCGACGCTGACGCCGATGACTTCCGAAAGTTGTTTCGCTGTTACGTTTGGCATGGTTATCTATCCAAAACTAATGATTGCCGCCACCGGCAGATCTCCTAGTTCGCCTCCGCTTCGGCAAACCAGGGTTCACGCGCCTTCATGATCAGTTTGCCGGCAAATTCGGCATCGATGCCCTCGATCTCTTCGAGTTCGTCGGTCGACTGCTCGGCCAGATCCTCCATCGTGCAAATACCGCGGCGAGCGAGCCTGTGCGCCAGATCCGGCGTCATCAGCTCCATGTTGAGCAGGTCGTCTTGCGGCTCTCCCGCCTCGGCGGTTTCCTCGCGGGCGATCGCCATTGTCAGCAGCGCATCGCGCGCCCGACCGCGCAGCTCCTGCACAATTTCCTCGTCGAATTCCTCGATTTCGTTGAGTTCCGACTCCGGAATATAGGCAACTTCGTCGATCGAGGTCAGACCTTCCTGAACGAGAATGATCGCGACCTCCTCGTCGACGTCGAGTTGCTCCATGAAATTCTGCACCAGCTGGCGCGACTCGCCCTCGGCCTTTTCCTCGGCGGCCGCCTCGTCCATGACGTTGAGCGTCCAGCCTGTAAGCTGGCTGGCGAGCTTGATGTTTTGCCCGCCGCGGCCGATCGCCTGCGACAGCTTTTCCTCGGGCACTGCGATGTCCATCGAGTGGGTTTCCTCGTCGATGACGATCGACGTAACCTCGGCCGGCGACATCGCGTTAACCGCGAACTGCGCCGGATTTTCATCCCACAGGATGATGTCGACCCGCTCGCCGGCCAGCTCGTTGGACACCGATTGCACGCGCGAGCCGCGCATGCCGACGCAGGCGCCGACCGGATCCATACGCGGATCGTTACTCTTAACCGCGATCTTGGCGCGCATGCCCGGATCGCGGGCGGCGGAAATGATCTCGATCAAATCCTGACCGACCTCGGGCACCTCGAGCTTGAACAACTCGACGAGAAATTCCGGCGCGGTGCGGCTGATGAACAGCTGCGGGCCGCGCACCTCGGAGGCGACCTTGTAGAGATAGCCGCGAATGCGGTCGCCCGGGCGCACCGATTCGCGCGGGATCATTTCTTCGCGGGGAATGAAACCCTCGGCGTTGTCGCCGAGATCGACGTAGACGTTGCCGCGCTCTACCCGCTTGACCTGGCCCATGACCAGCGTGCCCTCACGGTCGGCGTAGGCGTCGATGACCTTGCGCCGCTCGGCCTCGCGGACTTTTTGCACGATGACCTGCTTGGCGGTCTGGGCGGCGATGCGGCCGAATTCGACCGACTCGATCGGCTCTTCGACGAATTCACCGATTTCGATCGCCGGGTTGTCGAAACGCGCCGCCTCGAGCGTGATCTGGCGCAGTGGCTCCTCGAGTCCGTTCTCACCCGGCTCGACGACTTCCCAGCGACGATAGGTATCGTACTCACCGGTCTTGCGGTCGATATCGACCCGTACCTCGATATCCTGTTGGTGCTTCTTGCGCGTCGCCGACGCCAGTGCGGCCTCGATCGCCTCGAAAATGATCTCGCGATCGACGCCCTTCTCGTTGGACACCGTATCGGCGACTAACAAAATTTCTTTGTGATCCATTGTTACACTCGTCAAGTTTGTCGGTCGGCGGTCGGACGCAACTCCAGGCGCTTCCGTCCGCGGTCAAATCTCGCCGACCAGGTTCGCTTTCGCGATGTCGGCATAGGGCAGATCGAAATCCTCGCCATCCACCCGGATGCGCACCATGGCCGCATCGGCCGAGGGCTGCAACTCGCCGGCGAAATTGCGCCGACCTCCACGCGCGGCGGCAAGCCTGATGCGCGCCCGCTGCCCGGCAAATCGCTCGAAATCGGCGCGCTTGAATAACGGGCGGTCGATCCCCGGCGACGAAATCTCGAGGTCGTAGGCTTCGCGGATCGGTTCCTCGACGTCGAGCAGGCCGCTGAGCTGGTGGCTGATCGCGGCGCAATCGTCGAGACTGACCCCGTCGGCATGGTCGATGTAAACACGCAGCGTGCCGTGATGGCCGCCGCCCTGGTACTCGACACCGACGAGCTCGTAACCCATCGATTCGACTACCGGCTCGAACATCGCGGTCAGGTCGCGCATCGATGCCTCCGAAAAACCAATAAAAAAGGCCCACAAGGGCCTCTTTACTGACTGCTGACCTGGATTTTCATCCCTTGCCAGCCGAATTGTACGCGGGGCAAGGCGGTTCGGCCGCCGTCGCCGTTCGCCGCCCTCGAGATACCTCGAAAGCCAGCTCTCCGCAGCGCGTTACTGTCTATACAGAGGGAGCCCGCGCTGCTCCGGGCGCGGATTATAACCGCAAACGGCCGCGCGCTTCAAGCCGGCCGGCGCGCCGACCAGCCGTGGTTGCGGGGTACAGGATTCGGCTCGCAGATCCCTGTGCTCGGCCCTTCGGGCCGGCCGCTGCGCGGCCGCCGTCAATTCGCAATGCACATGGATGTGCGGGTGCCGCGAAGTACAGGGATGTACGAGAGCGGCCTCCCGGCGAATTGATGAACCTCTTATACGGTTCAAGCTCCGCGCCAATAAACGGAAGCCCATTTTTCAACCATGCAGCTTTCTGAATGGTTGAAAAATGGGCTTCCTAATGATTGGTAGCGGGGGCAGGATTTGAACCTACGACCTTCGGGTTATGAGCCCGACGAGCTACCAGACTGCTCCACCCCGCATCAGAGGCGCGGAATGATAGCTAGGTTAAATTCAATTTACAAGAGCCGGTCAGCTAAAGGCCAAAACGCAGTAAGCCATCAGCGTCGACGGAAACATGCCGAGCGCGATCAGGCTCAGGCTGTTGGCGCCGAGCAACACGCGCACGTCGAGCGCCTCCTTGATCGTGGTCTGCTGTTCCGCCGCCGGCGGATCGAAATACATGACCTTGATAATGCGCAGGTAATAGAAAAGCCCGATGACCGAGAACAGCACGGCGACGATCGCCAGCCAGATCATGTCGACCCGGATCACCGCCTGCAGCACGACCAGCTTGGCGTAGAATCCGACCAGCGGCGGCGCCCCGGCCATCGAGAACATCGCCAGCGCGAGCAGCGCGGCGTACCACGGGTTCGAGTCGTTGAGGCCCGACAGGTCGGCGATGTTTTCGGCCTCGAAGCCCTTGCGGTTGAGCATGATCAACACGCCGAAGGCGACCGCGGCGGTAATCGCATAGGTTATCGTATAGAACATCGCCGCGGCATAACCGCCGGGTGTGCCGGCCAGCAGCCCGAGCAGGATAAAGCCGACGTGCGAGATCGTCGAATAGGCCAGCATGCGCTTGAAATTGGTCTGCGCGATCGCGATGACGTTGCCGATCGCTAGCGACGCGATTGCGAGCGCGGTCAGCATCAGCGACCAGTCGAGCTGCAGATCGCCGAGGCCGTCGACCAGCAGCCGGATCGCCATCGCGAAGCCGGCGATCTTCGGCGCGGTGCCGATGAACAGCGTGACCGAGGTCGGCGCGCCCTGGTAGATATCCGGCAGCCACATGTGAAACGGCACCGCGCCGAGTTTAAAGGCCAGACCGACGACGATGAAAGTCAGCGCGAAACCGAGCGCGACCGGGTTTTGCGCCAGTTGCAGCGCAACCGAATCGGCAACCTCGTTCAGGTCGAGCGTGCCGGTCACGCCGTAGAAGATCGAAATGCCATACAGCAGCAGGCCGGACGCCATCGCGCCGAGAACGAAGTATTTCATTGCCGATTCCGACGCGATCAGCGAATTGCGATTGAACGCGACCATCGCGTAGAGCGACAGCGACAACAGCTCGAGCCCGAGGTAGACCAGCAGGAAGGACTGCGCCGAGATCATGACCATCATGCCGAGCGTCGCGAACAGGCCGAGCACGTAGTATTCGCCGCGGTAAATGTCGTGGTCGATCAGGTAGTCGCGCGAATAGACGAACACCAGGATGCCGATCCCGCAAACTGCGATCTTGAGGACCACGGCCAATTGGTCGAGCACGAAAGAGCCGCCGAAAGTCACGTATGACGTTGTCGGCGTGACCGCGATCACCGCCGCGATCGCGAGAATCAGCGTCGCCACCGAAAGCAACAGCGTGAATCCGCGCTTTTCCTGCGGCAGGAACAGGTCGACGACGAGCACCAGGCAGGCCATCGCGAGCATCACCATCTCCGGCAGCGCGGGCAACAGGTCGGGGTGGATGAAATCAGGCGTCATAGTTTCGGATCGGCGATGTGGTCGAGCAGGTTGTCGATCGTCGGATGCATGACCTCGACCAGCGGATCCGGCCACAGACCGAGCAGCAGCACGGCGAAGGCCAGAATCGCGAGGAACAGGAATTCACGCTTGTTGACGTCGGCGAGCGCGGCGACATTGTCGTTGGCGACCGCGCCGAAGACCACGCGCTTGATCATCCAAAGCGTATAGGCCGCGCCGAGCACCAGCGTGGTCGCGGCGAGGAATGCGATCCAGAAGCTCGCCTTGAAGCTCGCGAGGATCACCATGAACTCGCCGACGAAGCCCGAGGTACCCGGCAGGCCGGCGTTGGCCATCGCGAAGAACACCATGAACGCGGCGAACACCGGCATCGTGTTGACGACGCCGCCATAGTCGGCGATTTCGCGGCTGTGCATGCGGTCGTACATGACACCAACGCACAGGAACAGCGCGCCCGAGATAAAGCCGTGCGAAACCATCTGCACCATGCCGCCCTCGAGCGCGAGGCCGGCCCCGGAATCGCCGTAGCCGGAATTCATGATGCGGAAGACGACGAAGAAACCGAGCGTGGCGAAGCCCATGTGGGCAATCGACGAGTAGGCGATCAGCTTTTTCATGTCGCGCTGCACCAGCGCGACGAAACCGATATAGACCACCGCGACCAGCGACATCGTGATGATCAGCCAGTCGAGCTCGGCGCTCGCCGCCGGCGTAATCGGCAGGCTGAAGCGCAGGAAACCGTAACCGCCGATTTTCAACATGATCGCCGCCAGGATCACCGAGCCGCCGGTCGGCGCCTCGACGTGCGCGTCGGGCAACCAGGTATGCACCGGCCACATCGGCACCTTGACCGCGAAGGCGACCAGGAAAGCGAGGAAGATCAGAACCTGCTCGGTCAGCGACAGCGGCAGGAAGTGAAAGTCGAGGATCGCGAAGCTGCCGGCCTGGGTGTACATGTAAATCAGCGCGACCAGCATCAGCACCGAGCCGATGAAGGTATACAAAAAGAATTTCAGCGTCGCGTAGATCCGGTTGGCGCCACCCCAGATGCCGATGACGAGAAACATCGGAATCAGCATCGCTTCGAAGAAGATGTAGAACAGGATCGCGTCGAGCGCCGAGAAAGTGCCGATCATGAAACCCTCCATGATCAGGAACGCGGCCATGTATTGCGATACGCGGTACTGAATGATTTCCCAACCGGCGATCACGACGATTACGGTCGTGAACGAGGTCAGCAGGATCAGCGGCAGCGAAATACCGTCGATGCCGAGGTAATACTCGATGTCGAAAACGTCGACCCACGAATGGCGCTCGACGAACTGCATCATATGCGTGTCGGTGTCGAACTGCGTATACAGAGGTATCGTCACCAGGAAAGTCAGCAACGAAAAGACCAGCGCAATCTTGCGCGCCCCGCCCGGTTCCCGATCGCCGGAAAACAGCACCAGGATGCCGCCGACGATCGGCGTCCAGATCGCGAAGCTCAGCATTGGCCAGTCAGCGTACATGTTTTCGCGTCGGTCCCCCTTTAGCCCGCAGCTTGCCGCCCTATCCGAGCACGATCCAGCCGAGCAGCAGGATCAGCCCCGAGATCATCGCAAAGGCGTAGTGGTTCAGATACCCGGTCTGCACGTAGCGCACCCAGCTCGATACCCAGCCCACCAGGCGCGCGCTGCCGTTGACGACCAGGCCGTCGATCATCAGCGCGTCGCCGAGGCGCCACAGCACCTGGCCGACGCCGCGGCCGGTCGCGGCGAATACGATCTCGTTGAAGCGGTCGAAGTAATATTTGTTGTCGAGCACGCGGTAAGGCCACTCGAGTTTCTGTCTGATCTTGTCCGCGAGCCCCGGATTTTTCAGGTATATCCACCAGGCCGCGAAAACGCCGGCGCCGGCGAGGTAGACTGCCGGGCCGACAAAGCCGTGGGCGACGAAGCTGGCCGGGCCGTGGAAACTATCGGCCAGCGCCGCCATCGCGCCGTGCTCCGGGTCGACCGCGATCGCGGCATCGAACAGGCCGCCGAACAGCACCGGGTCGATCGCGATCCAGCCGATGATCAGCGACGGAATCGCCAGCGCGATCAGCGGGCCGGTGACAACCCACGGCGTTTCATGCAGGTGTTCCCGGGTATGTTTATCCATGCGCCCTTCGCCGTGGAAAACGAGAAAGAACATCCGGAACGAATAGAACGCGGTGACGAACACGCCGAGCATGACCAGCAGCGACGCGTAGCCGGCACCCCAGAGGTCGGCGTTGGCGGCGGCGATCAGGATCGCGTCCTTCGAGAAATAACCCGAGAAACCCGGAAATCCGATCAGCGCGAGCGAGCCGATCAGCGACACCCAGTAGGTGATCGGCATGTATTTTTTCAGCCCGCCCATGCGCCGGATATCCTGTTCGTGGTGCATCGCGATGATGACCGAGCCGGCGGCGAGGAACAGCAGCGCCTTGAAGAACGCGTGCGTCATCAGGTGGAAAATCGCCACCGAATAAGCCGACGCGCCAAGCGCG
>JBFFXR010000084.1:0-12149 GCA_041569645.1 Gammaproteobacteria bacterium
GATGTCGTCTAGCGGCAGCTTTTTGCGATTCGCGTACATCCGCATGGTCATCGACGTGCAGGCACCGAGCGCCATTAGCAACAGATCGTAGGGCGTGGGGCCCTGCTCCGAGCCGCCGTACTGCTTCGGCTCGTCGGCCTTGAGAAAATGCCCGCTGCCGTGCAGGCCGCGCAGAAACCTGTGATTCAGTTCGGTGACCAGAACTTCGCCCTCGGCCAGCTCGGGCGTCGCCGCTTGCGCCGCCGGCGCCTCGCCGATATAGCGGCTGGCCCAGGCGGCGAGCGCGCGCGCGACGTAGCGCGAGTCGGCCGCGTTGCTCAGCAGATGATCGGCCTGGTCGAGGGAAATGAAACTCTTTGGATGGCGCGCAGCCTGGTAGATACGCGCGGCCTCGTCGATCGATACGATCGTATCGCGCGGCGAATGGAAGATCAGCAGCGCGGCGCCGAGCTCGCGCAGGCTCTCGGTCGACGCGTAACGCTCGAGATCGTCGAGAAACTGCCGCTGGATTGCGAATTTTCGCCCGCCTAGCGATACCACGGCCTCGCCCTCGGCCTCGATTTCGGCGCGACTTTCGGTAAACAAGTGCTCGACGTGTTGCGCCGTCGCCGGCGCGCCGATTGTGACCACGGCCTCGACCGATTCGATGCGCGCCGCGGCGGCGAGCACAGCGGCGCCGCCGAGGCTGTGGCCGATCAGGATTTGCGGCGGCCTGCCGGCGGCGGCGAGCGCGTCGGCGGCGCGAATCAGGTCGTCGACGTTGGACGAAAAATTGGAGTTGGCGAAATCGCCATCGCTATTACCGAGGCCGGTAAAATCGAAGCGCAGCACGGCGATGCCCTCGGCCGCGAGCGCGCGGCTGATGCGCGACGCCGCGGCGATGTCCTTGCCGCAGGTGAAGCAATGCGCGAACAAGGCCTGCGCGTAAACCGACGCCTCGTCATCCGGAGTTTCGAGCAGGCCGGCAAGGGACTGGCCCGCGGCGTTGGCGAATTCGAACTTGTTTTTTTGCATGATGCGGCCCTCCGACGAGTTATCATGCTGTGACTCAGGGCGAGATCACAGGTTCCGTTTGCGTAAGCAGTTTACCCGATTCCTCCGCTGGCTATTGTTTCGCTGGGTGCGCGTCGAGGTATTTCCCGAAAGCGACCCGGCAGCGACCATCGAGCCCGGGCGGCCGACGCTATACGTGCTCGCGCATCGCGGGCTGACCGAACTCCTCGTGTTATCCGAAATCGCGCAACGTCACGGCTTGCCGGACCCGCTCGCGCGCCTGTCGATCGATCGTCTCGCGCGGCACCACTCGGTCTACACCGTCGCCTCGCGCAGCCCGTTCACCGACTGGCTCAGGCGCCGTCGCAAGCGCTCATTAATGCTCGCCGATATCGTCGTCGCGGGTAACGAAGATCCGGACCTCGAGCTGCAAGTCGTGCCGGTTTCGGTCTTCTGGGGTCGGCCGCTGGAACGCCAGAAACACTGGCTGCAGGTACTGTTCGCCGACACCTGGGCGCTCGCCGGGCGAACGCGCAAGTTTTTCACGCTGCTGGTCCACGGCCGCAACGCACGCCTGATCTTTTCGCAGCCGCTCGAATTCCGGGCAATCCTCGCCGAGGTCGATGGCGACGAGGACAGCCTGCAGGAATATCTCGTCAACACGCTGGCGGCGCAGCGCGAAGCAACCTTCGGTCCGCGGGTTGCGACCTTCGCGCAGCTCGCCAACCGGGTTATCGAGGATGACGCGGTGCAGGCCCTGATTCAGGAACGCAGGGACGATCGGGTCAATCGTTACTTGCGCGCGCGGGCCTACTGCCGCGAAATATTCGCCGACTGCACCCAGGTTACGATCGAGCTGATGCTGCGGCTGCTGCGTGCGTTCTGGAACCGCTACTATGCCGGCATCTCGGTTTACAACATCGACCGCGTGCGCGAAATCGCGCTGACGCATCAACTGGTTTACGTACCCTGCCACCGCAGCCACGTCGACTACCTGTTGCTGTCCTACGTGATCTACAACGAAAATCTCGCGATTCCGTACATCGCTGCCGGCAATAATCTCAATATCCCGTTCATCGGCCGTATCTTGCGTGGCGGCGGCGCGTTTTTCATTCGCCGCAGCTTCAAGGACAACCTGCTCTACGGCGCGGTGATGCGCGCCTACCTGCGCGAACTGGTGGCGATGGGCGTGCCGCTCGAGTATTTCGTCGAAGGCGGTCGCAGCCGCACCGGGCGCATGCTCAAGCCGAAATACGGCATGCTCGGCATGACCGTCGAAGGCTATATCAAGACCCGCGCCCGACCGCTGGCCTTCGTGCCGGTCTACATCGGCTACGAAAAGCTGATCGAGGGCCGCGCCTACCTCGGCGAACTCTATGGCGGCAAGAAGAAGCGCGAATCGACGCTCGGCGCGCTGACCGCGATCTTTCGCCTGAAGGGACATTTCGGCCAGGTCACCGCGAGTTTCGGCGAGCCGATCGAACTCGATCCGCTGCTCGCGCGCTACTGCAGCGACTGGCGCGAGCGCGGCGACGAGATCGAACGGCGGCCGGACTGGTATCGCAAGAGTCTCGCCCGCCTCGGCCGCGAAATCATGCACGGCATCAATCGCGCCTGCGTAATCAATCCGGTCAACGCGGTCGCGACGATTCTGCTGGCGACACCGCGCCAGAGTATCGAAATCGAGGAACTGATCGCCCAGGCCGAATTGTACCGCCGCCTGATCGACGGCGTACCAAGTCTCGCGTCGATTCGCATCGAAGGTAAGGTCGGTCGCAAGCAGATCGAGCGCATGGAGCGGCACAAGCTGCTTCACATCCGTAAGCACGAGCTAGGTGACATCGTCTACCTCGAGCCCCGCGACGCGGTCAAGATCGGCTACTACCGCAACAACAGCCTGCACGCGCTGATCATCCCGGCGCTGATCGCGTGCTGCTTTACGAACCTGCGACGAACGTCGCGCCGGTCGATTCTGCGCCGCATCCGCCTGCTCTATCCGTTCCTGAAATCGGAGTTGCAACTCGAATGGCGCGACGCCTCGCTGACCGCGCTGATCGACGAGTGCCTCGCCTGCCTGGTCGCGCAGCGCCTGCTCGAGCGCGACGACGAGGATTTTCGGCGGCCTCCGCGCAGCGACCGCGCCTTCGTTCGCCTGACCCGCCTCGGCCAGATCATCCAGCCGATCCTCGAGCGCTTCTACATGACCTTCATCGTGCTTTGGCAAACCTCGGGCGCACCGCTCGGCGAAGCCGAGGTCGAACGTCGCTGTCACCTGCTGGCGCAGCGCATCTCGATGATCTACGGCATCAATTCGCCGGATTTTTTCGACCGCCCGTTGTTCCGCGACTTCATCGGCACGATGCTCGAGCGCGGCTACCTGGTGCGCAATCGCGACCAGCAACTCGAGTTCGCCGAGGGTTTCGACTACGTCAGTCTCGACCTGCGCAACCTGCTCAGCACCGACGTGCGCGGCAGCATCCTCGCGCTGATCAACACTTCACCGCACGAGCCCGAGTAATTATTCCCCGGAGCAGGAATTATCGCCCGTGGCGCGATCTGATTATCGGGGCAGAAGCGAGGCCCTCTCCGGTCCGCTTATTCGATGCAGTAGTCCCGTCCCGACTTCTTGGCGCGATACATGTTTTGGTCCGCGACCTTGAGCACTTCCTCCTCGCTACTGCCGTCGCGCGGAAACAGGGCGCCGCCGATATTGACGCCGATCGATCCGATCAGGTCGCCGATATGGAAATCCCTGGTCACGCCCTCGGCCACGGCCACGGCGCGCTGCTCGAGAGTGTCGCTATCCTGCAGCTGATCGATAACGAGCAGAAACTCGTCGCCACCCAGGCGAACGGCCAGGTCCTGCGCCCGCACCATGGACTGGAGCCGACTGGCGACGATTTCGAGTACCCGATCCCCGACATCGTGCCCATACCGGTCGTTGAACGGTTTGAATTTCTCGAGATCGAGAAATAGCAGGCCAAAGGGTCGACCCGCGACGATAGCCGCCGTCATCGTTTGCGAGAATCGAATACGGTTTGCAAGCCCGGTCAAAGGATCGGTCTCGGCCTGATAAGTCACCTCGGTGATTTCACTCTGGACATCGCCGCCATCGCGAATCACCGCGATCGAGTAACGCTCGCCCTCGAGTTCGAGATTGGCGATCGATATTGATAACGGGATTTCCTCGGCGGCCTTGTTGAGCCCGTAAACCACCGGCCGATGGGTCATGATCGTCGGCCTGCCATGCTCGTGAAACGCCGCAAAATCGGAACGATGTCGCGCTCGATAAGTTTCTGGAATCAGCCGATCCAGCGATTGCCGCTGCAATTCCCCGGGCGTGTAGCCCAATAATTCGTGCACCCCTGCATTGACGAACCGGATACGGCCGTCGCCATCGACGACGATAATCGCGTCGGGCATCATGTCGAGAATGCTGGTCAGCGGTACGAGGGATTTCAACATCGCTTCACCACTTGTCCTACAATTGTGGCCATCCGGTCCAACGCGTCCAAATTTATCGGTCGCCGGCGCGACAAGGTTTCTGTAATCGCTGCCGACTCGCGCACTAGCCTTCCCTGAAATATAGGCGACTCAGCGCCAGCTGCCCGATATTTTCCGCTTGCCGCGGCAGAGTTCGGCTCGAACGACGTACATCCAGGCGTTGCCGTGCGGGGTCGGAATCTCGATGCGCTGGTAGAAGTGCGGATACCATTCGAGATCGTCGAGCATTTGCATCTGTTCGTCGCCAATCCGATAAACCTCGCCATGGATCGCGTGGCGGCCATTCTCGCAAACCGCGGGATAGTCCTCGAATTGATACAACCAGTAACGCGGCTCGGTCTTGTGGCGTCCCAGATACTCGGCCTGGCGCAGAAAGCCGGCATTGCGCTGGCCGCGCTTGAGCGTGCCGTAGACGAAAACCAGGTGAATACTCACTCGATCGATTCGTTGAATCGCCGGATCTGCCGGCGCTGCTTCTTGTCGGGTCGCGCCGTCGCGCGCGGCCGCGACAGCGCCGCGAGCTTGCGCTGCTCGGTTTCGCGCGCGCGCCGCGCGGCGCTTGCCTCGGTCTCGGCGTAAAGCGCGGCGGCATCGCGGGCCGAACCGCGGCGCGTGCTCAAACCGGTGACGATGATTTCGAGCCGATCATGACCGCATCGAACTTCGTAGCGTTCGCCCGGGCTGACTCGATGCGACGGCTTGACCCGCTGGCCATCGAGATGCACCTTGCCGCCGCTAACCGCGGTGCCGGCGAGCGCGCGCGTCTTGAAGAAGCGCGCCGCCCACAGCCACTTGTCGAGTCGCACCGCGTCGTTCATGCGGACAATGCTACAGACCGGAAGCTTCTTGTCCAGTCGCCCTGGCGACGTACTTCATGACGCGATCCGCCATCGAAAAGCCGCTCAGCACGGCGCCTTCGATGCGCGGCGCGGTACACCAGTCACCGCAGGCGCCGAGCGCGGCGCCGTCGTCGAACAGGCAATCCTCGCTGATCGGATTGATCGGCGCGGCATGCTTCCAGCAGTGCACCGCCGACGCGGCCGGTTTACCCGGCGCGAGGTCGGTAGCTTCCCAGAACGCATCGAGCAGCGCGTGCATGACCCGACCGCGAAAACTCGCGGCATACTTCTGCGACCATTCGGGCGAGGCATGCAAGATCCAGCAATCGGCGCCGCCGGAAGCTTCACTCGTCTGGTGGCGCGAGATCCACGACAGCGGCGAATCGAGCACGTGCGCGGCGTCGTAGGGAATGCCGAGCGGCCGTTCGAAGGCGAACATCGCGCTCCAGCAAACGGTCATGTCGACGCCGTCGGCAGCCTTGCCGATCGCCGGCACCGGCCGGCACAGCGCCGCGACCTGGTGGGCGGCGGTGGCGATGACGACGATGTCGAAAGCGCCGACGTAGTCGCCACGTTCGTTGAACAGACGCCAGCCGCCGTCGGCCTGCCGCTCGAGTTCGGCGATGTTGGCGGAAGTCTGCAGGTCGCAACGCCGCGCCAGGTTCTCGGCGACGGCCTGCATGCCAGGCACGCCGACGAAACGCTGCGTGGCGAGATCGCTGTTGGTGACCTGGCCGCGCTCGAGTTCGACGATCCAGCCGTCCCAGGGACGCACGATGCCATCGGTCTGCCAGGCCGAAACGATATTCCAGAACAGCGGGTTGCTGACGGTGAAATACTGCGCACCGTGATTGAATTCGTAGTCTCCGGCGCGCATGCGCGAGATGCGCCCGCCCGGAAAAACGCTTTTCTCGAAGACCGTGACCCGCTCGACGAGCCCGCGCAACGCGGTACCGCAGGTCAGGCCCGCGATGCCCGCGCCAATGATGGCGACCGACGGCTGACTGGCCATATCACGGTTTAGAGCGCCGGGAAATCGCCGGCGTATTTCGAGATCCACTCCCGGGCCGCTTCCTGGGCGCTCAGCTCGCGGCCCTCGACCCTGGCGATCTCCTTGCGGTAGTGCTCGATATGACAAATCTGTTCGATCATGCGCAGGCGATAAACGTCGCGGGAGCGCTCGAACTCGATGCCGATTTCGTAGCCCGAAGCCGACTTTTCGCACCACACGACGTTACCGACGAGCGTAGTTTCCTGGTCGAGAATCGGAATCGAGATTCGCACCCGCGAAAGAATATCGAAGGGCCGCGGCGAGACGAAGGCGAGGCCGCCGAGGCTGACGTTGGTGATCGTTTGATCGACGGTCTCGTCGTCTTCGTCGTCGGCCCAGTCGAGCGCGACCTCGATGGGCACGTCGACCGGGTGACGAATGTACTTGCGGATCGTGTCTTTACTTGGCAATGGTCACGAGCATATCGTTGAGCTTGGCGACGAAACCGGCCGGGTCTTCGAGTTGCCCACCCTCGGCCAGCAGCGCCTGGTCAAACAATATACTAGACCAGTCGGCGAACTTCTTCTTGGATTTTTCCTTGTCGAGTTTTTTGACGATCGGATGGTCCGGGTTGATCTCGAGGATCGGCTTCGAACTCGGCAGATCGTGCCCGGCTTCCTTCAGTATCCGCTGCATGTGCATTGCCATGTCGTGTTCGTTGAGCACGATACAGGCCGGCGAATCGGTCAGCCGGTTGCTGACGCGCACGTCCTCGACGCGGTCGGCGAGCGCGTCTTTCATGCGCTTGATCAGTTTTTCCGACGCCTTGGCCTTTTCTTCCAGCGCTTTCTCCGATTCCTCGTCCTTATCGAGATCGAGTTCGCCCTTGGCAACCGACTGCAGCTTCTTGTCCTGGTATTCCATCAGGTGCGCGGTCAGCCACTCGTCGACGCGATCGGACAACAGCAGGACCTCGATACCCTTCTTGCGGAAGATTTCGAGGTGCGGGCTGTTTTTCGCCGCATTGTAAGAGTCGGCGGCGATATAGTAGATCCTGTCCTGGCCGTCGATCATGCGGCCGATGTAGTCGTCGAGCGAAACGTTTTGCGTCGCGTCATTGTTGTGGGTGCTGGCAAAGCGCAGCAGCGCGGCGACCTTTTCGCGGTTGGCGAAGTCTTCCGCCGGACCCTCCTTGAGTACCTTGCCGAACTCGTTCCAGAATTTCTGGTACTTGTCCGGATCGTTCTTGACCATCTTCTCGAGCATGCCGAGCACCTTCTTGACCGTGCCCGAGCGGATGCTGTCGATGACCTTGCTACCCTGCAGCATCTCGCGCGAGATGTTGAGCGGCAGGCTGTTCGAATCGACGATGCCGCGGACGAAACGCAGGTAGCGAGGCATCAGTTTTTCCGCGTCCTCCATGATGAAGACGCGTTGTACGTAGAGCTTGATGCCGTGGCGCGATTCACGATCGTAGAGATCGAACGGCGCGCGCGCCGGAATATACAGCAGCGAGGTATATTCGTTGGTGCCCTCGACACGGTTGTGGCTCCAGTCGAGCGGATCCTCGAAATCGTGCGCGACATGCTTGTAAAATTCGCGGTATTCCTCGTCCTTGATTTCGTTGCGCGGCCGCGCCCAGAGCGCCGAAGCCTGATTGACGGTTTCCTCTTCGACTTTCGCCTCGCCGCCTTCTTCCTCGGCCTCGACGGTCTTGTCCATGACGACCGGGAAATCGATGTGATCCGAGTACGAGGTGATGATCGAGCGCAGCTTCCAGTCATTCAGAAACTCGTCCTCGCCTTCGCGCAGCCTGAGCGTGATCTCGGTACCGCGCCCGGCCTTGTCGGTCGACGCGATACGATATTCGCCCTTGCCCTGCGACACCCACTCGACGCCGGCGTCAGCGGGCTCGCCGGCCTTGCGCGTGCGCAGCGTGACTTCTTCGGCGACGATGAACGACGAGTAGAAACCGACGCCGAACTGACCGATCAGCTTGGCGTCTTTCTTCGCGTCACCGGTAATCGAATCGAGGAACGCGCGCGTGCCCGACTTGGCGATCGTGCCGATGTTTTCGATCACTTCGTCGCGGGTCATGCCGATGCCGTTGTCGCTGACGGTGATCGTGCGCGCGTCCTTGTCGTAGCTGACGCGAATCTTGAGCTCGATGTCGTCCTCGTAGAGGCTCGCGTCGGATATCGCTAGGAAGCGCAGCCGATCGCAGGCATCGGATGCGTTGGAGATCAGCTCGCGCAGGAAAATGTCCTTGTTCGAGTACAGCGAATGGATCATGAGATCCAGCAGCTGGTTGACTTCGGTTTCGAACCCCCGGGTTTCAAAGTTCTGGGCTGCAGTCATATCGAATTCTTCTCCGCTCAGATTGATGCTCAGGGCAACATGTGGTTGGCGCGCGCTCGTTTCAAGGCGCGCGGGCGCGGGCTCAACGCGCGCCCTGGTTGAGCCATAGTTGCTGGATGCGATGATTGAGCACGGCGCGGCGCGCCGGATCGTCGGTAACCTTCAGCAGGCCGACGAAGAGCCGGCGCGCGTCGTCGATCAGGCCCGCGGCCTGCAGGCTTTCGGCGGCGTTATAGCGAGCCGTCTGGCCCCATGGATCCATCGTCTCCGGCCCGGGCAGCATCGCCGACTGCAGGTAGAGCAGCGCCGCCTGGTCGTGCCGCTCCAGTCCGCGGAATGAATCGGCGATCCAGAACAGAATCTCGCGACGCTGCTTGGGTTCGATCTCGAGGCGCAACAGCGCATTGAAGTGCGCGATTGCCTCGTCGTGCAGGCCGACCGTCTGCAGATCGAACAATACCTGCAACAGCCGGTCGGTCGCCTCCGCCTGCGGTTCACGATACTCGCCGATCAGCTGGCGCAGCACCGCGTCGCCCTCGCGATAACGGCCGCCGAGAATCAGTACACGCGACTGGCGCAGTTGCCAGTCGAAGCGGCTGGCGCCTTCCGGAATCGTTTCGAGACCCGACATCAGGCGCGTGGCTTCGTCGATGTCGGCCGCCTGCAGCGCGAGGTCGACGAGTTGGTAGCGTATGTTCGGCGGGATCTTGCGCGCGCTGGAAAATGTCCGGCTGCGATTGAACAGGTTGTCGAGCAGGTTGCGCTCGAGCGCGTCGATCTCGCCGAGGGTTTGCATGTAACCGGCGGCGGCGCGGTCGGCGGTCGCGTCGTCGGCGCGCAATAGCAGCATGGCGTAAAGCGAGCGCGCCTTGACCGGGGTCGCCTTGCTCGAGCGCGCCGCCAGGTCGAGCCAGGCAGCGTCGTCGCCGAGCAGCAGTTCGGATCGGTTGCCAACCAGTTCGGCGTATTCCAGATAGGCTTGCCAGAGACGATCGACGGGCAGGCGAAACATTTCCAGCGGGGATTCGGCGCCGCTCTTGAACAGCGCTTCGAGCGCGACCACCCGGTCCACCGGCGACATGCCCAGGGCAGCATGGTAGCCGAGCGCCCACAGCGACGCGCGCTGCTGCGGCTCGATCTCGTCGGCCGCGGCGCGCGACTTGACCTGGCGCCAGACCTCGCCTGCGTCGACCTGGCCGGCGCGCAGTCGCGCCAGCGAGCGGGTCAGATCCGCCTGCCACGACGCTTCGCCCTCGAGTAGCGCGAGCGCCTGTTCGTGACGCCCGGTTTCGATCAGCACGCGAGCGCGCAACAGCTTCCAGCCGGGTCCGGGACTGTCGAAATCCTGGTCGAAACGCAGCATCGCGACGCGTGCGTCCTCGTGCCGGCCGTCGTGCAGGTAAGTTTCGATCACCAGCTGGCGCCAGCTCTCGTATTCGGCCGCATCGCCGGCGTCGGTCTGCCACAGCCGGGCGCGCAACACTTCGCGCGCAGCCGCCGCCTGGCCAAGATTCAGGTAGGCGCGCGCCTTGTAGGTCGCGGCCTGCTGGCCAAACTGCGCCGGTATGTCGACCGGCAGGGTTTCGATCCGAACCAGTAACTCATTCCACTGCCGCCACTGGGCGAGAATCGCGAGTCGTTCCTGCTCCCAGGCAATCCACGCGTAGAGATCCTCGTCGATCGTCGGCTGCGCCTGATCGAGCATCTTCAGCGTCAGCGCCGGCGCGCCGGCGGCGGAGATGTGTTTGAGCAGCTCGAGGCGCTTGTCGGCCAGCGCCGGCGTGGCAATCAGCGCGAGCACCAACCCCAGGCGCAATCCGTGAATCATGTCCTGCGCCTGCAAAAAAAAAGCGCGCCGCCGCAGCCGACACGCTTTTTCCGAATTGCCATCGGGCACCCGTACCTAGAGCTTCTCGCGGATCCGCGCCGCCTTGCCGGTACGCCCGCGCAGATAGTAGAGCTTGGCGCGGCGAACCTTGCCGCGACGCTTGACCTTGATTTCGGCGATCAACGGGCTGTGCGTCTGGAACACGCGCTCGACGCCCTCGCCGTGGGAAATCTTGCGCACCGTGAAGGCCGAATTGATGCCGCGGTTGCGCTTGGCGATGACCACGCCCTCGTAGGCCTGCAGGCGCTCGCGCGATCCTTCCTTGACGCGCACCTGTACGACGACCGTGTCGCCGGGCGAAAACGCGGGCACGTCGGTTTTCATCTGCTCGGCTTCGAGCTGGTTGATGATTTCGCTCATGTCTGTACCTCGATTCCTGTGTTCTTTGCCGCGGCCGTCAGCTTTTGGCGAGCGCGGCGATAAATTCGTCCAGCAGCGCCTGCTGGCGCGCATCGAGTTCACGCCCCTCGAGCAGCTCCGGGCGCCGCTGCCAGGTGCGTCCCAGCGCTTGCTGCTCGCGCCAGGTTTCGATTTCCCGATGATTGCCGTTCAGCAACACCGGGGGCACGCGTCGACCCGCATATTCGTCGGGCCGCGTATAGTGCGGGCAATCGAGCAAGCCTTCGCTGAACGAATCCCGCGCCGCCGACTCGTCGTGACCGAGCACACCCGGCAGCAGGCGCGACATCGCGTCGATGCAGACCATCGCCGCGAGTTCGCCACCGCTGATGACGTAGTCGCCCAGCGACCACTCGGCGTCGACCTCGGCCTCGATCAGGCGTTCGTCGATGCCCTCGTAGCGGCCGCACAACAAAATTACCGCGCCCTGCTCCGCCTGGCTCGCCAGCGTCTGCTGGGTTAACGGCCGGCCCTGCGGACTCAGGTATATCACCGGCGCACCCGGACTCGCCGCGCGCGCCGCGCCGATCGCCGCCGCGAGCGGCTCGATCAGCATGATCATGCCGGGCCCGCCGCCGTAAGGCCGGTCGTCGACGCTGCGGTGACGGTCGCGCGCGTAATCGCGCGGATTCCAGCAGTGCAGTTCCACCAGGCCCTGCTCGGCCGCACGCCCGACCACGCCATGCTCGACTACCTGCGCGACCAGTTGCGGAAACAAAGTGACGACGTCGAAACGCACGTCAGAATTCCGGCGACCAGTCGACCACCATGCGTCGCGCCTCGAGATCGATCTCGCGCACGATCTCGTCGATCACGAACGGGATCAGCCGCTGTCGTTCGCCGCTGAGCACCATCACGTCGTCGGCGCCGGTCTCGAGCATCGACTCGACGATACCGAGCGGCTCGGCGCTCAAGGTCTCGACCTCGAGCCCGATCAGCTCCGACCAGTAGTAATCTCCGGCCGGCAGTCGCGGCAGCTGCCGCGCGCGGATGTACAGCTCACAACCGGCAAGCGCCTCGGCCTGGTTGCGGTCGTCGATGCCGTCGAGCTTGGCGACGACATGGCGTCCCTGCACGCGACCGCTGACCTCGAGCCACTGCCGTTGCCCATCGCGATCGAGCAGCCAGGGGCCGTAGTTCACGATGTTTTCACGCGGGCTGGTGTGCGAGTAAACCC
>JBFFXR010000085.1:0-12078 GCA_041569645.1 Gammaproteobacteria bacterium
AACCGCCGTGCGGACGCGAATCGGCAATGAAATGCGGCGAAATCTTGCGCAGCCGGGGCGCCATCGCATCGATGAAGGCGCACATCGGCTCGACCACCGCCTGCCGATAGTCCGACTTGTGTTCGTTGAACCAGTCTCGATCGTTGTTTTTCGCCAGTGCCCGGTAAAACTCGAAGAATTTCGGCGTGAACATATTCGGCTCTCACAGGTTTGAAACCACGGTAAAACGACAAGGTCCGGCCTTAGATCTGACATCCGTCACGATTACCGATATCAGTTGTAGCGCCTGACCCTATTCTCCCACTTTTTTCAGGTCTTCGAATCTGGTCTATAAATCAACCATAAAACTTCGGGAAACACGAACGATGAACAAGCTACAGCTGGCCCTGGTTGCCACACTGGTCGGCATGACCCAGGGTTGCGCGACCCTGAGTCAATCCGAGTGCGAAGAGGCCGACTGGCAGATCATCGGCCTCGAAGACGGTTCGGCCGGGCGGCCGGTGTCCTACATCGGCCGGCACCGCAAGGCTTGCGCCGATTACGGCGTCAAACCGAACATGGCGCAATACCAGCGAGGCCACGCCGACGGCGTGCGTGCTTTCTGTACCCCGCGCAAGGGCTACCAGCTCGCCACCGCCGGGCGCGGACACAACGACGTGTGCCCGGCCGACCTGCGGGTCGCATTCCTGGCCGCCTACGAGGACGGCCTTACCGTGCGCGCGGCGCAACAGGACATGCTCGATGCGCAAAACCGCGTCAAGGCAGCCCATGCCGAAATGCAGGGTATCGCCAGTCGAATCGACGGGCTCGAAAACAGCCTGGTCAGCGGCGACGGAACCCCCGAAGACCGGCAAAGCTGGCTAACGCAGATCAAAAACCTGCGAGTCGAAGAGCAATACCTGCAGGCCGAGCTGCATCGGCTCGAAAACCAGGCCTCCGACCGGCAGCGGGAATATGAATACCTGAGCTCGCGGTTCAGCTACTAGAGCGGGGTCATGACCAAAAGGGTCGGTGTCGATCGATTTGGCGCAGCTTTCAATCGACACTGACCCCATTGAAATCCCGCTCAATTCCTGATGACCGGCGTGCGCGGCACGTGCGTGATGATCTCCGGCGCATCGCGGGTGATAATCGCCTGCTCCGCCACCGCCATCGAGCGGCCGGCATTGCGGTCGTTCAAGATCATGTGCGTGAAAAACGTCATGTTCTCCTCGAGCACCAGCGGATTGCCGGTGAAAATCAACGGCTGCTCCATCCAGGTCGGCGGGCAGGTCGCCCCCATGGTGTATCCGCAGACGGTCAGCACCGCATCCCGCTCGCCGTTGGCTTCGAGCGTTTCGCGGTAGGTATCGTAGATCTCGCCGACCGTGGTTCCCGGGCGCAGTATCGATTGCACGGCCTCGAGCGCCCGGACACTGGTTTCGTGCATCTGTAGATGTCGCTCGCTGACGTCGGGCCCGGTCAACACCACGCACATGCTCGCCGCGTGATAGTGCCGCCAGGCGACGCCGAGTTCGAGGGTCACCTGGTCGTTCTCGAGGACGTGTTTCCGCCCGGACGTATAACGCAGGTTGAGCGCCGACCGACCGCTGCCGAGCGGCGGGATATGCGCCGGCAGGTCGGCGCCCAGGCGAAACAGCGCGTCGTAAAAGGTGGCATAGATATCACCCTCGTAGGCACCCGGAAACGTCGCCTCGATGGTCTTTTCCATCACTTCGTCCATGATCGCGCCCGCCTTGCGCAGGTAGTCCAATTCCCGTGGACTCTTCACCAGGCGCAACTCGCGGACGAAGTCCGGCGCCTCGACAAGCTCGCACCAGCCATCCAGCTCCGCGCTGATTTCGAGAAACAGCCGCGGCGTCAGCCCCATGGTGTCCACCTGGATGCCAATGCGCCTGCCCTGCATGCCGAGCGAATCGAGCATCTCCCTGATCTGCCGGCTGCGCGGCGCATCCTGCGAGTCGACCGCGATACGGACGTCTTCACAGATCGACGAGTAAGCGGCGTTGCCCAGGTCGGCCGGGCGCGCCAGGTGGGTCAGCTGCCCGTCGGTGCCGAGAAACATGCAACCGAAGATGGTAAACCCGTCCGAATCGAACCCGGTCAGCCAATACATGTCTTCGAACTTGAACAGCAGGACGCCATCGAGCTCGAGTTCCGTCATGCGCGTGCGCGCCCGTTGCTGACGGTCGGCAAATTCCGCACGGGTGAAATGGATGTTGATGTCATTCACGACGAAATGATCTCCAGGGGAATTCGCACCGGACCAAAGGGATCAGGCCTTGCATCCGTCATTCGTTACCAGCACCGATGTCAATTGCAAGGCCTGACCGTATTATTTACTAACCCGCTTTTTTCAGCTCTTCCCGAATGACCCTGCGCAGGGTTTTCTCCAGCCGCGCGTCCCGCGCCTGCAAATGTTCGCGCAGCGCATCGTTGATCAAAGTCTGGTAATTGCCACCGCCGGCATCGAGGACGACCTGCTTGAAGTGCTCGACGATGTCCGCATCGAGCCGAATGGTGATGCGAACCTTGTTGGGATCCGGTTTGACAACCGGACCCCGTTTGCCCTTGCTGAAATCTTCACTCATATCACAAACCGTTGAAATAGTATTCGCGCTCCCGCCGGTTCGCCTTGCGCGCGGAAATGATTCGAATGCGATTCTTCGAGCGCTCGCAATGCACGACAAATAAAACGTTTAGCGTGGAACCCATGCCGAGCGTCTTGAATCGCGGTTCGGCATGCTCCGGATCTTCGATCGTGAGTGCGTTTTCGTCCTCGAGGGCAATGACCGCGTCGGCAAAATCCACGCCGTGCTTGCGCAGATTTTCGCGGGCCTTCCTTGGGTCCCACTCGAAATCCATTGCGTAATTGTATGCACAATCAGTGCATAAGTAAAGCGATGCGCGTCAACGCCAGCCTGGCTGGTGCCGCGGCATCGACCTGAACGCGGTGCGCGAAACTACCAGATCAGATCGTCGGGCACCTGGTAATCCGCGTAGGGATCGGTTTGGTCCGGCTCCGACTGCGCCGGCTGGCCGAGTTCGACGAAAGACGCTTCGTCGCGCTCACGAATTTTTTCGGCGACATCTTTCGGCACCATTTCGAAGCGCCGGCCCTCGTTGTTGGCAACCCAGGTGACGATACCGAGCTGGCCGGCGGCGAGCTGATCGCGCTGCGCCTCGGTCACGTGGATTTTCTTGATCTTGCCTCGGTAAGCGAAGCCATAGGGAATCTCGCCCTTCGAGCGGTCCTGCTTGTTGGTGTCGATCAGCTGTTTCGCCTGCGCGGCCCGCTCCCTGCGCTGCGCTTCCTGCTGGCGCTTTTGATTCAGTTCGCGATCGCGCTGGGCTCTGTTGTTCTGCGCGGGCGGCCGGGCCGGTTTCGATTGCGCGGCCTTCTTACCGTGCTTCTTGCGCGCGGCATTGGCCCGCTTGTTCTTTTCCTGCTCGGCCTTCGCCAGTTTCTTTTCATCGACCAGTCCGGCCTTGAGCAATTGTTCCTGTAGTGAAGACATGTTTCCCGTGGTTGCGCGACGAGTGGCTTTCAGGTTTTCTCAAATGCAGAAATCTTCGCAAAATTCTAATCTAGCGTCATTGCGAGGAGGCGTCAGCCGACGAAGCATTCTCCCCGGGCCCAGCCCAATCCCGAAAGATTGCTTCGCTGCTTCGCTGCTTCGCAGCTCGCAATGACGCATGTGGCGATGATTACTGCACTGAACCGAGGCTCACATTCTACTAGCGTTCCGATCGAAAATGGGAGTCGGCGATCCAATCGAAAGACGCGATTGAACCGCTGATTTATTGCGAATCGATTACTGAGCGGCCGATTTGCGCGTCGTCGTGTAGATACCGGCGAGCGCAATGATCGCGACCCCGATCCAGACGTTGACGGTCGGGACTTCGGCAAACAGGACGAGCCCGAACAGCACGGCCCAGATGAAAATCGTGTATTCCAGCGCGGCCACCAGCGAGACTTCGGACAGGCGCAGCGCGACGACGAACAGGATGTTGGCGATGCCGCCGGCCAGCCCCATGATCAGGAATACCCACAGATCATTGGCGCTGGGCGTGAACCAGCCGGAGAAGATCAGCACGCCGGCGCCCCCGATCGCCATCAGCGTGGTGTTGGTCCAGAACGCGATGGTCTCGGAAGAATCTTGCGAAGACAATTTACGCGTCCAGATCGCAACCAGCGCGAAGCTCACTGCCGAGAGCAGCGCCAGCGCCTTGGCGAACAGCGGGCCGCCCGCCCCCGGCTGAAAGATCAGCAACACGCCGGCAAGCCCGATCGCGATCGCCAGCCATTTTTGCCAGCCGATACTCTCCTTGAGCATGACCCCGCCGAGCAAAACCATGAAAATCGGCGCGATCAGCGAGATGCCCGTGGCTTCCGCCAGCGGCAGCCATTTCAGGCTCCAGACGAACGAGCCGAAGGTGATCGCGAACAGGCAGCCGCGCACGATGTGCGACAGCACGCGGCCGCGCGAGACCCGAAAACTGACCCGCCTTTTCTGATTCCAGATCGCCAGGCCCAGGATCGGCAGGAACGAGAAAAACGACCGGATCAGCGCAATCTGGAAAACGCTGTAATCGTCGGTCAACCACTTGGCCGACGCATCCATGATCGCGATCATCACGACCGCCAGCAGGTAAAGCAAGGTGCCTTTGTTCAATACCTGTAGCACGGCTCGTCGATTCCTCTCAGTCGATTGCGCAAGTCATCACGCACTGTTTTTCTCGCGGCGAATCTTCTTGGCGTAAAAGCCCTTTTCCCGCGCGAAACCCAACCCCGGTTTGGCAATGGTCTCGCGATAATTCTCCCAGTCCTGCGGCGAAAACGCTTCGATTCCATCGGCCGTATCGACCGACTCGAACACCGCTTCGCTATAGGTAGATTGCTGCAGCGGCTGGACCTGCATCAGCGGGTAGCCGACATCGAAGGTGATCGGCACATCCGTTTTCGTCAATCGCAGGTTGATGAACAACGGGCCGAACCACTTGTCCGTCTCGATGATGCCTTCGTAATGCTCGTAATTGAGGCTCCTCGGCATATTGGCCGGCGCCCGCACGAGCAGGCTCCAGCCGGGCTCGGTCTGGCAAAACAACCCGCTCCAGATCTGCACCATTCCCGGTTCGGCGCCGGCGGTTATGAACGGCGGTACCGCATCGGTCAGGTCGTGGGGGCAGTGACGGTTGAAAGTCCGCATGAAATCGGGGTACTGGACGCTGTCCAGCACCGTCCATTCGTCTTCGTAGGCGAACTTCCAGATCGTCTCGACACCGTCCCAGGCGAGATTGAAGTCAGCAGGCGGGAAAACATACCAGCCGAATGCCGAGGCCGTTCGCACGGCCTCGCAGTAGCGGTACGCCCTCACGGGCAGCGTCCCGCCCGCCGACTTGTCGGCACGTTGAGGAAAACTGCTGCCCGGTAATATTCGGAAAAATTTAACCATCGCGTCAGTTTCCCCTCGAGCCCTACTTCTTTACAGGCGCCTTGCCGCCGCCGATGCGGACCCGCTTCTTGTCGGCGGTGCTTTTCGACGGATTCAGCCTGACCTCGAACGGCTTCTTGCCTCCGCCCAGGCGCACTTTTTTGCCGTCGGCGGTGCTCTTGTCGGGATCCAGCTTTACCTGGAACGGCTTTTTAGCGCCTCCCAGGCGCACCTTCTTGCTGTCGGAGGTGCTTTTCGACGGATTCAGCTTCACCTCGAACGGCTTCTTGCCGCCGCCCAGGCGCACCTTCTTGCTGTCGGCGGTGCCTTTGTCGGGATTCAGCTTTATCTTGAGCGGGCTCTTGCCCCCGCCCAGTCTAACTTTTTTGCGATCGGCGACCGCGGAATCGGCTTGCAGTTTGATTCCGAAATCGCCTGGTTTTCTGGTGACGCTTGTCATGTTCAGATGTCTCCTGAGTTGGTGATGGGTAGCGACTGAAGCTGGCTACATGAAGTTGGGAGGATCAGAACGATCTTCCCCCTGAAACTTCTCGACGAACTCCACGAAAAGTCCCGATTTGAAACTGAACGGCAGCGATAAATCCCATTTATCTCACCTGGCCGATAGCATCAGAAATACCGCCGATACTAGCCCTGCAGCGTCATTAAAACGGCCTTCGTTGCGTAAATGCAGCGCAAATAAATCGTATGTCTCGTACCCTACCGGAGATCCGCGATTATTTACTCGCTATGCCAGTTATGGTATCAACGACGCTTACCAGACAGGCATGGCGAATCGATCACGGGGCAGCGCCCTGGCCGTCGGGCCGCGTTTCGCAACCCGCGAGCGACGACAGGCGGGCTGTCAGGACAAGGGAACAAGCCATTAGTACCGGGATTGACGCAATCGAACAGGAAATGGGTAAAAGCACAATCGAGAAGGTCTCCTTGCTGGGCGATTTCCGCCTGCATACGACCGATGACGAGGATGTCCCCATCCGCGGCAAGAAGAACGCGGCCCTCCTCGCCAGCATCCTGCTGGAACCCGAAAAGCGCATCAACCGGGGCGCCGCCGAAGCCCTGCTCTGGAGCCAGCGCTCGACCCAGCAGGCCAAGGCCAGCCTGCGCCAGAGCCTGAGCGAACTGCGCGAGCAGCTCGACGGCTTTTCCAATGTCGAGCTGATCACCAGTCGCCGCGAAATTTCCGTTGCGCTCAATGAAATCATCCTCGATGTCGATGAAATCGTCGGCATCGCCGCGAGCGACAGTATCGCAGAAAAGATCCGCTTCGCCGACCACTGCGAGGGCGAGTTCCTGAAAGGCCTGAATATCCACGATCCGGCCTTCGAGGACTGGGTTTACGCGCGCCGGCTGCATTACAACGACCTCTACCAGGGCATTTTGAATGACTTGCTGTTCGAACTCGACCCGAAGGGTAACGTGGACGAAACCAAGCACATCGCGTTCAAGCTGCTGGAAGCAGACATCTGCTCGGAAACCGCGCACATGGCGTTGATGAAATGCTACTTCAACGAAGAGGGCGGCAAGGCCAAAGCCATCCGCCAGTACCGCTTGTGTTGCGACCTGTTGCAAAGGGAAATCGATGCGCCGCCATCGCAGGAAATGAAAGACCTCTACGAGCGCATCCGCACCACCGAACCCGGCAGCCAGATTCACAGCCGGAAAAGCCAGCCCGAAGTCAGCAGTCCACCCCGAACCTATGGCTTGTCGGTGGCCGTATTTCCGTTCAACGAAATCGGCAGCCCCGACCACGACTCGGGACTCGGCTTCAAGCTGGCGCGCGACGTGCGCAACGGCCTGTCCCGTTTCAGCTGGTTGTCGGTGGCATCGCGTTACGCCAACCCGGGCGAGGCGAGCAATACCGGCGGCCAGCAAAGATTGCTGCGCGACCTCGACGTTCGCTACGTCGTCGACGGCTACATCGAATACAGCAGCCATGGCGGCCGGCTGTCGATCGAATTAATCGATATCATCGACGATGCAAAATCGACCATCAGCTGGAACCAGGATTACGACCTCGACCCCGACGACAACGGGTCGCTGGAGCGAACCGCGGCGCGGATCATCAGCCAGCTCGACGTCAAGTTAAGGCAAAAGGAAATCGAGCGCGTCGTCGGCCTCCCGCCGGACGACTACAGCGCCTACGATTGCGTCATCCGCGCCGTGTCGATGATTCCCGAAATGACGCCCGAGTCGTTCCGCCAGGCCGAGGAACTGTTCGAGCGCGCCACCGAACTGGACCCCGAATTTGCCGCCGTCTACACCTGGCAAATCTATCGGGAAATCTTCCTGTTCGGCCAGAGCTGGGTCGAGGACCCGGCCGAGGAACTCGAGAAGGTCAACCGGTTCGCCAAGGAAGCCCTCAAGCGCGACCCGGACGACGCGCTGGTGCTGGCGATGAAGGGCCATTTCCGGGCTTTCGTCGAACACGATTTCGAATCGGCCCTGGAACTGCATGACAAGGCTTACCGGTTGAATCCCTGGTCGTCGATGGTGCTGCTGTTGAACTCCTTCACCTTTTCTTACCGCGGTGACCCGCAAAAAGCCATCGACCGGCTGGCGGAGCTCAACGAACTGGTCGAGTTCGAAGAGCGTCACAAGTTCCTCTACTACCTCGCCCATTCGATTACGCATACGTTTAACCACGATTACGAACTCGCGATCGAATGGGGCAAGAAATGCATTAGCGACACCCCCAGTTTTACCAACGGCTACAAACCGATCATCTGCTGCCTCGGCCATCTCGGCAAAACCGAAGAGGCGGCCGTCTACATCGACAAGCTGTCGCAGCTCGATCCCGAATTCAGCATCGACCAGATCGCCAGAGTCTACCCGTTCAAACAAGAGACGGACCGTAACCACTATATCGAAGGCTTGCGCAAGGCCGGCGTCGGTCACTAGCTCTCCCGATACGGTTTCTGACGGATTCCCCGAGCAAACTCGGATTCACGCAGTTCAGGTCGCTGTCGCCGATGCGGCACCGGTAGCTGATACCGTGACCCGCGACAGCTCGAATTCGTGAGAAAAGCGTCAAAAAAGCGTCAGAAATTCTGAAACCGGGCCGGCGCCGTATTCTTTCGCATACGACTTTGGTATTAATCATCGGGCGGTAATCACAGTTGCCCTGCAAGCTGCTCTCCCAGGGACGCACGCAGGGCATTTTTTTAAAAGTTTCTCGCAACCCCCAGAGTTGCGAGTTGTTAACAGCGATCAGTTGAGCACCAGTAAACTCTTGTTCGATTCGAGTCTGACCGGAAACGCGATCGATAACTGCACAAACTCGAGGTGCATGATTTTCCCGATGGAGAAATGTGAAATGCAAGGAGGCCAACTATCACCATGATTGCCATCAAGATCGTATTCAAGGACGACGCCGTCGGCGCGGCCAAGGCAAAGGAAGAATTCGAAGACGCGGGTTACACCATCGTTTTCGAAGACGATGCCGACGTCGCCTTCGTCGACACCTTCCGGATCGGCGGCAAAGACGCGAGCTATGGCGGCGCCCGGGTTATCGTCGGGCAGCGGATAAAACGTAACCGAGGGAACGAAAACTAGGGAGCCAGTCGCGACATCGCCCGACTCGCCATCCAATCACCATTGACCACCAGGTTTTTTTAGGACGTTACCGCGGTAACGCCCGAGGGCGAGAACCGGTTGGCGCAACGCCGCGCCGACGACCGCTCACGACGTCAGCCCGTCAATAAACTGCGAGAACAGCTCGCCCTGGGAATTGATACCGAGTTTCTGGTAGATGTTCTTGCGATGTATCTGCACGGTGCCGGCGGAAATGTTCAGCAGGCGGCCGATCGCGGCCGACGAGTTGCCTTTCAGCACGTACTCGACGACGTCGCGCTCGCGTGGCGTCAGCACGTTCTTGCCGAAGGTGCGAAAGGCATGATCGATGTAACGCTGGATGCCGCTTTGCTCCTCGTCGCCGTCGTAGCTCGAAAACCGCTGGTACAGGTCCGCGTGCTGCTGTCGCACCAGCGCGCTGACGATCGGCGCCACCTCCCTGAGCTTGCGAAATTCGCGCGCGCTGTAGGTCGAATACTTGCCCGAGCGCATCAGCGAGACCACGACCGTGACCGACTCGGGCAGATCGACGAAGTAGCCAATCTCCTCGGCGAGCCCGGTCTGCGCATAGTAAGAACGAAAATACTCGCTCTGGTAAAACCGGTCGGGCGCCAGATCCTTGAGTCGATAGAGCGTCGAGTCGACGCCTTGCGCGCAGGCGAGGAAGAACGGGTCCAGCAGGTAAGGCCCCTCCTGGTAGACGGTGACGTGAATGTGATGCTTGCGCTTGGAAAAGTTATCGTACAAGTCGATCGGCGGCAGGTCGCGGTAGTACGCAAACATGACCGACTGGTCGAACTCGACCAGTCCCTGCAGCGTCGCGACCAGCGTCTCGTGAAACTGTGGCGTACCGATCGCGGCAATCGTGCGCGCCAGGTCTGCGTTCCAGTCGACCTTCACCGGCTACCTCGCCGCCGGGCTATCCGCAATCATGTATATGAAATCGTATATATACATCGAAACGGGCGTTTCAGTATGATAAGTCGAAACAGAGGGTATATCACTTCGAACCGATATACCAAGAAAACCATCTCGAAGGAGGATAAGCGTGGGATCGCCCGATCCGCGCCGGCCGGTTGTCTCTTTTCACGGGGTCAGCAAGCTTTTCGGCGACGTCGTCGCCGCGAAGGACCTGAATCTCGACGTTCAAAGCGGCGAGTTCCTGTCCTTCCTCGGTCCGTCGGGTTGCGGCAAGACCACGATGCTGCGCATGATCGCCGGCTTCGAGCAACCGACCGAGGGTGACGTGTTTTTGCAGGGTGAACGCGTCAACGGCGTGCCGGCCTACAAGCGGCCGGTCAACATGGTATTCCAGCACTACGCCCTGTTCCCGCACCTGAACATCGCCCGCAACGTCGCCTACGGCCTCAGGCAGGCGTCGCCGAAGCTGCCGCAAACCGTCATCGACGAGCGCGTCGACCAGACGCTCGACCTGGTGCGGCTCGACGGCTACCAGAAGCGCCGCATCTGGGAACTGTCCGGCGGCCAGCAGCAGCGCGTCGCGCTGGCGCGGGCACTGGTGAACGAGCCGCAGGTGCTGCTGCTCGACGAGCCGCTGGCGGCGCTCGACCGCAAGTTGCGCCGCGAAATGCAGATCGAGTTGCAGAACCTGCAGCGCAGCGTCGGCATCACCTTCGTGCTGGTCACGCACGACCAGGAAGAGGCCCTGTCGATGAGCGACCGGGTCTGCATCATGCGCGAGGGCGCGATCGTGCAGGTCGGCAGCCCGCGCGAGCTCTACGACGGCCCGGCGAATCGTTACGTTGCCGATTTCGTCGGCAAGTCCAATTTTTTCGACGGCGTGGTCGAATCGAACGACCCTGGCCGCCAGCGGGTCAGGCTCGACAACGGCCATGGCCTCGACGTCGACCGGCCCGCGAGCGGCGAGCCGCTGGCCCCCGGTCATCCGGTCACGCTCAGCGTCAGGCCCGAACAGATCGTGCTGGCGCGCGACGCGTCGCGGCTGC
Source organism: Gammaproteobacteria bacterium (assembly GCA_041569645.1). Classification (GTDB taxonomy): domain Bacteria; phylum Pseudomonadota; class Gammaproteobacteria. The sequence goes on from JBFFXR010000085.1 coordinate 10,997, forward strand.
CCGACGATGCCGCGATCGTCATCGAGGCCGAGGTGCGCAACCGGATTTTTCTCGGCGAGCACACCGAGTACCTGCTGCACGCCGACGCTTTCGGCGAATTCCTGGCGCTGTCGCCGCGCCAGGCCGAGGCCAGCGAAACCCCGTTCGAAGTTAACGAAAAGATTTACGTCTGCTGGAGCCGGGCGGCCGCGCTGCTGCTCGACAATGCGATGTAAACGCACAACCCCGACAAGCGACCAACAGGAGAGCAAGATGTCAGACGACAACAAGCCAATTACCCGCAAGCAGTTCATCAAGCAACTTCGGCGCTACCAGAAAGGCTCGATCAGCCGGCGCCAGTTTCTCGGCGTTACCGGTCTCGGCATGGCCAGTGCGGTGATGGCCGCCGCGGTGCCGTCGCTGGTGCCGCGCAAGGCCTGGGCCGCGCCCAACATCGGCGACCGCGTCGTGCTCGCGACCTGGCCGAACTACCACGAGCCGGCCAACTTCGAAGCCTTCACCCAGGCCACCGGCGCGTTCGTGCAGGTCAACGTATTCGGCTCCAACGAGGAAATGCTCGCCAAGCTGCAGGCCGGCGGCAGCGGTTGGGACGTGTTCGTACCAACCAACTACACGATCACCACCTACGTCGGCGAAAAGCTGATCGAACCGCTCGACCTGTCGAAGCTGCCCAACTACAAGGCGAGTGCGTTCGAGCCGCGCTTCTCCGACGCCGGCACCGTCAACGGCACGGTCTACGCGGTGCCGAAGAACTGGGGCACGACCGGCTTCGTCGTCAACAACAAGCACAACAAAGGCAAACGCATGACGAGCTGGAGAGACTTCTGGGATCGCACCAAGGCCGATTACTCCGGCCGCACGATGGTGCACGATTACCAGCTGACGACGATCGGCAACGCGCTCAAGTACTTCGGCTACTCGTTCAACTCCGTCGACCCCGCCGAACTCGCCGACGCCGAGAAACTGCTGCTCGAGGTCAAGCCGCACCTGTTCGCGATCAACAGCGACTACCAGCCGCCGCTGCGTAACGGCGACGCCTGGATGTCGATGTGCTGGACCGGCGACGGCAAGCAGCTCAACAC
>JBFFXR010000086.1:0-12056 GCA_041569645.1 Gammaproteobacteria bacterium
GGGATTTCGCCGTATCGCCCGAGCTAACCGAACCGGTGCCGGCGCAATGGCTCGATTATCTGGTAGAAATCGTCGGCGACTACTTGTACTGATCCGCTTCGCGCGTGTAGTTTGGGCGAATCTGCCGGTTATCCCAAGGCGTCAGATAAATCGCGCACCCGCTTTGCCTGGGTCACTGATAATATCGAATCTCCATGCAATATCGCATTCTTGGCCGATGCGCTATTCTCGGTCCATATAGCACCAAACCGAGTTACTTGCGCAGTGGCGATATTTCGACGTTGCGTAAGAATTCCTCGCCCGAGATTTCCATCCACGCCATCAATTCCGAGGGCTCTCCCTCGGGCCTTCTCTCAGATACCTGCGCGTTGAGCAAAAATTCTCCCGATTGATCAAAACAGATAAAGCCATGCGCCCTGATCGCTAAAACTACTCCCGGTGCGCGCGGATTGTGCTTCTCCTGCTGGACGAAATCGTACTCACTGCAGAAATTCAGCCTATCGCCGAAAGGCCTCGTTTTGACCTCGATTAACCTGAATCTGCCCCCCGTAAACCTCGCCGTCATAAGCTCTTCGAGTGCCGTGGGAAACTGATGAGCTTCTTCCACGGACGTCAAGTGCTCGGGATTCATTACTAGCAAGTTCAACGAGAGAGTGCGCCAACCCCGATCAGGAAGGTCACCACTGTGCAAACTTCTCAAAAATGAAACCCCGTATTCGCTCGCGAGAGAAATGAACCATCCGTCGCCTCGTGGCGGTAGTACGGAAAAGCCCATTCCGTCGAAACGTTGCGTCGAATCGACGAGCGGTTTAAGTTTCGGTCCAGTTGCACATCCGGGCGCCAACAAAAAAAGCACCAGCAACCCGAACGTCCAAATCGTAACGAACGAACGATCTTCGAAACCGCGCTGCGAAGCCGGGCAAAGCATGGCCTCGATATGATCGCGCTTTGCGCTAATCAGATCAAACACGAACCGATCAGCGAAACGTGGGAACTAGTCACGCTCGATACCTATCCTCCAACTCGGCGAATGCAACATCCTACCTGAGACAACGAGACTCGTCGTTACCCGGTAGCAGATATCAGCCTGGGAAGCGTCAATTCTCGTTGCGGATTGGCCGGTGAATCTGAATTTTCAACCCAGCGTCGCGTCCAGGTACATCATGCAGGCGAAACCGACCAGCAGGCTGAAGGTCGCGAGGTTTTCATAGCCACGCGAATGCGTCTCGGGAATGATCTCATCGGAGATGATGAACAGCATCGCGCCGGCGGCGAAGGCCAGCGCCCACGGCATCAGCGGGCCGGCGAAGGATACCGCGACGCTGCCGAACAACCCGCCGACGGGTTCGGCGAGACCGGTCAGCATGCCGACGAGAAAAGCCTGCAGGCGCGAGTAACCGATCGCGAGCAATGACACCGAGACCGCGAGACCTTCGGGTATGTTCTGCACGCCGATGCCGGTCGCGAGACTCGTCCCGTTGGCGACGTCGCCGCCGGCGAAACCGACGCCGACCGCCATGCCTTCGGGAAAATTATGCAGCGTAATCGCGAACACGAACAGCCAGATGCGCTTGACCGCGTTCGCCTCGGGGCCCTCGCGGCCGACGATGAAATGCTCGTGCGGCACGTGTCGATGCATCAGGTAAAGCGCGCCGGCGCCGAGCAATAGTCCGCCGATCACGACCAGCACCGCCGCTTCGCGGCTACCGAACTCGTTTTCTCCGTAGCCTATCGCCGGCAGGATCAGCGAAAAGAACGACGCCGCGAGCATGATGCCGGCGGCGAAACTGAGCAGCGCATCCTCGAGCCGTGGCGAAAGCCTGCGAATGAAAAATACCCCGACCGCGCCGAGCCCCGAGCAAAGTCCGGCGACGAAGCTGGCGATGAAACCCATCCAGATGATACTCATGAAATTATCGCTGCATGCCTCCCGGTTGCGCTGCCGACGCGCTTCGACCAATCGGTTTCCGCCCTGCGGACCACGACTCGTTCGGGGTACCGATACGCATTGCAACGCCGGCCGGATCGCGACAGCGGTTTCCGACCGATGCAAAAAATTTCAGAGCATGGTATCATTATATTGATGTAATCCCGTAAAAAGCCGCCCACCAGGCACTCAAAGTGCCAAAATACGGCCACTGGTGATCCATGCCTGCGCTACTCGCGTAGTCTTTCCCGAGCCGAAATTTCAGCAACCAAAGCAGAGATCAATGAGCAAACACACACTTCCCGACCTTCCTTTCCCGAAAGATGCGCTCGAGCCGCACATCTCGGCCGAGACGCTGAAATATCACCATGGCAAGCATCACGCTTCCTATGTGAAAAAACTCAACGCCAAAATCGAAGGCACGGACTTCGAGTCGATGGACCTCGAAGATATCATTGTCAAGGCACCGGCCGGCGGCATTTTCAACAACGCCGCGCAAGTCTGGAACCACAGCTTTTACTGGAACTGCCTGAGTCCCGACGGTGGCGGCGAGCCTCGCGGCGACCTCGCCGCGGTCATCGACCGGACTTTCGGCAACCCCGACAACTTCCGCGACGAGTTCGCCGACGCCGCGTTCAGCAACTTCGGTTCCGGCTGGACCTGGCTGGTCAAAAACGGTGACGGCAGCATCGAAATAGTCAACACCGACGACGCCGGCAATCCGTTGACCGAGGGCAAGCAGCCGCTGCTGACCTGCGACGTCTGGGAACACGCCTACTACCTCGACCACCGCAATTCGCGGCCGAGCTATCTCAAGGCCTTCTGGCAAATCGTCAACTGGGACTTCGTTTCGGACAACTACAACCAGTAGCAACGCTGCCCCGAACCCGGCTCCGCCCGGGCTCTTTTATGTAGCGAATCGGATTCGGCCGGTAACCACCGGGGGCGGCCGATAGTCGCGCTCAGTCGCGATAGCCGAAGTAGCGGTTCTCGATAATCCGCTCGGCGACCCCGGGCGGCAGGCACTGCTCCCATTCGCCGCGGCCGTCAGGCAATTGCTTCAGAATATCGCGCGAGTAGATTTCGAACAGCGCCGGATCGCTGCAATCGATACCGAAGATGAAGTTGTTGACCAGCAAGTGCCTGTACAGGTGCTGCAGATTCTCCGGCAGGATGATATTGCTGTAGTCGACAAATTCGCCGGAAGCACTCTTCTCCGGGTAGACGAGCAGCCGCGTGTGGTCGGGAAAAAGCTTGCCGAAACCCTCGAGGATACCGCCCTCGACGCCGCGGTAGCTTTTCTCATCGAAGATCTGGCGGATATTGACGATGCCGACGACGATGCCGATCTGCATCTTGGTGAACTGGCGAAAGTAGGCGCGCAGCGAAAAGTAACGCGTGTAGTCGGAAATCAGCACGCTGTAGCCGAGTGAATTGAGCAGATCGACGCGCGCGATCAGGTCTTCCTCGGAGACCATCAGGTCATTGCCCTGCAGGTCGTTGAGCGATATTTCGGCGAGCGCGACGCTGTTGTCGAGCCCGACGCCGTCCATGCTCGTGAAAAATTTCATGCCCTGCTCGATCATATCGACGTTGAGCCGCGTGACCGGTCTGAACGAGCCGCGGATCGTCAGCACGTTCTTCTTGTAAAGCATTTCCGCCGGCACGACCACCGAGCCGTCGGGCTTGTACATGATCGCGCGCGTCTTCCAAGCTCGGATCAGGTGCAGGTTGATCGCGCGGTTGTCGACGTCCTCGAAATACGGGCCGTAGAACTCGATCGAGTCGATTTCGATGCGGTCCTGGTCGAGGTTGTCGGTCAGCGAATCGATCATCGTGCGCGGATTTTCGAAATAGTAGTAGCCCGCGTAAATCAGGTTGACGCCGAACACGCCGAGCGCCTGCTGCTGCCGGTCGGCGGTGTCGTCGCGCATGCGCACGTGCACGAGCACGTCGGAAGGCTCGGCCTTCGGATACATTTGCATGCGGATACCGCACCACGCATGGCACTCGTTGTCGCCCTTGTAGCTCTTCGCCGCGACCGTCGCGGCGTAGGCGAAGTAGCGCGATGCCTTCGAGCGCGACGTGCCGACGCGGTCGAGGATCAGTTGAAATTCCTTCTCCAGCATCGCGTCGAGTCGCGCGCGACTGACGTAGCGGCCGTCTTCCTGCACGCCGTAGATCGCGTCGGAAAACCTCATGTCGTAAGCCGACATCGTCTTGGCGATGGTGCCGGCCGCGGCGCCGGTCTTGAAGAAATGCCGCGCGACTTCCTGGCCGGCGCCGATCTCGACGATGGTGCCATATTTTTTCTCGTCGAGATTGATGCGCAGGGCCTTTTCGAGCGTGCTGCGGCTGCTGACGTTCTTGTTCACGGTAAGCGATTATCCAGGGTTCTGGTCTTGCCGGCGCGATTATAGCCGGGCCCGTTATGCTTCGCTATCGGCCGACCGGCCAGCGCCTTGAAGCGCTACTTGACGCCGGCGCCGACCAATCCCGGCATCGGCAGCCGATAGCCGCCGTCGCCGATTTCGAACGGTTTCATGCCGGCGACGATGTCGGCGAAAATGCGCTCGCGAACCTCGTCGCTTTGCGCAAGAATCAATCCCCGCGCGCGTACCGCACCCTCCATGATGCCATCGACCAGGCCGTGGTCATGATCGAACTCCCAGTATTGTTCGACCCGCTCGACGTGTGCGTCACGCAGGCCGGCTTCGGTGAGCGCCGCCGATAACCGGCCGGCGTCGCTAAACTGGAAAAAATCGGGCCCGTGGGGTAGCGGCACATCGAGATCGCCGTGGCGCTTGATCGCGCCGAACAGCAAGCCAAAACCGTTGCCCGGCAGCGGCGGCTCCCAGACGCTGACGGCGACGCGACCTCCTGGCTTCAGCACGCGGCAAAGCTCGGCCAGCGCGCGCGCCGGATCGGGAACGTGAATAATGCCGTATCCGCAGACCACCGCGTCGAAGCGATCGTCCGCAAACGGCAACGATTGGACATCGCCCTGCTGGAACTCGGCGTCGGCGACCTCGCGCCGCGCCAGCGCGACGACCTCGGCGGAAAAATCTATCCCGCTCACCCGCGCGCCGCGCGCGAGCGCCGCGCTCGCGATCACGCCCGGTCCGCAGCAAGCGTCGAGCAAGGTCATGCCAGCGGCGACGCCAGCCGCTTCGAGCGTCGGCTCGACCGCCTGACGCGTCAGCGGAGCGAAATGCCTGGCGTAACCGTCGCTGACGGCATCCCAGCCCCGATGCTCGAATTCGGCGAATGCTTGCGGATCGTTCGATTTTTCGATCGCCATCTCGTACCCCCCGCGGTTGCCGGAGGCCACGATAACACATCGTGGTAAACTGTATGCCTTTGCCGGCTAGAACAGCAGCTCGAAGCCTGCGACTTTTCGTATCGGAGGTCGATACAATGTCCCAGACCCGGCTGATCGTCGAAACGCTCAAGCGGGAATTACGCAAGCAGCGCCTCACCTACCGCGACGTCGCGGGCAAGCTCGAGCTGTCGGAGGCCAGCGTCAAACGGCTGTTTTCCGAGAGGTCGTTTACGCTCGAGCGCATCGAACAGGTGTGCGACCTGCTGCATCTCGAAATCTCGGATCTCGTCCACCAGATGGAAAAAGACATCGAGCTGACCTCGCAGTTGACGCTCGAACAGGAAAAGGAACTCGTCTCCGACCTCAAGCTGCTGTTGATGGCGCACTTCCTGTTGAACAAGCTCGAGTTCTCGGAAATCATCGATATTTACGATATTTCCGAAACCGAGGGCATCCGCCTGCTCGCGCGGCTGGACCGGATGAAGATCCTCGAGTTACAGCCGGGCAACCGGGTCAAGCTCATGATTTCGGAGAACTTCAAGCTGATCCCCGACGGGCCAATCCAGCGCTTCTACGAGCGCACCGTGCAGTCCGAATTCTTCGACTCGTCTTTCAACGGCCCCGGCGAGTTCCGGATCTTCGTCTCGGGGATGTTTTCCCGCGACGCCAACGGCGAAATAATCCGCAAGTTCAAGCGTCTTGCCGAGGACGCGCACGAATTACGCCGGGACTCCGAAGGTTTGCCGCTCGCCGAACGCTTCGGCTGCAGCCTGGTCATGGCGATCCGGCCATGGGAAGTGAAGGTCTTCGACGAATTGCGCCGCGCGCCGAACGTCAAGCATTTCTGAGCCGCGCCGGAGTCGAATTTCCCCGATTTCGAATCCGATTTTGCCGCGCTCGCCTGCCATGGTATTGTTGGCCGAACCTCAGAGTGCAGCGTACCGCAACTTGGACGATTCACTTTGTAACGCATGCCCTAGAGGCGCACGCTGCGCCGTAACTGCCGTCACGCGAGGGAATGTATCATGGTAAGCCAGCTCTACGACCGCGTCGCCAGCCGCTACGATCGCGACTGGTCGGGGATCTACGCCAACGCGCGCGCGCATTGCGTCGACCAGATCGCCACCGAACTGGCGGGCGCCGGGCCGGTCGACGCGATCGATTTCGGCATCGGCACCGGCAACGCGCTGCGCGACTTGCGCCGCCGCATCGAGTTTGGCGATTGCACCGGCTTCGACGTCTCGCGCGGCATGCTGACGCAGGCGCGACGCAAGCTCGGCGACACCGTGCAACTGGTCCATTCCGACGCGGCGCACGCCGCCGAACATGTTCCTGCCAACTCGGTCGATCTCGTGCTGAGTCATTTTTTGCTAAGCTTCATCGACGCCGACCAGCTGTTGGCTACCGCCCACGGCGTTATGCGGCCCGGCGGGTTGCTATCGCTGGCAACCTCGACGCAGCGCTCGCTGATCGAGTTGCACACCGGCCGTTTCCGCCGCGCAAGTAAACTGTTTCGCGTCGAACGTTCGCTGAACAAGGCGCACACTCCGCGCGATCACGACCATTGCCTGGATATGCTCCGCGATCGGGGCTTCGAAATCGTCAGTCAACACCTGCACCGCCAACCCGTTCGCTTTGCATCCTTCGACGACGTGCGCAGCTGGGCGCTCGATTCGGGCTGGGTCGCGTCGAAACTCGACGACAAGACCGGCCTGCGCATCGTCTCGAGCCGGGTACTGTTCAGACTCGCGGAAATGTTTTATCACCCGCTCTACCCGGTCGATGCGGTCAATGAAATTTCGATCGTGCTCGCGCGCAAGCCCGAGCAAATGCACCCGGGGGCAATCGCCCCGGCGCTTCACGACCGTCCGGCTGGCTGACGCGGCGCCGGCTAACGCAAGGTCAGCTGACCGCGCCGCTCGATCTGAATGACCGGGTAGAAAGCGCCGACATCGATCCGCGCGACCAACTCGAAATCGATCGGCCGGTCGGCATTAGCCAAAAGACCAGCGAGAAAATTTATTCCTCCGAGCAGATTGGCCCGCGCGCGCACCTTGACCTCGGCCTCGCCGTAGGCTGCAATCGGCGGCAATTCGCTGGCGACACCGTCGATAACCTCGCTGCCGTCCAGCCGGATACGGTACGACAGGCCGCCGATCTCGAGCCGCTTGCGATTCGGGTTGGTGATCCGCAGCACGACATCGAATTCGGGCGACAGGCCCTCGGCATCGCGCGGCGAGACCGAGATCAGCGACACCGTCGGCTGGGTGAAATCCTTTGGCATCGTAACGCATCCGCCGGCAAGCACCAGCACGGCGATCAACATGACAATCGTATTGCGAAAGCTCGGGATCATATTTTCCTCCGGGGTCGGCGGATTCTAGTCTACCGGTTCGGTCGCCGGCAATGCCAGCCAGGCGATCGCGCCGCGTTGGCGTACCGACCCAAGGGCCAACGCAGTTTCGCCCCCGGGCGCCGCTCGTGGGCGCTCGCTTCGAACGATTGCGACACTTGCCTCAGAACTACCCTTCCCGCTGCGAGTCTATTGGCTAGAGTCCTCGAATATCCGGTTGCCCCAGGTGAGCATCACGCAAGGCCACAACCCAGGGTTGGATCCGGGGAGACGACAAGTGCCATGGCCGCGGGACGTCGCCACCCCGACGGCGACCTTCGCGGGTAGCGCAGCGAGGATGAAATCGTGATTCGACTGACCCTGCTCGAGCGCCGCCTGCGGATCGCGACCGGGATGGTCCTCGCATTTTATATCGCCGTGCACCTGACCAATCACAGCCTCGGTCTGGTATCGCTCGACGCGATGGAAGCGATGCGCCGCGTGGTTACGCCGTTCTGGCGCAGCGCCTTCGGCAGCGTGTTGCTCTACGGCTCGCTGCTGACGCACTTCGCGCTCGCGCTGATCTCGCTGTACCGGCGCGCGACGCTGCGCATGCCGGCCTGGGAAGCCGTGCAGCTCGGGCTCGGGCTCGCAATCGTGCCGTTGCTCGCCAGTCACGTCGCGTCGACCTTCGGCGCGCGCGTGCTGCTCGGCTACGACATCAATTACGAATACGCGCTGGCCGGCATACTCGGCTACAACTGGGAGCTCGGCAAGCAGGCGGTACTGGTGTTGATCGCGTGGGGGCATGCGGTCGTCGGGCTGCATTTTTTCTTCCGCCTGTTGCACGGCTACCGCGCCTGGTCGCTGCTACTCTATCCGATCGTGATTCTGCTGCCGTTACTGGTCGCACTGTCACTGCTGCGCGTCGGCAACGACTTGCAGGTCTGGAAGTCCGAATCCGCACAGCCGGCCTACCTCGACCGCTACCGCTTGCAGTACCTGCTCGGCCGCGCCGACAGCGAGGCCCCACCGCGCTCGCGGCCGTTCCAGCCGGCCAACAAGCGCCTGCGCGATGCGATTCTGATCGGCTTCTGGGGCCTGTTGTCGCTGACGCTGCTCGCCCGTTTGCTGCGCGGACAAGTAAAGCCCGATAACGACGGCGCGATCGTCAAACACATCAACGGCCGGGTACTCGAGGGCAAACCGGGGCAGACGATACTCGAGATCGTGCGCAGCCACGGCATTCCGCACGCCTCGCTGTGCGGCGGCCGCGCGCGCTGCACGACCTGCCGCGTGCGCGTCGGTGCGGGTTGCGACGCGCTCGACCCGCCGTCGGCGCTCGAGCAGCATGCGCTCGATCGAATCGGCGCGGCCCCCAACGTGCGCCTCGCCTGCCAGACCCGTCCGCGCGGGGAAATCCAGATAACGCCGTTGCTGCCGCCCGACCTCGATGTCGGCGGCCGCTGGAAGGAGGGTGGCGTCAGCGGTGAGGAACGCGACGTGGTCGCGCTGTTCGTCGATTTGCGCGGCTCGTCGCAGTACAGCACGCGGCACCTGCCGTACGACGTGCTGTTCATTCTCAATCGATTCTTTCTCGAGATGTCCGCGGTGCTCAACGCAACCGACGGCCACTACGCGCAATTCGAGGGCGACGGCCTGCTCGCGCTTTACGGCCTCGAGCGCAGCCTCGAGCAGGGTTGCCGCGACGCGATTGCCGGAGCGGTCGCCATGCAGGCGCGCGTCGATGCGATCAATCGCGAACTCGCCGCCGAGTTGCACGAACCGCTCCGGATCGGCATCGGCGTGCACTGCGGGCCGGCGATCGTCGGTACGATGGGGCCGCCGACCTCGCCGAACTACTCGGCCATCGGCGACTGCGTCAACGCCGCCGCGCGACTCGAAACCCACTCGAAGGCGCTCGAATGCGTGGCGATCATTAGCGACGACGTCGCCCGGCAGGCCGGCATCGACCTGCGGAGTTTCCCGTCGATGACGATCAGCCTGCACGGCAAGCAGTCATCGGTGGTCGCGTATATGATCCGCGACCCGAAGGAAATCACGGTTTGAGGAGAACCCGCGGGCATCCGTTCCCGCGCGATGGCTCGGGTCCCGGCCGATCTAACCGGAATCAGTCGTCCTTGTCGTCGTCCTTGTCGTCGTCCGAGTCATCGTCCGAGTCATCATCCGAGTCATCGTCTTCCTCGCTATCGTCGTCATCCTCATCGTCATCCGACTTGGACTTGTCCTTTTTCTTTTTCTTATCTTTCTTATCCTTATCCTTTTTTTTGTCCTTCTTGTTCTTCTTCTTTTTCTTGTCCTTCTTGTCACGATCGTCGCGTTTTTCGTGCCCTTTTTTCTTGCCATGCTCCTGGTCACCGAACTGCCTTGCTTCTTCCGAGCGTTCGTCACCGATTCCGCGGTTTTCGTTTTGCTCGTCCGAGTGAGCGTCCGCCACGATCAAGCGACCGGTATCGGCGCCGTAGTCGCCGGCAATAGCCGGCGCGGCAATGAATATTGCGAGTAAAATACCAGGCAGTAGATTCTTCATCGAATTGTTCCCGTAGGTTAAAAAAATCGAAGCGCGCGATGATACCTGTCGCGTCACCGTTTAACAGCGGAATGTTTACTTTATTTACGGATCCTCGGACCGGTGCACGCGCGGCCTGCGGTATTGTCCTGACGGCAGGCTGAATCGAAGATTAACGAGCGGCAATGACCAATCCGCAAATTTCGACCGGATTGACCGAGATCGATCCGTTCCGCCCGGCAAGTTGTCGCCAAGGGTGGAAACGACACCGCGCAGCGGCAAGCCCGGACCCGGTTGGCGGTCGTGCTAAGGTCAGCGATTGCTCAGTATTTCTCGCAGTAAAATATTTCGCGGTGCGAGCGCTTGATCAGGTGATCGCCCCAGACCATGACTTCCCAGGCGCCACCCGGATTCGGAAAGGCGAAATTCTGCCCGACCACCGCTGCCCCTTGCGCACCTCGATGTAGATGATATCGGCCGTGCCCGGCTTGACCGTGCCACGGTAGGTCGCCGGCTGACCGCGCACCGCGAGCCGCCATTGCAGGTCTTCGCAGTCGACGACCCGGGGCGGCAACACGTGCGACGATACCAGCCCGAAGCGCAGGAACAGGTTCGTCTGCTGGTTGAGAAAATACAGCTGGCGGGTGAAATCGAAAGGATGGTTGACCGCGACATTGACGCGGATCCGGTCGATGACCTGCGCAGGAACTTTCGGGTTCGAATAGGCTTCGATCGTTCTATACGCGTCGGATTGTTCGCGAATGTATCGCTGTTGCTCGGCGTGATTGCCCGGATGCGTTTCGGCGGCCCGAGCCTGAAGGCCCGCAAGCACGTCTTGTGGAATGGATTCGGCGGTGGCCGCGCCGACGACGATCAAGCCCGCCAGGAACAGCCGGATGAGAGCCTTCATTGCATCACTCCGGTTTGCCGTTGCCGGAGGGACCTGCCTTCAACTGCCTCTCTCCGGAACCTCTCACCATACGCCGACCACAACTGATCGGCAACCGCGATCCCCGCCAGCGTTGCGCTTGCAACCGGCGCCGCGCGCGTCGTCCGCTTGCCCGGGTCGCGCCGGCAAGCCTCATAATCTGAACTTATGATGGCGTGACAGGTATAACGAGCCCTTTTTTCTATTCCCCGACACGCGTCGCTATACTGGCTGTCCAAAAAAACAACGGCAGGATACCCATGGGCTACACCGACTGGATGATAAAAACCCGCCAACTGGCCACCTGCAGCTGCGACTACGGCTGTCCCTGCGAGTTCAACGCGCGTCCCACCCGCGCGCCCTGCGAGGGCGTCATGGCAATCGAAATCGTCGAGGGTCATTACGGCGATGTGCCGCTCGATGGCCTGCGCGTGGCTGGCGCCTATCGCTGGCCGGGCGCGGTACACGAGGGTGGTGGCACCTGGTGGTCGGCAATCGACAAGCGCGCCAACGAGGAGCAACTGAATGCACTCTACACGATCCTCGGCGGCGAGGACCAGGAGCCGACGACCGGCTTCGCGATTTACGCGTCGACAATCGAACACGAGCCCGACCCCGTTTTCGCCGACATCGATTTCGAATGGGATCTCGACAACGCTACCGGACGCTTCGCGGTCGACGGCATGATGGAAGCGAAGATCGAACCGATCAAGAACCCGGTCACCGGCACACCGCATCGCGCGGCGATCAAGCTGCACACGGCCTTCGAATTTCGCGAGGCCGAAATGGCGAGCAGCGATTTCTGGTCGAAGGGCGAAGTCGAGCAGGAGCACGCCGGGCGCTACGCTTATATCAGCTACGTGACCTACGGCCCCCACGGCATTATCGACGAGCATTCGCACCCGGCGGCGCGCGCCTGAGGTTACCGTGAGTTTCGCGCGCCCGTTCGACCGCGCGGCGGAGAACCTGCTGCGGCGCGACCGCCTGGTCGTGCTCGCCGGGCTGATCGTGATCACC
>JBFFXR010000087.1:0-12007 GCA_041569645.1 Gammaproteobacteria bacterium
CCGTTCGGATATTAGCCGGTATGACCCGCAATCCAGATGCCAGACCGTTGCACATTCCATATTCGCCGGAGCTGCAATGACCGAGGAACAAAAGAAAGAATTGGTGCGTGCCTTCCTGGATGCCTGGGAACGCGCCGATGCTCGCGCCGTCATGCGGCTGATGTCCGAGGAATGCCGCTACGGCGCATCGGTCGGCCCGGAACCCGGCACGACCTATCGCGGCCGGGACGAGGTCGCGCGGGGCGTGGCCGCAATGCTGAAATTCGAATCCGGCGGCGAGTCGAGGCAGGGCCGGGTCTGGTTTGCCGACGACTACGCGTTCGCCGAATGGAATTACGACGAGACTTCCGCTGACGGTAGCGCGAGAGTCGTTCGTGGAATCGACGTCATTCGTATCGTCGACGGCAAGATCGAATCGATCGACGCCTATCGAAAGGCCACGAAGTAGCTGGTCGGGAAGCGGCAGACCGAGGCCGCCTTTATTCTCACCTACAGGTGCATGCTGTAGACTGGCTCGCTCGAAAGAGAATCAAAGTTGACCGAAATACTACTCAATGAAACCGACCTGATCGGTCAGGGAAGCAATCGGCTGGTCTATGCCTTGCCCGACGACCCGAGCCGTTGCGTCAAAGTGCTGAAGCCCGGCAAGAAAAGGTCCAAACACCAGCAACGCGAGATCAGGTTTTTCGAGCAGCTGGAGAAAAACCGGGTACCGACCGACCGCATAAGTCGTTATCTCGGAACGATCGATACCAATATGGGTACCGGTTACGTCTACGATGCGATTCGCAACGCCGACGGTCGGATCGCGGACAAACTCAAGACCATGGCCCTGAACGACCGCGATCGGGTGCCGGAATATCTGCAGGTCATCGAAACCATCGAAGACTACCTGTTCGATAACCTGATCCCGTTCTACGAAATCAATGCCTCGAATATCGTCTGTCGAATCAACGCTAGCGGAGCGCTGGAACCCTTTATTGTCGACGGATTGGGCGAAAAAGTGGCAATACCGATTACCAATTATTCGCGTAGTTTGCGCCGACTCACGATTCAGCGCCGCTGGCTGCGCCAGATAGAACACATGAAAGTCAGGTACGACTGGATGAAGGACTATCGCGTGCGACATTGAGCGCGACGAGAACGACAGTCGCCGGGAATCGCGACGAACCGGGGGTGCGGCGGGCCAGCTTTCAACGCTCGCTGTCCGCGGTTTGATCACAAACGCAATTCGGGTGCCGGTCTAGTCGAGCGGTAAACCTACTGCATTTCGCCCGTGTCTGCCTGGTTAAGCCGACTTCGCTCGCTCCGCCGGCAATTTTTTATCCGGCTTGGGTAGCCCGTCCATCTCGGCCCTGTCTTCTGTCTCGTCCAATCTCTCGATATTTCCTTCGACCGGGCTGCCCTCCGATATCTCGGCGCCCGCGCCTGCCTCGTCTTGTTCTCGTTCCGAATTCAATAGTTTCAGATCGGTAGCGATTGACGAGAAACCCTCGACGCGGGGACGGAAGCGCAATTTATCACCGGTCTTCAGCCCATCGAGGCCGGCCGTTTTGACGTCGTGCGGAAAAAACATGATGGTGCTCTTCTCGAAAGCCGGATCGTTGACCGTAAGCCACCCCAGCCGGTCGGGATTGTAGTGACTGACGATTCCGGCGAATTCGAAATTGGCGTCGGATCCTTCGAGCACCATGCCACCGGTGTTCTTGATGTCTTTCAGTGCCGCCTCGAATTCGGCCCGCTTGGGGTCGTCCTTCTGGACCATGACATAGAGCATGTGCTTGGCGCGAGTACAGGCGACATAAATCAGGCTCGACATGATCGGGTTATCGATCGGCAAGCGATACTCGCTGACGTTCAATAAAATCGCGATCGGGGTCTCGAGGCCTTTGAAGCCACTGATGGTGGCCATATTCACGCTGTTCGCTCGGGTTGGATCAGCCGTCGATGAGCGGGAACGGTCGGCGCGCAATTGACGCATCTTGTAACGAGCGATGACATCTTTCGGTTTCAACACCGATTCGTCGGTTTTCAGACTACGTGCCGATAATATCGTCACGTCTTCGGTCGATACCTCTTCCTCGCGGAAGAGTTTGCGAAACAGCCGCCCGAGCTTGCCGCGACAATCCTGCGCATCGTCGTAGACGATAATCTCGGGCATGTAGCCAAGCCTGCCGCAATGGCTCTGCATGACTCTCGACCCGGTACGAAAATTTCTCGAGAAGGTGGCGATCTCGCGAGTCGTGCGGTAGTTATAAACGAGCGGGAAATAGGGCTGCGCTATCGGCAAGACTTCTTCGGGTACGAATCCGTGTTCACTGCCGCCGGCACCGAAAATACCCTGGCTGCGGTCGAAAAATATCAGGAACCGACTGTCGTCGGCGGCGAGTACCTGTTCGATTCCATCCCACCAGAACGGCTGTACGTCCTGCGCCTCATCGCACAACAGTACGTCGTAGCGACGATCGGAAGCAGCTATGGCATTGACGAGTCTGTCCGGCGCTTCGTATTGACTCCAGTCTTCGCGCTTGCCTTCGAAGTCGGGAGGCGGATTCAATAAATGCACACCGAAACTCTCGCCGAGCTCGATGTAGGTTTTCACCTCGACGTCGCTACCCGCTTCGCTTTTCAGATATTCGTTCAACAGTCTATTCGAAGACAGAACCAGTACGCGTTTGCCCTGGCTTCGGAAGTACCGCGCGAGCAGAATGGCCACCAGGGTCTTGCCGGTGCCGGCCTCTCCCTCGATGGCCAGGCGCGGCGAAGCCGCAATCGGCTGCACCAGCGTTTCCTGGATAACCTCGACGTCTTTTACCCGCAGGTCATGGCTGGCGAGATAGTCCTTGAGGAATAACTTGCTGGTGAAATCCTTGCCCCACAGGATGTCATGCAACGGTGCGGACACATCCTCGAACTTGAGGTGGCGCGCCGATTGTACCTGGGTTACGAGGTTCTTCAGGGCGCTTGCCAGAGATCCGATCTTCTGGCGCCCGATAACAATCGCCGGAGTGATCGCGGCCGACTCTTCGATCTCGCTTTCGTGCACCGACGGGAAAGCCACGGCATGGCTTACCGGCACCTTGATATTGCGATTCCTGAGCACCCGGATGAAGCGACTCTTCCATACCAGCGCCTGCTGGAACGGGTCCTTGATTTCGAAGGATTCATCGTAACGATTGATCGAATAAAACTTGCCGCTGTGGGTATCGTGGCGGATTCGGCCGCCCTTGACTTCGATGACCAGCACGCCGTAAGCGCGGTGATAGAGCACGAAGTCGATTTCGTTGTCTTTCATGCCGCTGTCGCGGTCGACCGTCGAAAGCGTGCGTGAGTAATAAACCACCCAGGCGTCGCTCAGGCTGTTTCGGCAAACCTCGTAAAACGATTCTTCCGCACCGCTGGCGAATATTACCCGCGTGACGCCGGTGTCGGGGTACATCAGCGCCATCCGAGCGGCTCCCGTTTATCTGCAGTGGCAGCGCTTGGCGCCGAAATGGTTTGCATCTTGTCCAGAGTCTTGTCCGTGTCGGGATCAACAATCCCGGGGTGCGGTTATCGTTTAACTATAGTTCCTGCGCATCGTTTTTTAGCCGAAACTGCATGGCAATCGGGAATGGTGATACCACGAGGAGATGGATCCCTGGGGTAGAAGGCCCCGCCGCTGGGCCGCGCCCCCGGCGCGACGGCACCGCACCCTGCCGGTCCGGCTGGATACCGTCGATCTACCCGGCGCGCGCAGAATCACCCCTTCGGAGCGGATTCGACCCGGCCGAGCGAGTACTCGAGCCTGCCGTCAGAAAATCGCCAGCACCGGCTCGGCGAAGGGATAGCTGCCCGTCACGCCGACGTTCATATCGATACCGGCCAGCGATCGCAGCGCCTGGTGCAGGTACTCGGGCGTCAGCTCGATACCGTTGTTGTCGAGTGCCAGGGTTACCGGGTCGAGCCGCATCGATCGTTGCAAGTCGTCGGTGGCACCGACGACGCGGTTACCCTGAAAATGAGCCGGCGCTCCCCAGACCATCATGCTCGTATGCGACCAGTGATCCTTGCCGTTATCCGAGTTGTATTTATTGGTGCGGGCAAAATCCGAACCCATGACGATAATCAGATTTTCGCCGATTCCACGAACCATCGCATCGTCGATGATGTTGTCGACCGCGGCGAGGTAATCCATCAGCCGGGGGTAGTGCCGGGCGTCATGGTCATCGTGCGTATCGAAGCCCCCCAGGTCGATCTGTGCGGTCGCGGCCGCGCCTGCCTCGAAGGCCGCGAAGGCGGTTTGCGCCTGATTGAATAGGCTCCGGGCGCTGCTGCGCGAATTGACGTAAGCGTTCGGCGACGACGTCGCGTTCAGGTTGTTGACGAAATTCTGCAACGACGAGACGTCGCGATTGCGGGCCGCGTTGTGCAACGCGAGCGCTCGCTGAACTCGCAGCAGACGCTGCTCGCCGAGTTGCCGCTGGCGGCGCGCGGCAGCCGCCGATTCGATCAGGTTGCGCACGGCATTCGAGTGATACTGGTTGGTTTGGTTGACGTTGGTCCGGTTGGGAAAGGCGATTTCCCGGATCGCGTTGAGATCGCCGCCCCTGACCAGCGAGCGTGGTACCAGGCCATTGGTCTTGCTGCTTTCGGCGCTACTGTTGGCGACAATCGGCAAGGACAGGTCCGGTGCTTGCTCGGCGGCGATGAGCGCACCGATGCTCGGATAGTTTCGCGCCCGCGAACCGGTCCAGCTGGCAGTGCGTCCGACCGAATGCGAGTTGGTTCCGTAGTTGACGCCGTTGATCACGAGCAGACGCTGAAAGTGGGCCTCGAAGAAATCCTGGTTCCTGAACAGCGTCGTATTGTTGGCGAAAGAATCGGGTGGCGGCGCATAGCGAATATTGCCGATCTGACCGATGTCATTCTGGTCGTAGTTGTTGATGTCGCCGTTGACGCCGAGCCCGAAGCCTTTGGGATCGCAAAAACTGGTCGGGTCCCATCCACCCCTGGCTTCGATGAACAGCCAGTAGGGGCCGGTAAATGCCGCCTGCGCGAACGCCAGCCGGGTGTTACCGCAAAGCAGCATCCCGCTCGCCGTTGCGGTCAATCCTAAGAAGTCTCGTCTTTTCATCCTGTGATCTCCTGCGCCTACTCGTACAAGAAACGGTAGTCGGCAAGCATGTAGGTAACGACCGCCATCCATGGTAGGACGGTCCCGTTGGCATCGCTGCTGATATTCATGGCGCCGCGGCACTGGCTCGGTATCGCAGTCTCGCCCCGGGCGCGGACGTCGATGAACAGCTGAAATGTGCTGTCGATTTCAGCATCGTTCGGCGCAAGGTCCTCACCGAGGATATGCCGATGCAGAAATTGAATGTTTTGGCGAATCGCATTCTCGCCCGCACCGCCGTCCGGGATATCGGTTTCGTCGGCAAACGGGAACAGGGCGCCACTGCCGTAGAGATCGTCAACCACGCGCTCGCAGGCGACCTGGTTGGAGATGCGCTCCTGAATGCCGTCGATCAGCGAGGTGGGTTCGGTCGTGCGCAGGATCACATCGTCCGAATCGATACCGCCGTACAGCAGCCGATGCCTGCCGAGCAGGCCACTGTTGGAGTTCGGGCCACGCCACTCGTAGTTGACGCCGGTGATATCCGAAACCTTGCGGTTCAGTTCTTCGGGTGTGATCAGGCGCCCGGCACCAATGTCGGCATAGTCGTCCGGATCTTCGCCGAGCGCGAGATTCCGCGCCATGAAGTAATCGCTGGCAATGACATCCTTGACCAATAGCCTGAAATCGAAGTTGGCGGCGACAAACCGGTTCTTGGTTTCGTTGACGAATGCAGTGGTCGACGCGCTGCTACCGTCGATGCCGGTCAGGCCCTTGAACACGGTACGCACCGTACGTTCGGCAAATCGATCGTCCTGCGCCAGCCGACTGCCCAGCCACTGCAGCGCCGTGTCCTCCTCGGAACTCGGCAGCTCATCCGCCTGCAGCAGCGAGTATCCCGCGGGCACCATGCGCGGCACGCCGTTGGTCGTGCGCGTATGCTGGAAGACGTTGTTGTTATCGTACTCGCCACCATTGTCGCGGTTGGTAAACAGGCCGGCGATCGGATCCATCACGTCGTGGCAAACGGTGCACTGCGGATCCTCGAAAGTCGGCACGCTGCCGATGACGTTATCCAGGTCCAGACCGTCGCGCGCCGCCAGGCTTTCGATATCGACGCCCAGAAAATAGTCGTAGATATAGCGCGCCCGCGCCCGATTGACGTTGGTATTGGTCGACGGGTAGCGGGCGAGGAAGGCATGCGTGCCGAAGACGCCGGCCGCCGGTACCAGGGTATTGTCTTGCTGGCGGATGTTGTTCACCGGCCGGAAATCGTCGCGATCGTGGTTGGCTCGAATCTGATCGGAGCTGAACGGAAAGTTCGGATCGCCGGCGTCATTGCCGTAAATCACCGCCGAGTACGGATTGATCATCGTATAGTCGGCCGTGACGATATCGGTGAACGGCAGATTGTTTTGAATCACGTACTTGATCAGTTCGACTGGCGCGCGCGCGAATCCGTAGTTCGCGTCCTCGCGCAGATCGCTGCGTTCGCCACCCGAGAAGTTGTCCTCGTAGTAGTCACGATTGGCGAAAGCGTCGAGGTCGAAATTATTGTCGACGGCATCGCGATCGCCGGCATTCCGATCGGTCAGCAACAAGTCGTTATAGATCTCTTGAACGCGCGTAAAGAAAGCGTCCTCGTTCATCAGGCCGTCCATGACCGGCCCGAGCGCCGCATCGATGGCCTGCTGATCGTTGTTGGCTGCATCGATGGCATTGATCTCGCCGGCGGTTGGCGTACGCGCGCCGAGCGCGGCGGTGATCCGGTGTAGCTGCTCGTAGCCGGTGCCGCGGTCGATTGTGCTGGTGTTCGCCGGCGGATCGGGTTCGCACACGGCGGCCCGATTGACGAAGTCCGCAAACAGATCGTACTCGGGATCGTTCGGCCGGTTCGGGAAGCGGTCGCCGCCGGCATGCCCGATTCCGGTTGCCTTGGCCAGGACCAGCGATTGTCCGCCGGAGTCGATCGCCGCGATCGTGCGGAACAGATCGAAATCGGCCGCATCGGGCGGATCGTTCGGAAATGCCCAGCCGTTGGCGGTGGGTAACGGCGTCGGCCCGACGTGGCAACCGCTGCAGCGTTGCGGGCTGGCGGTGGCCATGATGGGAAAAATCGTGTTGACGAACTCGGAAACCATCGACGAGCAGGTTTCGGCAGCGAACGGATTGATGGTGACGATTTGCGTATCATTGGCCGAGTTGCCGCTCGCGTCCGTCGCCGTCCACACGACGGCCGAGATGCCGACCGGGAAACCGTTGGCCGGCGCGTCGTTGCTGATCACGGGATTGGGATCGGCCAGGTCACTGACGGTCGGCAGGCCGAGATTGACGTTGGTATTGCCGAGACTCTGTCCCTGGTCGGCGGTGACGTCGGCCGGCGCGCTAATCGACGGCGCCGTGGTGTCCGTTATCGTGATCGCCTGGGTGGCCGCGGCCGACTCCATCGCGGCATCGATGGCCGTCCAGTTGACCGTGGTCGTGCCCACGGGGAACCCGCCCGCCGGCGCGTCGTTGCTGATGCTATAGGGCGCGGTGCCGCCGCTGGCGACGGCGCTGCCCAGGTTTACGGCGGTCAGCGGTGCCGTCGCCTCCATCGTGACCGGCGCGGGCGGGGTCAGCGAAACCGAACCGTTAATCGTTACCAGCTGGGCGTCGCTGGCCGAATTACCGCTCGCGTCGGTCGCCGTCCAGGTGACCGTCGTGATGCCGACCGGGAAACCGTTGGCCGGCACGTCGTTGCTGACCACCGGATTCGGGTCCGCCAGGTCGCTGAACACCGGGGTGCCCAGGTTGACCTGCGTGCCTCCCGGCCCCGGCCCCTGATTGGCGGCCACGTCGGCCGGCGCGCTGATCGACGGCGCGGTGGTGTCGGTGATCGTGATATCCTGGGTCGCGGTAGCCGATGCCATGGTCGCATCGACGACCGTCCAGGTCACCGTGGTCGTAGCCAACGGAAAACCGCCGCTCGGCGCATCGTTGGTAATCGTATACGGCGCGGCGCCGCCATTCGCCGTCGCGACGCCGAGCGACACCGAGGTCGCCGGCGCGGTGGCTTCGAGCGTAATCGCGGCCGGCGGGGTCAGCGTCAATGATCCCGGTACCACCGGCGAAATGGTAACGAACTGGGTCGCGGCCGCGACATTGCCGCTGGTATCGGTCGCCGTCCAGGTCACTATGGTCATGCCCGGGGGAAAGCCGCCCGCAGGGCTGTCGTTGGCGATAACTGGGCTCGCATCGACCAGATCCGTGGCGGTCGCCATGCCGATATTGAGCAGGGTGGTAGGCGTGGTCGAGGCCGTCTGGATATTCGCCGGCGCGGTAATGACCGGCGCGGTCGTGTCCGCTACGGTGATACTTTGGGTGCCGCGTGCTTGCGTGCCCTCGCTATCGACGACGGTCCAGTTGACTACTGTCGTGCCGAGCGGTAATCCGTTGGCCGGCGCGTCGTGGCTGAAGCTATAGGGTTCGACGCCGCCCGTCGCACCCGCGGTACCGGGAGAAACGTCAGTCAAACTTCCGGTTGCTTCGGATTGCTTGTCCGCCGGAGTGATGATCGTCAATTCATCCGACGGCGTTCCGAAGTCGAAGTTGCCATCCGACGAGCTGTTGTCGTCCGGCGCGCAAGCCGCGAGCGCGAGCAGCGTCAGAAAAGCAAAAAACGTAATCCGTAGATTGTTACCAAAGCGCGCAATGTCCATTTGCAGACTCTCCCTGCTATCGGCTCATTAATCCTCTACCATTTACCGCCCGATGAACACAGGAAAAATTCACGTTGTAAATATTTACATCGACAGAAATTTCGCAATTCGCGCGCTAGCCTAATCAATCGAGTCAGAAGCACGCAACAGGCGGAGCGAGCTGTCCGATGAACTGGCGTTTATCACCGACGAAAAGCGTCATTCGACCGACGAGCTGCAAAGCGGATTTTTGCGCCGGGCCGCGCAGGCGATACCGCGAACAGTACAAACCGGTACGGGAGCGGTTCGCGCTAAAATCCAACGCGGCTATCCGGCCGCGCAGCAGGCCAAATTGTTACCCGAGAAAGCGACAATCTGGACGAATGACTATCGACGGCTTTTCGCCGTCGCGAGCGCGCCGAGTGCAAGGCGGAATTTCGCCGGGCCGCGCAGGCGCAATGGCGCGAACAGTACAGACCAGTGCGTGAGCGTCTTGCGCGAAATTCCAACGCCGCAATCGAGGCGCGCAGCAGGCCAAAAATGGTGCCCGAGAAGGCGCTAATCAGGGTAATTTGACTCACGACGGTTTTGGCCGTCGCGAGCGTCTCGAGTGCAAGGCGGAATTTCGCGCGATACCGCGAACAGTACGGATTAGTACGTGAGCGGTTCGCGCGAAATTCCAACGCCGCAATCGAGTCGCGCAGCAGGCCAAAAAATGGTGCCGGCACGAGGAGTCGAACCCCGGACCTACTGATTACAAGTCAGTTGCTCTACCAACTGAGCTACGCCGGCATAATCGAATTCTGTCGCGATCGTTGCAATCGCCCCGCGGCGATTCGTGTCGACCGCTTCGCGAGCGCCTGCATGGTAGAAAGTTTAGCCTAGGTTGGCAAGCACTGGGTCGGTATCTGGCTGATGCCGTCGGCGAGATCCTCGTCGCCGAGCAACTCGTGCATCTCGACCTCGCTCGACTGCTCGCCGTAAAGCCAGTAGATCGTGCGCTCGCGGTAACGCGCCTCGGTCTTGACCGGAAAGCCGAGGTTTTCGACTCGCGACTTGAGTCGATCGGCATTGCGTTTCAGGCCGAACACGCCGAGCGAGAGCAGGTAGGGCCGTTCGTCCTCCTTGACGATTATGTGATCGCGAATGCCTTTCGCCGACAAGTCGTTGGCGGTCTTGACCGCCTCCGCTCGCGAATCGTGCTCGTCGATGTAAACCATCATGCCGAGGTATTGCTTGTCGAGGCTCGACTTGAGGTCGGTGCCGACGTCGCGGCTCGAGTAGCGGCCGCTGAGTTCGATCGCGCGCGCCTTGTCCTTGAACGGACCAATCGTATAGCACATACGCCTGTCGCTGGTATCCTCGGTGACGAGCGGCTGGCGCTGGCTTTCGATTTCCTGCTCGATGCGCGCGACCGCCTCGGCTATCGCGTCGGTCTCGGCTTCGACCTCGGCGATGATTTCGGGCTCGGGCTCGGGCTCGGGCTCAGGCTCGGGCTCGGTCGTTTGCGTGCCGGCTTCGGCGAGTAGCTGCAGCTGCTCGGCGGCGGCGATTCGTGGCGTCTCGGCGAACAGCTGATCATATGGCACGAGCCACTGAAACGCGGCGAACGCGACGTTCAATAACAACAGTAAAGCGAAAAAGACTTTCATGCAGTCGCCGGGCGGCGCGGGCCGCGAAATACGAGAACGGGTACCAGACGCACGGGCCGGTCGAGCGTGCGCAATACGCGCGGCGCGTCGCCGCCGGCGAGCAGAACGATCGCATCCCGCGAGAGATGATATTGCCAGCGCTGCACCAGGGCAGTCAGTTCCTCGAGCGTATCCCGCGCGTAGTCTATATGAATTGCCGCCGCGGTTGAACCGGTGTGCTCCCGGCCCGGCCAGTCGGGCAACAGCAAATCCTCGTCAATCCGGCGAACACGGAGTCGGAATCCGGACGATGCCGTCGGCCAGATCGTTTTCGTCGAGCAGTTCGGGCAATCCGCCACCGCCCGTTTGTTCGCCGAAGACGAAATATACGGTGCGTTCGCGAAAGCGCCGTTCGTGCTTGGCGGAATATCCGAGGCGTTCGATTCGGGCTCGCAGGCGCTCGGCATTTCGAGCTTCGGCGAACACGCCCAGCGACAGCAGGTGCAATCGGCCTTCCGGGTTTATGATGATGTGGTCAGGAATCCCCTGCGCGGCCAGCATGCTGGCGGTTTTCCTCGCCTCGGCGCGTGACGCGTGGCCGTCGACATACACCATGATGCCGAGATAGTGCTTGTCGAGGCTGGTTTTGAGCCTGGTCTTCACCTGCCGCGCGGTGTAGCGGCGGCTGATATCGACGGCGCGTGCGCGGTCGCGAACGGGACCGACGGCAAAACAAATGCTTCGCGTGGCGATATCGTCGCCGACATTTTTATCCGCGCCGGAAGCGCCGGCGACGACGACGTAACCGGTCTCGATCGCCACCGCGACTACGAGCCCGTTCGCAATCCGGCGACTGGCCTCGTTCCGTTCTTGCACTGGCTCGATTAACAGGTTCGAGCGCTCGGCGGCGCGGCTCTGCGCAACAAGCGGGGGCCACGGCAATACGGAGAAAACGACGCTCAGGAGTAGCGGCCAACTACCCGGGAACCTCATGCCACCGCCAGTCGGCGCATGCCGCGAAACACGAGATCGGGTACGAGGCGAAGGGGATGGTCGAGCACACGCAGGAACCGCGGTGCGTCTCCGCCCGTGAGCAACACGGGCGCATCCTTCGCGAGGTGAATCTGCCAGCGCTGCAACAATATGCAGAGTTCCTCCAGCGAATCGCGCGCATAGTTTACATGAATCGCGGTGGCCGTTGAATTGGCCGGTTCGGCGACGCGACCGAACGCCGGATCGGTGAAATCGAGATAGTCAAAGATCTGTTCGAAATCGGCCCGCGACGTGTTGATCCCCGGCAGGATTGCGCCACCGAGATGGGTGCCGTCGGCACGCAGCAAATCGAGCGTGATCGCGCTGCCGGCATCGACGATGAAACAGTCGCCGACGCCGAGCCCGGCGGCGCCGATCAACGCGAGGTAGCGGTCGACGCCGAGCGAGGCGGGTTCGGTGTAGGCACTCTTTACACCGAGCGCGCCGGCCGTGGAACGCAACCGCGTGACCTCAGCGCCGAAACGCGCCGCGAGGCACGCATCGAGCGCGGCCTGGCGCTCGCCGGCGAGCACCGACGCGAGATAGCAATGATCGGCGTGCCGCGCGTC
>JBFFXR010000088.1:0-11916 GCA_041569645.1 Gammaproteobacteria bacterium
CTCGGCCAGCGTTCGCATCGTGATCAACGGCATGATCATCAGCAGCACGATCGCCGCGACCTGCATCAGCGGCGTGATGACGACATCGGTTACGCCGGGTGTATTCTCGAGTTGCAGCAGTTGCGGCTGCAGTAAAAAGTAATTGTCGAGGTTGACGAGAAACATGTAGCCGAGGATGACCTGGACGACGGCGAGGATCACCCACGCCAGCGGCGCGAGAAACAGCGCGGCGAGTTCGCGCCTGGCGATGACCCAGATCACGACTCGTCCGCCGATTCGTCGCGGGTCAGCTCGATGAAAAGGTCTTCCAGCGACTGTTGTTCCGGCACCAGTTCGTAAAGGCCCCAGTCCTCCCCGACCGACGCCTCGACCAGCGTCTCCGGGCTCGCGTCCGGCGCCAGGAAGACACGGAAACGGCCGGCCTCCAGCGCCTCGACCTGGTCGACGCCGGACAGCCCGGCGAGCGCCGCCTCGGGCGGCGGTCGGCGCAGCGCGATGCGGGCGATGGCTTCGCGGCCCTGCTGCAGCGAGTCGATCGGCGCGTTGAAAATCAGCTTGCCGTCGCGAATGATTTGCACCCGGTCGCAGGTAGCCTGTACCTCGGAGAGGATATGCGTCGACAGGATCACGCTACGCTCGCTGCCGAGGTTGTTGATCAGCGCGCGAATCTCGCGAATCTGGATCGGATCGAGGCCGACGGTCGGCTCGTCGAGGATCACGACTGGCGGATCGTGAATGATTGCCTGGGCGATACCGACCCGCTGCTGGAAACCCTTCGACAGGTTGCCGATCAGTCGCGCGCCGACCTCGTCGAGGCCACATTGCCCCTTTACTCGCTCGCGTACGGCGGCGATCTCGCCACGCGGCACCCGGTGCAGGCGCGCGCAGTAGTCGAGGAACTCGTCGACGCTGGCATCGCGGTAGATCGGCGGATTCTCGGGCAGGTAGCCCAGGCTGGCCTTGGCCGCACGCGGGGCCTCGAGGATATCGTGCCCGGCGATGCTGACCTCGCCCTCGGTCGGCGCGAGATTGCCGCTGATGATCTGCATGGTCGTCGATTTGCCGGCGCCGTTGGGTCCGAGAAAGCCCAGCACCTCGCCGGCTTCGAGGGAAAAACTCAAGTGACTGATCGCGCGGTGGGTCTGGTAGTAGCGGGTCAGGTTCTCGACCCGCACGAGAGCTGCTGTCATGAATTGGCCGACCTTGAACTCGCGCTAATCATACCTGACTGGAAGCGAGATGAAAGTCCCGCGCGGCGTCTCTTCGCGGGCATAAAAAAACCGGCCCGGGCCGGTTTTTTCGGAATGCCGTAGCGGGCTTGCGCCTACTTGATCTTGGCTTCCTTGTACTCGACATGCTTGCGCACGACCGGGTCGTATTTCTTGAACACCAGCTTGTCGGGGGTGTTCTTCTTGTTCTTCGACGTCGTGTAGTAGTGGCCGGTGCCCGCCGACGAAACCAGTTTGATCAGATCGCGCATGATAGACCTCCTAGCACTTGATGCCGCGCTTGCGCATGTCGGCGATGACCGTGTCAATGCCGTTCTTGTCGATGATGCGCATGCCCTTGGCGGAGACGCGCAGCTTGACCCAGCGATTCTCGGACTCGACCCAGAAGCGATGCGTGTGCAGGTTCGGCAGGAAACGCCGGCGCGTCTTGTTGTGCGCGTGCGAGACGTTGTTTCCGGTAACAGGCTTTTTGCCGGTTACCTGGCAGACCCGGGACATGGGAGACTCCGTTGGCTGGCTGAATACTTCGAGGGCGCGAACTCTACCAGAAGGCCGGCCGCGATTCAAGCCGTCCGGGAGGCAAAATCTTTCCAGTTTTCAGCTATTTGCGATTTATTTTGCCTCGCCCAGCGGCTAAGATGGCCGCCTGCGTCAGGCAACCGGGACACCGCTCGATGGACATCGTTTTCATTCACGACCTGCAGATCGAAACCGTCATCGGTATCTACGACTGGGAACGCAAGATTCGCCAGACCGTCAGTCTCGATATCGAGATGGCAACCGACGTCGCGCAGGCCGCGGCGAGTGACGACATCGATGATGCGCTGTCCTATAAAAGCGTCGCCAAGCGGCTGATCGAGTTCGTCGAGCGCAGCGAATACGAACTCGTCGAAACCCTCGCCGAACAGATCTGCCGCATCATCCGCGAAGAGTTCGGCGTGCCGTGGGTCCGGCTGACGCTACACAAGCCGGGCGCGGTGCGGGGCTCGAAGTCGGTCGGGGTCGTCATCGAGCGCGGCGACAAGCCGGCATGACGACGCGTGTCTACGTCGGCCTCGGCAGCAACCTCGAGCGCGAGCGGATGATCGGCGCGGCGGTTGCCGCGCTGCGCGCCGACTACGACGCAATCGAGTTGTCGCCGTTCTACGATTGCGCGTCGGTCGGCTTCGACGGCAGCGATTTCTTGAATGGGGTCGCGGCATTTGCCAGCGACCAGGCGATCGACGCGCTGGTCGCGAGTTTCCACGCGATCGAGGACCGCCTCGGCCGCGATCGCAGCCTGCCCAAATTCGCCAGCCGGCCTATCGATCTCGACCTGCTGCTGTACGGCGACGCGATCGTCGAAGCGCCGGGATTACGTGTGCCGCGACCAGAGATCCTCGAGTACGCTTTCGTGCTCAGGCCGCTGGCGGACCTCGCGCCCGATCTCGTGCACCCGGAGACGGGCGAAACCATGGCCGCGCTATGGCAGCGCATGGCGCCGACCGCCCCGCGCCTGACCCCGTACCCCCTCGACCTTGACTAGCCTCGACGCGGTTGAGGGCGGTTGCTCCCGACAGGCGAAATCAGGGAAGGATGACACTTACATCGACTTGTCGATGTAATCGCGAAGCGGGCCTTCATTGACGATTACGCCGGGATATCCAGGTCATTGCGAGGAGCGTAAGCGACGAACCAGCCTCCCTGGTCCTGCCCGATCCCCTGAGAATCCTTCACTTCGCTCGCAATGACGCCGGGCCGCGATAAGTCGGTCGCTATGCGGATCGGGAAAGGATATTTTCCAGCGCGGTGACGAGTGCGTCGCAATCGACGTCGCTGCCGATCGAGATGCGCAGGTAATCGTCGATACGCGGCTTGTCGAAATGGCGCACGAGAATTCCGGCCGCCTTCAGATCGTCGTAAAGTCCGGACGCGGGCGCGTTCGCGTGGCGCACGAACAGGAAATTGGCCGCCGACGGACAGACCTCGAAGCCGAGCCGCGCAAGTTCACCGGCGAGGCGTTCGCGGCTTGCGATGATCCGTCCACGGTTGGTCTGAAACCAGGCCTCGTCGCCGAGCGCGGCGACGCCGGCGGCACAGGCGACGCGGTCGATGGGATAAGAATTGAACGAGTTCTTGACCCGCTGCAGGGCCTCGATCAGCGGCGCCTGGCCGAGTGCGTAGCCCAGGCGCAGGCCGGCAAGGCTGCGCGACTTGGAAAAGGTTCGCACGATGAGCAGGTTGTCGAATTCGGCGATCAGCCCGACTGCCGACTCGGCGCCGAAATCGACGTAGGCCTCGTCGACGATCACGACCGCGTCGCGCTGCGCCGCCAGCAGTCGGCGCAACGAGTCGAGACCGACGGCGATACCGGTCGGCGCGTTCGGGTTGGGCAATACGACGCCGCCGCAAGGTTGCAGATAGGCGTCGATGTCGATGCGCAGCTCGGCGTCGAGCGCGACGGTTTCGAAGGCGATGCGATAGAGCGCGCAGTAGACCGGGTAAAAGCTGTAGCTGATGTCCGGGAAACGGATCGGCGCGGGCTTTTGCAGCAGCGCGAGGAAGGCGTGCGCGAGGACTTCGTCCGAACCGTTGCCGACGAAGACCTGATCGGCATTGACGCCGTGATAGTCGGCCAGCGCCGCAACCAGCGCGCGGCTTTCGGGATCGGGATAGCGCCGCAGGTCGTCGGCGGCGAAACCGTGCAGGAGTTCGGCGACCGCTGGCGCCGGCGGATAGGGGTTTTCATTGGTGTTGAGCTTGATATAACTCGCATCCTGCGGTTGTTCGCCCGGAACGTAGGGCTCCAGGTCGGCGACGAGTTCGCTCCAGAATCGATTCATGTCGTTCACTCAGCGCAATAGTCGGCCGCCGTCGACGTGGACGATCTCGCCAGTAATGTAATCGTTGGTCGCGAGGAACAGTGCGGTTTGCGCGATGTTCGCCGGCGCACCGGTCCGACCCAGCGGGATTTGCCGGATCAACGCCTCGCGCCTGTCCTCGTCGTAGTCGTCGTTGCCGTCCGGCCACAGAATCGCGCCGGGTGCGATGCCGTTGACCCGCACTTCCGGCGCGAGTTCGAGCGCCAGCGCCTTGACCAGCATGCGATTGGCCGCCTTCGCGCTGACGTAGACGCTGTGTCGAGCGAGCGGCCGCTCGGCGTAGATGTCGAGCAGGTTGACGATCGATCCGCCGGCCCGCCGGAGCGCCGGGTGGCAGGATTGCGCGAGGAACAGCGGCGCGCGGTAATTGCTCGCGAGCAGATCGTCCCAGGCCGCCGCGTCGATCTCGCCGAATGGCGTCGGATAAAACGCCGACGCGTTATTGACCAGCAGGTCGAGCCCGGCGAACGCGTTGCAGGCCGCTTGCGCGAGTTGGTCGATCGCGGCGGTATCGGCGAGATCGGCGGCCAGCGCCACGGCGCTGTCGGCGCGCACGCGGTTGAGCTCGGCGACGAGCGCCTTGGCGGCGTCGGCCGAACGGCGGTAGTGGATAATGAGATTTGCCCCGTTTTGATGTAGAGTGCGGGCGATCTCGGCGCCGAGGCGATTCGCCGCGCCGGTCACCAGCGCGGTTTTTGCGGTCAGTAACATCAAGCCAGGTCGAAGCGAGCAAAGTGTCATCATATCATCCTCGAGTGCGGACGCCAGTTCGCGGCAACGCCGATGAATCCGGCGCGCGGGGATGACCCGGGCGGCGCCGCGCTGCCGCCGCCCGACGCCGCCGCGATCGCCCACAGCGACCGCCTGCGGCGGCGCATCGTCGCCGCGATCGATGCCGCCGGTGGCGTCATCCGCTTCGATCGATTCATGCAAATGGCGCTCTACGAACCCGCACTGGGTTACTATTCGGCAGGCCTCGACAAGCTCGGCGAGGGCGGCGATTTCGTCACCGCGCCGGAAATCTCGCCGCTGTTTGGCGACTGCCTTGCGCGCCAGTTCGAAGCTCTCGTCGCGCAGGGCTGTGCGTCGCGGATCCTCGAGTTCGGCGCCGGTAGCGGCCGGCTGTGCGCGCAGCTCTTCGCCACCTCACCGGCACTCGAGCAATACCTGATTCTCGAAGTCAGCGCTGACCTGCGCGCTCGCCAGCAGGCGCTGTTGGGCAGCGCGCTGGATGCCGAGACCTTTGCGCGGATCGAGTGGCTCGATCGCTTGCCGAGCAAATTCGACGGCCTCGTGATTGCCAACGAGGTAGTCGACGCGATGCCGGTGCGGCTGGCCGAAAAACGCGACAGCTGGGTCGAGCTCGGCGTGAGTCATCGCGACGGTTCGTTGGCGTGGCAGGCGACGGAACCCGACGCCGTACTCGGCGTCGCGATCGAAGCGGTCGAGCGCGACGTCGGCGTCTTGCCCGCCCCGTACCGCGCCGAGTTCAACCTGAACCTGGCGCCGTGGCTGCGCGCGCTTGCCGATGCCTGCCGGCGCGCGGTCGTGCTGATTGTCGATTACGGCTACGAGCGGCCCGCGTACTACCACCCGGCGCGCTGCCGGGGCACGTTGGTCTGCCACTATCGTCACCGCGTGCACGACGATCCGCTCTGGTATCCGGGGCTTCAGGACCTCAGCGCGTTCGTCGATTTCGACACGCTTGCCGATGCCGCCGAAGAATACGGTTTCGCGCCGCTGGGGCTCGTCACCCAGGCGCGCTTCCTGCTCGCCAACGGCCTGCTCGAAGCCGCCGCGCGCCGCCACTCCGCGATTGGCGAGACGCGCGCTCAAATCGAGCTCGCGCAACAGGTCAAGACGCTGACGCTGCCGCAGGAAATGGGCGAGAAATTCAAGGTGCTGGGACTGGCGCTCGGCGTCGAAGTCGAGTTGCCGGCGCTCGTACGGAGCGGTCGCGATGGATAACCTGCACATCCTGGTTCTGGCTTTCGTGCAGGGTCTAACCGAGTTTTTACCGATCTCGAGTTCCGCTCACCTGATCCTGTTGCCGCAGCTGCTCGGCTGGCCCGATCAGGGTCTGGTCTTCGATGTCGCCGTCCACGTCGGCTCGCTGGTCGCGGTGGTGTTTTATTTCCGTCGCGAAGTCGCCGCGATGGCCGTCGCCTGGGCTCGCAGCCTCGCCGGCGGCGCCGCGAGCCGCGACAGCCAGCTCGCCTGGTGGGTCATCGTCGGCACGCTGCCGGCAGTTCTCGCCGGTTTCTTGTTCGGCAGCACTATCGAGCAGTCGCTGCGCGCACCCTGGGTAATCGCAAGCGCGTCGATCGGATTCGGCCTGCTGCTGTGGTTTGCCGACGCGACCGGCAAGCGCGGCCGCGACGAGTACGCGCTGCGGTTGCGCGACGTCGTCATCATCGGCTGTTTTCAGGCGCTGGCGTTGATCCCGGGCACGTCGCGCGCCGGTATCACGATCACCGGCGGCCTGCTGCTCGGTCTGACGCGGCAGGCCTCGGCGCGGTTCTCGTTCCTGCTCGCGATGCCGGTAATTCTCGCCAGCGGAGTGCTGCAAACCGAGCGCATGCTGACCGAGGTCGGCTCGGTTCGCTGGGGCGAGCTCGCGCTTGGCGCGGTTCTGTCGGCGCTCGCCGCGGGCCTGGGCATACATTTCTTTTTGCGTCTCGTCGAGCGACTCGGCATGCTGCCGTTCGTCGTCTATCGCGTGCTGCTCGGCGTGCTGATCTTCCTGCTGGTCACGTGAGCGCTGAATTCGAGTCGGCCGCCGGTTCCGCGCCGTGGCTCAGGCTTGCCGCGCTGTGGTACAGCCTGGGTGCCGGCCTGCTGCTCGCGGTCGTGGTGCTTTCGCTGATACCGCTTCCCGACGTCGGGGTCGGCGACAAGACTTCGCACGTCGTCACCTATTTCGTGCTCGCGGGGTATTTCAGCCTGATTGCGCGACGCCGGCGGTCGTTGCCGCGAGTCGCGCTCGGCCTCGTGGTTTTCGGCGCGCTGATCGAATTCGCCCAGGGCCTGACCGGCTATCGCCAGGCCGAGTGGGGCGACCTGCTCGCCAACGGCGCCGGTACGCTCGCCGGACTGATACTGTATTTTACGCCGCTCGGTCGCGTGCTGATCTGGATCGATCTACGACTCGCGCAATTCTTCGAGCGCTAGCGACTTTGCCTCGGTGATGATCCGCAGGCGCTCCTTGCGAATCGCGTCGCCGAGCGCCTTGCCCTCGAGACCCTGCCCGCGCAGCTCGCTGAAATCGGCTTCGCGCAGGCGCGCGACGAGCCGGGCGAAATACTCGGCCTGCGGGTATTCGCGGTCTTCGAAACCGGTGCGCCCGCGCACGTCGGCGAGGCAGGCGTCGAGCATCTTCTGAAACCGCTCGGGCTTGCGCAGGCAATCGGCGCGCAACAGGATCTTGAGCAGCGTTTGCGGGCGCAGCTCGAACGCGCGGTGCACCAGGGTGTGGTACTCGGTCGTAATCAGGGCCAGTTCGCGATACGCGCGCGGCACCCGCCAGCGGCGACAAAACGCCGCGACGAGGTCCTTGCCGCGATACTCGTGGCCGCGGTGCCCGGGCAGGATATCGGCCGGCGTCGTCGCCTTGCCGAGATCGTGCATCATCACCGCGAAGCGGGTTTCGTTATCGAAACCGAGCAGCGCACTCTGCTTCAGCGCCATCATCAGGTGCACCCCGGTATCGATTTCGGGGTGGTATTTCGCAGTTTGCGGTACGCCGAACAACGCGTCGATTTCCGGGAACAGGCGGGCCAGCACACCGCAGTCGCGCAGCGTCGTGAAGAAGACGTCGGGATCGGCTTCGGCGAGCGCACGCGACAGCTCTTGCCAGACCCGCTCCGGCACCAGTGCCTCGAGCTCGCCGGATTCGCCGATCCGCCGGATCAGCTCGCGGGTCTCGTCGGCGACCCGAAACCCGAGGTGATGCAGCCGTGCGGCAAAGCGGGCGACGCGCAGTACGCGCACCGGGTCCTCGACGAAGGCCGGCGAGACGTGGCGCAGCAGGCGCGCCTCGAGATCGCTTTGGCCGCCGTAAGGGTCGATGATCGTGCCGTCCTCGGTCTCGGCCATTGCGTTGATCGTCAGGTCGCGTCTTTCGAGGTCCTGCTCGATGGTCGTGTCCGGTTCGAAGCTTACCTCGAAGCCGCGGTAGCCGGAACCGGTCTTGCGCTCGCTGCGCGCGAGCGCGTATTCGTGCTTGCTGTCGGGGTGCAGAAAGACCGGAAAATCCCTGCCGACCGGCTTGTAGCCAGCGGCTTCCATCTCGTCGACGGTGGCGCCGGTGACGACCCAGTCGACGTCCTGAACGGGAAGGCCGAGCAGGCGGTCGCGAACGCAGCCGCCGACGCGGTATGCCTTCATGCAGAGTCCCCGGGCGGCAAGTTCTTGCGCAGCCGGTCGTAGTGCGACTTGTTGCCATGCATTACTGCGAGGCCACGAATGTGCTGGCGCAGGCTGGTCTGGCAGAGCCGGCTGCCGTCGGGGCACACGTTGTCGGTCTGCAGCGAGCGGTAGTTGTCGAGCGTGAACAGCTTGCCGGGGAGGTTTTGCAGGATCAGCGCCTGCAGTTTCGACAGGCCCTTGCCGAGCGGCAGGACGCGTACCGGCAGGTCCAGTGTCTCGATGATCAGTTCGACGATTTGCCGCAGCGTGAAGACCTCGGGCCCGCAAACCGGGTAGCGCGTCGAATAGCTGCCGCGGTCGTCGATCACCTCGACAATGCGTGCGACCAGATCGCCGACGTAAACCGGCGCGAGCCTGCTGTCGGGGCAGGCGAGCGGAAACAGTCCGACGGAGAAGCGCAAAATCCCGGCAAATCGATTGACGAAACTGTCTTCCTTGCCGAATACCACCGACGGCTGGAAGCTGGTCACGTGCAGACCACGCTGACCGAGCGTATGCAGCAGATTTTCGCCCTCGCCCTTGCTGCGCAGGTAGAGACTCGAGCCGGTCGCCTGGTCGGCGCCGAGCGCGCTCAGGTGCACAAGCCGGTCGATGCCGGTTGCGTTGCAGGCTTCGACCAGGGTCTTGACGAAGTCGACGTGGAAGCGGCGGAAGTCGCCTTTGCGGCGTTCATGCAGGATGCCGACCAGGTTGATTGCGACCTGTTGACCGGCGCACAGGCTGCGCAGGTCGTCGGGATCGACGACGTTCGCTTCGAGCAGGCGAATGTTCGGATGAACCAGCAGCGCGCGATTGCGATGCGGGCGGCGACTCGGTACCGTGACCTGCCAGCCGCGATTGGCGAGCGTGTACGCGAGCCGCTTGCCGATGAAGCCGCTGCCGCCGATCAGGAGAATGTTGCCGGGCTTGCTCAAACTGCTTTTTGTTTACCCTGCGACTGCCGTGGCGGGCCCTTGCGGTGGCGCGGCCGCGACGATTTCTTGCCGCCCTTCGGCCGCACGCGATTGCCCTTCATCTTGATCGGCGGTTTCGGTTTCACCAGCAAATCCTCGGTGATTTGCGCGGTCGGAATCGCCTTGCCGGTGTAACCCTCGATGTCGATCAGGTTCATCGCGTAGTTTTCGCAGGCGAAGCTGATCGCGGCGCCCGATTTGCCGGCGCGCGCGGTGCGGCCGATACGGTGCACATAATCCTCGCCGAGTTCGGGTAAATCGTAGTTGAAAACGTGGGTCACGTCGGGGATGTGCAGGCCACGCGACGCGACGTCGGTCGCGACCAGAATCGAATACTCGCCGTCGTGGAATTTTTTCAGCAGCGACTCGCGCTTGTTCTGATGGATGTCGCCCGAGATGATCGCCGCGGCCAGATCGTTGCCCTGCAGGAATTCCCAGATGCGGATCGTCGCGTACTTGGTATTGGCGAAGATGATGCTGCGCGCCGGCTGCAGATGTCTGATCAGGCCGAGCAGCAGCGGAATCTTTTCGTGATTGGCCGGGTGGTAGACGGTTTGCTCGATGCGATCGACCGCCGGCGTATCGGCGTCGATGGTGATCAATTCGGCTTCGTTCATGTGCTCGTAGGCGAGTTCCATGACTTTTTGCGCCATCGTCGCCGACCACAGCATGTTGATGCGCTGGTCCGGGGGCGGCAGCCGGCGCAGCATGTAGCGCACGTCGGCGATGAAACCCATGTCGAACATGCGGTCGGCCTCGTCGAGCACCATCGCTTCGATCGACTTGAAATTGAACAGTCTTTGTTTGAAGAAATCGATCAGCCGGCCGGGCGTGCCGATCAGGATATCGACCGGCTCGTCGAACTGGCGTTTCTGCTGTTCGTAGGCCTTGCCGCCGTAGCAGATCGCGAGTTTTATCGGCAGTTCGGCCAGCAGACGATCGGCGTCCTTGTGAATCTGGATCGCGAGTTCGCGGGTCGGCGCGAGTATCAGCGTGCGCGGCCGGCCGAGTTCGGTTTCGCGTTCCGAATGCAGCAGGCGCTGCGCGCAGGCCAGCAGGAACGCCAGCGTTTTGCCGGTCCCGGTCTGTGCCTGGCCGGCGACGTCGTGGCCTGCCAGCAGCCGCGGCAGCGCCTGGGCCTGGATCGGGGTACAGTATTTGAAGTCGAGCCGGTCGAGCGCGGCCTTGAGGCGCGAATCGAGGGGTAACGAGCCGAAAGGCTGCTCGGTCAGAGGTTGTTGGGCCATATGCGGGCGGAGATTCCGTCGAGAAGTGCTTAATCGGACTATGGTAGCAAATTGCCTGCAAACCTGCGCAGGCATTTGAAATATCTGCTTTCAGCCTATAGCTGGGTCTTTCGAAGGGCCGATTCATTCACCGTTTGTGCGGTTTTTCGCATTATTGACAGCCAGTAGTGATGCGTCTAAATTGTCGGTCTGTTTGTTTGAGCCTTTCCAGCCGGAGACCCCGTGAGCGATAAAATTGTGTACTTGTCCGACGATTCTTTCGAATCCGACGTGCTGCAGTCGGAACGCCCCGTGCTGGTCGATTACTGGGCCGAATGGTGCGGCCCGTGCAAGATGATCGCTCCGATTCTCGAGGAAATCGCCGAAGAGTACGATGGCCGTTTGACGGTGGCCAAGCTCAACATCGACGACAATGCCGACACCCCGCCGAAGTACGGCATTCGCGGAATCCCGACCCTGATGCTGTTCAAGGACGGCGCGGTCGAGGCGACCAAGGTTGGCGCGCTTTCCAAATCCCAGCTGACGGCGTTTCTCGACAGCAACATTTAATCCCAATCGAGCTTGCGAAAAAGGGTCGGGCGAGGTAGACGACCCCGGATTCGTGTGCTAATCTCAAAATAGTCATTGCCGGATTCCCCTCGGCAATCCCCTGTAAAAACGTAAATTCCTGACCGTACCCGTAGACCGTTTTACGTCTAGTTTTCCCAACCCTGCACTAGGGCGTTTCGATAATGAATCTTAATCAGCTGAAGCAACACACCGTCCCCGAATTGATCGATACCTTGAAGGACATGGGAGGCGACCATTCGGCGCGGATGCGCCGCCAAGACATCATCTTCAGCATCCTGAAGGCGCAGGCCAAGAAGGGTGAGGACATCTTCAGCGAGGGCGTACTCGAAATCCTGCAGGACGGATTCGGATTTTTGCGCTCGGCCGACAGCTCCTACCTTGCCGGCCCTGACGACATCTACGTATCGCCGAGCCAGATCCGGCGCTTCAACCTGCGTACCGGCGACACGATCAGCGGCAAGATTCGCCCGCCGAAGGACAACGAGCGCTACTTCGCGCTGCTCAAGGTCGACGAGATCAATTTCGATGTCCCGGAAAACGTCAAGCACAAGGTCCTGTTCGAAAACCTGACGCCGCTGCACCCCAACGAGCGGCTCGTTCTCGAGCGCGGCAACGGCAGCACCGAGGA
>JBFFXR010000089.1:0-11643 GCA_041569645.1 Gammaproteobacteria bacterium
GGCATCGAATCGAACGACCAGATCACGCCGCGGTTGATTCGCGCGCTGATCGCCGGCTGCAAGGCCGAGCCGTCGCTGAACGCGTGGTACGACAGCCACGCCAACGGTCGACGCGTGCTCGAGCGCATCCATCTCGGGCTCGCGGTCGACGCGCCGCAGGGCCTGTTCGTCGCGGTCATGCAGGACATCCAGAACGACGACGACGCGCGCATCGCCGAGCGTCTCGTCGAGTTGAAGGAAAAGATCAAGCAGCGCAGCCTGACGCCGGCCGAGCTGCGCGGCTACAGCATCACGCTGTCGAACTTCGGCGCGATCGCCGGGCGCTACGCGACGCCGGTGGTGCTGCCGCCGACGGTCGCGATACTCGGCGCCGGCAAGGCGCGCGAGGAAGTCGTCGCGCGAGGTGACGAGATGGTGATCCGCAACATCCTGCCGCTCGCGCTGACCTTCGATCATCGCGCGGTTACCGGCGGCGAGGCGGCGCGCTTCATCAAGGCCGTGGTCGACGACCTCGAGGCCTGAGACGATGCGCAACGTAGCCATTGCATTGACCCTGCTGCTGGCCGTGGGCTGCGGTTCGAAGAGCGCGCGCGACGATGCGGCCGGCGTCATCACCCGCGAAGGCACGATCGTCGCCCGCGAACAGGTCAGCACCGACGAAGCGCGGGATAACGTCAATACCCGTACCAGCGTACATGCCACGATATCGAGCGGCGGCGGGGTCGCGATCGGAATCGGCGTGCTGTTGTCGTCGATCCTCGGCGGTGAATCGTCGCGCGAGGCGCTGCGCTACGAGGTCGAGTTCGACGAAGACGACAGCATGACGATTTACCACGACAGCCCCGATTTCGCCGTCGGCGACTGCGTCGAAATCCGCGTCCATCCCAACGAGAAGAAGCACCCGCCGACGATGCGACGCGTCGACTGCGATTAAGACCAACCGAATTTCAAAGGGGCAGTGTCGATTGGTATGCCGACCAATCGACACTGACCCCATCGAACCGGAGGGGAGGTATGGGCGAAGACAAGATTTCCGACAACGAAGCCATCGACGCCGCGCTGCACCTCGACGGCGACCCTGACAGGGTCAGGGAATTCTACGAGGACTGGGCGCGCAGTTATAACCTCGATACCTCGCAATCGGAATATTCCGGGCCGGCGATTGCCGCGCGCCTGTTAGCCGAGCATCTGGCCCCGGGTGACGGCAGCGTGCTGGACGCCGGCTGCGGTACCGGGCTGGTCGGCGTCGAATTGCAAAAGCTCGGCTACCAGCGGATCGACGGTTTCGACCTGTCGCCGGCGATGGCCGACGAGGCGGCCGCGACCGGCGCCTACCGCGACCTGCGCGGCAATATCGATCTGATGCGGGCGGCCGAGACTTACCCGGACAAAACCTACGATGCGGTGTTGTCGATCGGTGTATTCACCCTTGGCCACGTGCCGCCCGAAGGACTGGAAGTGCTGCTGAAACTGGTTCGACCGGATGGCTTGTTGCTCGTGTCGACCCGCGTGCAGTACTACCTGCAAACCGAGTTTCAGCGGGTCGCGGACGACTTGATTGCAGACGGCGAAGCGATTCTGGTTCGGATGGTCCGGGACGCGCCCTACAACAACGACGGCGACGCGCACTACTGGGTGTTCAGGCGGAACGGTCGCTGACGTCGAGCGCGTTGTAGTGGCTGACTCGGTTGCGGCCGAGGTGCTTGGAGTGATACAGCGCCTGGTCGGCTTCGTCGATGAGCTGCTTGCCGAGCGCCTCGAAGTCGGTCTTGTCACCGGATTCGGGCATACAGGTCGACACGCCGAAACTGCTGCTGACGCTGCAGTCGAGGTCGTCGATCGCTTCGATCGCGGCGCGGAAGCGCTCGGCCGTGACCAGCGCGTTCTTGTAGTTGGTATCTGTCAACAGTACCGCGAATTCCTCACCGCCGTAGCGGGCGACATAGTCGGTATCGCGCGCGAGCTCGTCGACCGTCTGCGCGATGGTTGCGAGCGCGTGGTCGCCGGCGACATGGCCGTAGGTGTCGTTGTAGCGCTTGAAGTGATCGATATCGAACATCACCAGCGACAACGGCACTCTCAACCGCTGCGAGAACTTGAGGTTATGCTCGAGTTTTTGAAAGAAACAGTTGCGATTGCCCACCCGGGTCAGTTGATCCGTTTGCGCCATCAGGCGGAGCTGCTCGTTGCGTTCAGTGAGCAGGCGTGACTGGTGCAGAATCTTTTCCTCGAACAGCTGGCGGCAGAGTTCGCCCTCGATCCAGATTGCCATTAGCTTGAGCGCATCGATATCGATTTCGTGAAATTTTCGCGCGCGCGGAACGGGGCTGGAAAAATTCAGCGTGCCATAGACGTCGCCGCCGATGATGATCGGAATACCGATGTAGGATTCGAGCTTGAACTCGGCATAGGCCGGGTGCGCCGCCAGCTCGGATTCGGCGACGTGCTCGTAGCCGGTCGGCTTTTTCGATCGAACCGTGACCGAGCAATAGGTTTTCGGCAAATCGAACTCGACATCATCCTCGAGCGGCACGTCCTCCGGGCAGACCTGGTGCACGACGCGGTACCGATTACCATCGATTTGCGACAAAATCCCGATCTCGAGCCCGAATCGCTCGCAACCGAGATGCAGCAGCGCACGCATTTGCTTGGCGAAACCGTCATCGTGTTTCGACGTGATATCGTAGAGGCGGCGAATTACATGATCGTTGGCGGTAGTATCCAACGGCTCAAGTTGGGCTTCGTTCGGGGCCTCGGCAGCCATGGGTCAGGCAGGTCTCTGTTAAATCATGATTATAGTGTCTCGATATCGACAGTGGTATCGGCCCGCCGACGCTGCACTTTAGTTAATTCTTTTGCTGACCGGCTCCGGAATCGCTTTGAAATGCCCGATTGATCGCTGGCTCGGCTTACAGTTAAATTACGCTGACGCGCGCCGCCAGCGCGTGGGGAACCGGGGAGTCTTCATGCCGACGCGAAACATCAACGTCACCAGCCATTGCGCACGTTCGCCATGGTTCGACTGTACGTGGAACGAAAACGCGCACTACGGCGAGTATGCCGGGCGGCTGGTGCTGCACTCGCTCGGCCAGGATCCGGTCGACGAGTACTGGGCGCTGCGCCGCCGCGTCGGCCTGTTCGACGTGCCCGAGCGCCCGCTCGAGGTCCGCGGTGCTGACGCGATCCCTCTTCTGAACCGCTTGCTGACGCGCCCGATCGACGGCCTGCGGGTCGGGCGCGGGGCTTACGGCCTGTTGTGCCATCGCGACGGCGGGCTGGTCTGCGACGGCATTCTGTTTCGCCTCGCCGAGGACCGCTACTGGTACGTGCACGCCGACGCCGACGTGTTTCTGTGGTTCAACGCGCATGCGGAGGGTTTCGAAGTCGAGATTCGCGATCCCGAATCCTGGGTGCTGCAGGTACAGGGCCCGAACTCGCTCGACGTGCTCGCGCGCGCCTGCGATGGCGGCGCGCCGGCCGAATTTCGCTACTTCGACTGCTTCGAGGGTACGATGGGCGGCCAGCCGGTGCTCGTCAGCCGCACTGGCTGGTCGGCCGAGCTCGGCTTCGAGGTCTACAATCTCGACCCCGGCGTCGACGGCCCGGCGTTGTGGCGCCACCTGCTCGACGCCGGCGCCGACGTCGGCCTGATGGTCTGCGGGCAGATGTCGATGAACATTCGCCGCATCGAGGGCGGCATCCTCAATTATCCGACCGATATCGACTGGCAAACGACGCCGTTCGACGCGGGTCTCGGGCAGTTCGTCGAACTCGACGGCCACGACTTCGTCGGTCGCGATGCGTTGCGCCGCGCGCCGCGCGACAATCGCCTGTTCGGATTCCGCTGCGCGCCGGCGAGCATTCGCTTCGGCGAGTCGCTGTTGCGCGACGGCCTGCCCGCGGGCCGCGTGACCGCGTCCGACGTATCGCCATATCTCGATTGCAGCGTCGGTTTCGTGCGCCTCGACGACGCGGCGACGCGGGCGGCCGACGGGTTCGAGCTGCGGTCGCGCGCCGGCGAGCGGCTGTCGGTCGAACTAGTCGACCTGCCGTTCTACGATGCCGACAAGCGCATTCCGCGCGGGCTCGAACCGATCGATGGCGACCCGGACCGACCGCCTCAGGCGATCAGCGCGATCCCCGACAGGTAGGCGTGGAACCAGGCCGCAAGCGCGGCCACCGCGAGGCCGGCGGTAATGATGGCGAGTTCGTGCCACCAAGGGCCGGGCGCGGGACGAATCCACGGCCCATCACGGCGGCTGATCGAGACAATCGACACCGCGCTCCACAGCGCCAGTCCCGAGAACAACAGCAGCGAGCGCGAGTCACCGTTCAACAGCAAATGTGCCAGAGCCCACAGCAGCACGCCGGTCAGCTGCGGGTGGCGCAGCACGCGCTTGACACGGGTCGCCGGAAAATTGGCCGCCGCCATCAAGATGAAACCGATCGCGATGAGCCCGATCGCCGGCGTCCGGAACTCCGGTGACGGCACGTAGACGAAAGCTGGCTCGGCGTTTCGCCAGCCGTAGATCATCAGCCCGAGACCGGCGAGAATCGCCAGCGAGAACAATCCCTGGTAGGCGAAACCGAGCCGATCGATCAGCCGGCGGCGGGTTTGCGGCAACAGCGACGGGAACAGGTGGACGAGCACCCACAGCAGTAAACCGGTCGCCATCGCGGCCATGCGAAATCCCTTGCATTGCGTCGCCGACGGATGATAATCGATTTCCGCTCCGCTTGCAGTGGAGTCCCTCCGGCGCGGCATCGTCACGCCCCGAGCGCCCGGAACTTCACCGCGACGCGGTAGTCTCTAGCATTCGCACTAGGCAGAAACGGAGGACAGCAACATGGCACTACGCATTAACGACCAGGCCCCCGACTTCACCGCCGAAACCACGATGGGCAAGATCAAATTCCACGAGTGGATCGGCGACGGCTGGGCGGTGCTGTTTTCGCACCCGAAAGATTTCACCCCGGTTTGCACCACCGAGCTGGGGTACATGGCGGGCATCCAGTCGGAGTTCGAGAAGCGCAACTGCAAGATCATCGGCCTCAGCATCGATCCGCTGCCGGATCACGACGAGTGGCTCAAGGACGTCGAGGAAGTCGGCGGCCACCGGATCAATTACCCGGTAATCGCCGACAGCGACCTGCAGGTGGCCAAACTCTACAATATGTTTCCGGCCGACGAGACCGGCGGCGCGCAGGGCCGCACCGCGCTGACCAACGCGACCGTGCGGTCGGTTTTCGTCGTCGGGCCCGACAAGAACATCAAGATGATGATGACTTACCCGATGACGACCGGTCGCAACTTCGACGAGATCTTGCGCGTCATCGATTCGATGCAACTGACCGCGAAGTACAAGGTCGCGACGCCGGTCAACTGGAAGCAGGGCGACGACGTCATCATCGCCTCCTCGGTAAGCAACGAGGAAGCCGAGACGATGTTTCCGCAAGGCTGGGAGACCGTCAAACCTTACCTGCGCAAGGTCAGCCAGCCACGCGGGTAGGTGCGGCCGGCGAGGTGCGGCCGGCGAGGTGTGGCCGGCGAGGTGCGGCCGCCCGGTGGACCGATGCGCGCCGCGCTCGCGGCGCGTCCTGAAAGACACCGTATGACGGTGTATCATGGGCTTTTGCGCCCGGAGTCGAGATGACCACGAGCCCTTCGATCCTGATTACCGGCGCGTCGGGCGGCATCGGCCGCGCGGCGGCGCTCGAATGCGCCGGCCAGGGCGCGCGCATCGGCGTGCACTACAACGGCAACGAGGCGCGCGCCCGCGAGACGCTCGCGGCGCTGCCAGGCGACGGCCACGCGCTGTTGCAATGCGATATCACCGATCCGGGCGCGGCCGCCGACCTGGTCCGGCGCGCCGACGCTGAACTCGGCGGACTCGACGTTCTCGTCAATAACGCCGGCGTGTCCGAACGCCACGCGTTCGGGGACCTCGACTACGCAAGCTGGCAATCGGCGTGGCGGCGAATCGTCGAGACCAACCTGACGGCGGCTGGCAATCTCAGCTACTGCGCCGCGACCAAAATGATCGCC
Source organism: Gammaproteobacteria bacterium (assembly GCA_041569645.1). Classification (GTDB taxonomy): domain Bacteria; phylum Pseudomonadota; class Gammaproteobacteria. Next base: position 6,047 of record JBFFXR010000089.1, read on the forward strand.
CGCGGCGGCGGGCGCATCGTCAACGTTTCGTCGCGCGGCGCGTTTCGCGGCGAACCGCTGATGCCCTGGTACGGCGCGTCGAAGGCCGGGCTCAACGCGATGGGCCAATCGCTCGCGCAGGCGCTCGCGCCCGACGGTGTCTACGTCTACACCGTCGCACCGGGCTTCGTCGAGACCGAAATGGCGGTCGCCGTGCTGAATTCGCCCGGCGGCGACGAAATCCGCCAGCAAAGCCCGATCGGCCGCGTCGCGCAGCCCGAGGAAGTCGCCCGTGCGATTCGCTTTCTCGCGCTCGAGGCGCCGCCGTTCATGACCGGCTGCATTATCGACGTCAACGGCGCGTCCTACCTGCGCTCCTGACCGCAGCGAGGGCCGGCGTGGCGGCCGCGCGCCGTTCGTGCCACACTGCGCGGCGTGGAAACCACGATAACCCTGCCGCTGTGGCTGTTCGGCGTGATGCTGGCGGCCACGGCCTTGCTGATCCTCGACCGCATTCTGCTGCCGGGCGCACGCGCCTACCTGCGGCGGCGCGTCAACCGCGTCATCGATGAGGTCAACAAGCGCCTCGACATCGAGATTCGCCCGTTTCAGCTGACCCGCAAGCAGGCGCTGGTCGACCAGCTCGTATTCGACGACAAGGTCGTTGCGGCGATGAAGGAGTACGCCGCGGAAAACGACTTGCCGCGCGAGACGGTGCAGACCCGCGTCGTGCGCTATGCCAACGAGATCGTGCCGTCGTTCAATGCCTACCTTTACTTCCGGCTCGGCTACTCGCTGGCGAAAACCGTCGGCCGCATGCTCTACCGGGTGCGCGTCGGTTTCTACGACGACGATCAACTGGCGCAGGTCGATCCCGAGGCGAGCGTCATCTTCGTCATGAACCACCGCAGCAACATGGACTACGTGCTGGTGTCGTTCCTCGCCGCGGAGCGCACCGCGTTGTCTTACGCGGTCGGTGAATGGGCGCGAATCTGGCCGCTGCAGACGCTGCTCAAGGCGATGGGCGCATTCTTCGTTCGGCGCAACTCGAAAAATCCGCTGTACCGCAAGGTGCTCGAGCGCTACGTGCACTACGCGACGCGCGCCGGTGTGCCGCAGGCGGTGTTTCTGGAAGGCGGACTCAGTCGCGATGGATTGCTGCGCGAGCCGAAACAGGGGTTTCTCGATTACATGCTGCGCGACTATCGGCCGGATGCCGACCGCGACGTCGTGTTCGTGCCGGTCGGCATCAACTACGACCGCGTCATCGAGGATCTGAGCCTCGTGCGGCGGCTCGATCCGCAGGCCGAACGCCGCAGCCTGGGTTTCGTGCTGCGCACGAGTCTGCGTTTCGGGCTTAAAACCCTGCTGATGAATCGCCAGAAGCGCTGGCTGCGATTCGGCTATGCCTGCGTCAACTTCGGCCGGCCGCTGTCGATGACGCAGTATTGCCACGAGCGCGGCGTCGAGCTGCCGGCGCTTGACGACGCGGCGAGATTCGGCGAAGTCACGGCCCTCAGCCACCGGCTGATGAGCGAGGTCTCGCGGGTCGTCCCGGTGCTGCCGGTCGCGCTGCTCAGCGATGTTTTCGTCGAGCAGCGCGACGCGTGGCGCAGCGAGCTCGAGATCAAGAGCCTCGCGGCGGAAAGAATCGATGAGCTGGAAGCGCTCGGCGCGCCGGTACGCTTGTCGGTCGGCGCACGCGAGTCGGTTCTGAACAGGGCGCTGGCGATGCTCGAGGGGCGGGGATTCGTCGACAACCGCGACGGGTTGCTGCGCGCCCGCGAGGATGCGCTGGACGTTGTGCAATACTACGCGAACTCGATTCGCCAGTGGAGCCCCCGCGCGCAGTCGACATCGAAATAGAACGTCGGCCGCCGGTACCGGGTGGCACAGCCGCAGGTCGGCGGCTGCTGGAGCGGGAAGCGTGGTACCGGCGGCGACGTATTCGTCAACGCTGGCGGCGGGTGTCGCTGCGGCGCTCGAGCGCGTAGCGACTCTGCTCGTTGCTGTGGGCGGGCTGGCGCTCGGGCTGCGAGCGCAATACCCGGTAGAGCCAATAGCCGAGCGCGGCAAACAGCGCGATGCGCACGGACAGGTAGAGGATGACGCCCCAGGTAATCGCATTGTCCATCGGTTTCTCCACTAAAGTTCGTCGATCAGGCTTTGGCGACCCAGGCGCTGCACCAGCCGGCGGCGGCAACCTGTTTGCCGGGAAAGATTGCGCACGGTCCCCATGCGGAGGCGGCGGCGCCGGTATACAACCGGCAATTGGCGCAATTCTGGCCGGGCTTCGGTGATTCGTGAACATATTTCAGGGCCTGCGCCTGCGGTTCGGTCGGATCGACCTTCGGCTGGTCCGCGGCGGCCGCGGGCCGGCTGCCGAGACCGAGCAGCGGAGTCGCGGTCAGGGCTACGGAAGCGGATAGTACCTGCCTGCGGGTAAACTTCTTCATCGAATTCTCCGATCAAGTTTTTTTAGAACTTATGCGTGCTATACGAAGAATGTCTAATAAAAGTTTAAATTAAATGTAAATATATAGTCGACAAATGAGGCGAAAGGGGATAGCTTGTGTCCGGGCGGATCCCGACGCCGCTTCTCGTCCTCTCGTTAGATCGCCAGGGACGGCGACCCTTTTCCCGGCGGATCGTTCGTGTTCGCAAGTAAAACAGATATGTGCCCCGTTGCTGAAACGGGGCTTTCTTTATTGCCGGTTTGGTCCCGGGTCAGCCCGGCGGGGACGAAGGCAGACCCTCGTGCTCGATGACTCGGCCGAGCGCGAGCTCCATCCGGTGGCGCGCCTGCGAGGTGATCGCGTACAAATGGGCGTGCAGTTCGGCGTCGGCCGCGTTGCGGCTCTCGCACTCGGCGCTGTAAGCCTCGAAGCGCGCCAGGCTCGTGATCAATTGCACGAGATGATGCGGGCACTCGCAGGCCACCGTCGTCGAATGACCGGCGAGGAAGGCGAGCGTGCGGTCGTCGTAGCGCCGCGGCGGCGCCAGCGGCGAGTCGTCGGCGACATCCCCGTCGATCGCGGTGTGCCCCTGCGCAGTGAGGTTCTCTAGCGTGGCGAAATCCAGCGGCGCGCGCAGCGCGACGATGCGTTCCGCATTCAGGCGCGCGAGCGCGGCGTGTGGCGCGTAGTCGTAAATCAACACGAGGCGGCCGGCCCCAAGCCGGTTGACGAGGCGCGCCGCCTCGACGCCCGCATCCGGGTGCAGGCTCGGCCATTCGACGATGGCGATATCGGCACCCCCCGGCGCCTCGGCGCCGGCGGTATCGTCGAAGTGCCCGAGACAGTCGATGGTCTCGCTGTCTTCGCAGGCCGCGGCCAGCGCCGCCAGCGAACGGCCGAACAGCAGCACGCGCGATTTGCGCGCCGGCGCAAGTCTCGCCAGATCGCGCGCCTGTTGCAGGCGCTGGACGAGTTCGTCGCGATCGAGCTGTGCGATCGAGCCGATCGCGTGGCCGCGGTCGACTAGTTGCTTGAGCAGCGCCAGCTTGTCGATGTCGCGTTCGCTGTAGAGACGGCGCTGGTTGGAAGCGCGCCGCGGTTGCACGACAGCATAGCGCTTCTCCCAGACGCGCAGCACGTGCTGCGACAGGCCGGTCATGCGGCAGACGGCGCCGATGCGAAATTTCGCTGCGTCGGACAGGGTATGCGGATCTTCGGACATGGGTCGAATCCCGGTCGAGTTGTCTATGAAAATCTGAATATTGGAGCGTGGTCCCGGACCGCGCGCGATCATTTGTCGAGGTATTCTTATCGAACCGGTGCAGGATAACAAGCGCCTCGGGTAATCTCCGGCGATGACCCGCGAAGGCTGCGCGACGCCGGTGTCAGTTATCGACCTGGTTGTCGATCGGCGGCAGGGCGCGCAGGTAATCGATCAGCGCGTTGCGATCGGCTTCGGTGAGTTGCCCGGTACCGAGGATCACCGCATCCATCGTGCCGGCGGTGTATTCGCCGTTCGGCAATTCGCCGAAGCGCAGAAAGGTCTGCAGCGATTCGCGGCTCCAGTCGCCGATGCCGGTCTGCGGGTGTGGCGTGATGTTCGGCACGAGCTCGCCCTCGGGTCCGTCGGCGTTGCCGACGTAGGCCAGCTCCGGTCGCAGCGCGCCGAACCAGTCGCGCGGCGTATGACATTCCTGGCAGTGGGCGAGCGCTTCGGCGATGTAGGCGCCGCGATTCCAGGCCGCATCACGATCGGCGCGCGGGCGCAATTCGCCCGACTCGAAGAACAGCCACTGCCAGATCCGCGCGGCAAAGCGCCAGTCGACGTACCAGGCGAGTTCGTGCGCGCGATTGGGCCGCGCAGAGACGGGTTGGCTGCGCAGATAGGCGTGAATGGCTCGCGCGTCGTCGTCGCTCATGCGCGTGTACGACGTAAACGGAAACGCCGGGTAATAGGCACTGCCGTCCGGTGCGATGCCGTGGCGCAGCGCGCGGACGAATTCCGCCTCGCTCCAGGCGCCGATGCCGGCAGTGTCGTGGGCGGTGATATTGGGGGTATAGAAAACGCCGAACGGCGTTTCCAGCGGCCGGCCGCCGGCCAGTGGCGGGCCGTCGTCGGCGGTGTGACAGTGGTTGCAGCCGGCGATCGTAAACAGGTATTCGCCGGGATCGACCGGCGTTTCGTCGGTACTCTGGGCAAGCACGGCCGGCGCCGCCAGCGCGAGCAGCGCGACGAAGCGACAAAGCTTGCGACGACCCTCGATCACCGGCCGGTGCAACGGTTACCGACAAGGCACCGCGTTACGGAAAAAACCGGGACCCTGCCGCGTGCTGCTCCGGCCGGGTCCCGATCAGTGGGAGCCGTCAACTCGGATTACTGTTTCTCGCGGAAATCGTCGTGGCAGGCCTTGCAAGCCTTGCCGAGATCGCCGATCTTCGATTTGAGCGCGTCGCGTCCGTTACCGGCAAGCGCGGCCAGTTCGTTAACCGCCTTGGCGTAGTTCTTGCCGTATTCGGAGATTTCCGGGTAGGTATCCCAGATTTTCGGCAGTGCGGTGGTCTTGCCCGGGTAGGCGCCGTTGTGCGAACCCGGCGCCCAGGCGCGGCCATTGTCGAGATCGAGCATCAACTTGAGGTTACCGGCGAGTTTTTTCGCGAGTTCGGCGTCGTAGTCGACCTGGCCCTTGGCCATGCCGAACAACGGGCCGGCGTTGAATGCGCGCAGTTGCATTTCGCCCTGGCGCGCCTTGATTGCTTTTTCGTTCGGGTCCTGGTTGGCGTGGCCGGTCGCGACGAGCGCCAGGCCGGCCAGTAACAGGCCGAGTCGTGAAAGTTTGCGCATGGAGTGCCTCCTTGTCGGATTAGTTATCGGTTGCGTCGGGGCATTATAGACTGATCGAAAAATACATCAAATTGGTCATTTTTGCGTTATAGTGTTGCAATAATGCAGCATCTTAACTGGGACAACCTGCGTTACGTGCTGATGGTCGCGAACAAAGGTTCGATCGCCGCCGCGGCGCGTGAACTCGGCGTCAATCGCAGCACCGTCCTGCGCCGCATCAACGCGTTCCAGGACAATCTCAATTGCCGAATCTTCGAACGCGGCGACGCCGGTTACGCGTTGACGCCGGAAGCCGAAAAGATGATCAATGCCGCGCGCGA
>JBFFXR010000090.1:0-11595 GCA_041569645.1 Gammaproteobacteria bacterium
AGTCGTTCGTCACCGTACTTGCCCCGCAGCAGCGGCAGGGAGGCGAGGAATCCGTCGTTCGCCAGCTTGTCAGTCAAATCCAATCTCCGCGAAACCTGCGCCGCAATATGACCTTATGACAGACCCGCTTGTCAATAATTCCGGAACCTTCGGCTTTAGTTGACTTACGACAGTGCGTTTTGCAAAAAATCAGTGTAGTCTGCGGCTGCTGGGCTAATCGCAACTGATTATCATGACGGCACGACTGGAACAGTCCCGAATTCTGATTTACAGCCATGATACGTTTGGCCTCGGCCACTTGCGGCGCTGTCGCGCAATCGCGCATTCGCTGGTCGGATATTACAAGGGCCTGTCGGTGCTGATCCTGTCGGGCTCGCCGATCATCGGCAGTTTCGATTTCAAGGCGCGCGTCGATTTCGTCCGCATTCCGGGCGTCATCAAGCTCAGGGACGGCGCCTACACATCGCTCGGCCTGCATATCGATCTCGAGCAAACCTTGCAGCTGCGTGAATCGATCATTTACCACACCGCGCGCATGTTCAAGCCCGACATCTTCCTCGTCGACAAGGAACCGACCGGCCTGCAGGGTGAAGTCAAGAGCACGCTCGAGCTGATGCGGCGTCAGGGCACTGCCAACATCCTCGGTCTGCGCGACGTGATGGACGAACCACAGCAACTGCGCGCCGAGTGGGAACGCAAGCAGGTCGCGCCGGTGCTCGAGGAACTCTACGACGACATCTGGGTCTACGGCCTCGCCGAAATGGGCAGCCCGATCGACGGCCTCGGTCTGTCGCCGACGATCGAACGCAAACTCGCCTTCACCGGTTACCTCGACCGCGAAATTCCGAGCGACCGCAACTGGGTCGCGCCGATCGATCTCGACGAACCCTATATCCTGGTCACCGCCGGCGGCGGCGGCGACGGCGGCGAACTCGTCGACTGGGTGGTTCGCGCCTACGAATCCGGGGCGCGGCAGTTGCCGCGCGCGGTCATCGTCACCGGGCCGTTCATGCCGCCGGCCGATCAACAACGCTTTCACGAACGCTGCGAAGCACTGCCACAGGTCGAAATTCTGACCTTCGACAGCCACATCGAGCTGCTGATGCAACGCGCGCTCGGCATCGTCGCGATGGGCGGCTACAACACTTTTTGCGAAATCCTGACGCTCGACAAACCGGCACTGCTCGTGCCGCGCTCGGTACCACGCCAGGAACAACTGATTCGCGCCGAACGCGCGCTGCAGCTCGGCCTGATCCGGATGCTCGACCCGAGCGGCGAGCGCGGCGCCGACGAGATGGCGGCGGCGCTGGCGGAACTGCCCTACCAGCCAAAACCGTCGGCGCGGCGCGTCGAAGGACTGCTGTCGGGCCATGCCAATATCGCCGAGATGGTGCATCTCTATCTCGATCCGAAAGCCCAGCACGCGAGCCTGTTTGCCTGATTGCGGCACCCGCCGGCCTTGCCGACCATGTCCCTGATGATCCATGTTCAGCACCTGCTCGGTGTCGGCCACCTGCAGCGCATGCTGACGCTGGCCGAGGGCCTGGCGACCGAATTCGACGTGACGCTGGTCTCCGGGGGCATGCCGACCGGCCAGGTCGCGCCAGGCGTCCGATTCGTGCAGCTGCCGCCGCTACGCAGCATCGACGCCCGCTTCGTCGATCTCGTCGACGCCGAAGGCAACCCGATCGATGACGCCTGGAAAGCACGGCGTCGCGACGCACTGCTCGCCGCCTATCGCGAGACCCGGCCCCGTTTGCTGATTACCGAAACCTTTCCGTTCGGCCGGCGCATGCTGCGTTTCGAGTTGTTGCCGTTGCTCGAATTTGCGCGCGACGATCCGAATTGTATGGTCGTCGCCGCCTCGATCCGCGACGTTTTGCAACCCAAATCGAAACCCGCGCGCAACCGCGAGATCCGCGATCTGATCGCGGTTTACTACGATTTCGTACTGGTGCACGGCGATCCGGATCTGATCCCGCTGGCGAAAAGTTACCCGTCGGCCGACGAAATCGCCGACAAGATCGTCTACAGCGGATACTTGCATCGCAGGCCCGCAATACCGACCGCGCCGCAGGACGGCGCCGGCGACGTCGTCGTGTCGGCCGGCGGCAGCGATACCGGCCTTGCGCTGTTGCGCTGCGCGCTCGACGCGCGGGCGTTGTCCGGGCTGGCCGCTGCCCGCTGGCGAATCCTCGTGAGCCCGGCGATCTGCGCGGCCGATTTCGCCGATCTTCGGCGCCGCGCCGGCGACGGCGTCGTGGTCGAGCGCAATCGCGCCGATTTCCCCGCCGTGCTGGCGCGCGCCCGACTGTCGATTTCGCAAGCCGGCTATAACACGGTATGCGACCTGCTTGGCGCCGGCGTTCCGGCGGTGCTGGTGCCGTTTGCCGAGGAAGGTGAAATCGAGCAGACGCTGCGCGCAGGCGTGCTTGCCGAACGCGGCCGCGCGATTTGTATCGCGGCGGCAGATCTCGAACCCGGCGGGCTCGCCGCGGCGGCGACCCGGGCGGTGATCTCGCAACCGGACCTGGCCGTCGATCTCGACGGTATCGGGCACAGCGTCGAACTGGTACGGCGCTGGCTCGGGCACGGCGGGAATCCGGCGTGCTGAGGTCGGCACAAGACGCGTGGCAATGGCTGCAACGCGAACTCGACCGCTGGGGCGAAGCCGGACTGCAGGCGCGCTTCTGGTGGCGCGACGACGACGCCACTGCACCGGGGCCGAAGCTCGAACGGCTCGCCGCCATGAGCGCGGCGCAGATCGTTCCGCTGGCGCTGGCGGTGATCCCGGAGCGCGCCGAAACCGGGTTCGGTCAGTGGCTCGAAACCCGGCCGTTGCTGACGGTGCTGCAGCACGGTTTTGCGCACGTCAATCACGCCGGCGCCGGCGAGCGCGGCATCGAACTGGGCGGCGATTACCCGCCGGACCGGGCGCTGGCCGACCTCGCGCGCGGTCATGCGAGGCTCGCGGAAATCTTCGCCGCGCGCTTCGTGCCGGTGCTGGTGCCACCGTGGAACCGGATTTCGGCCGACCTGTTACCGGGTTTGCCGACGCTCGGACTGCGCGGCCTGTCGGCGATGCGCGTGCGCAAGACGGCACATCCGGTGACGAACCTGTTGCAGGTCAACGCGCATCTCGATCCGGTGCACTGGCGTGGCGATCGTGGCTTTATCGGCAGCTACCCGTCGATCGCGATCCTCGTTCAGCACCTCGTCGCGAAGCGCCTCGGCTACCGCGACAGCGGCGAACCGACCGGTTTGTTGACGCATCATCTCGTGCAAAACGAATCGGTGTGGCGCTTCACCGAGAGCCTGCTGACGTTCGTCGACCAACACCCCGCGGCCAGCTGGATCGGCGCGCCGGAGATCTGGAATTGACGAGATGGCTGGCGGCAGGTCGACGGCGTCAGAGTAAAAAAACTGCATCCGGATCCTGCAATCGTGCAATCGTGGTGCAGTTCCTGGTCTGACTCCGGCAGCGCAACCCGGCCGATCATGATGCTTTCGCAAGCCCGGGGGTGCTTTCGAGTCGCGCGCTCAACGATTCGATACCACACTGCATCGAGAACTCGCGCGTAACGCAGGCCTGGCCGTTGCGCGCGAGCCGGGCGCGCAAGGCCGGGTCGCGGATCAGGCGCTCGAGCGCCTCGCACAATGCGACGGGATCGTCGGGCGCTACCAGGTAGCCGGTATCGTCGTGGCGAATCAGTTCCTGAATCCCGGAAAGGCGAGTCGACAGGCACGCCAGGCCCTGGCTTTGCGCTTCCATCAGTACGTTCGGCAAACCGTCGCGGTCACCGTCGGCGGAAATGCGGCTCGGCAGCACGAACAGGTCTGCGTCACGGTACCCGGCGAAAACTTCGCGCTGCGCGCGGCCGCCCAACCAGGTGACGCGATCGTCGATGCCGAGCTCGCGGGCCTGCCCTTTCAGCGCCTTAAGCAGCTCGCCGCGTCCGATATGGGTGAACCGCCAGTGCAGCCCGTCCGGCAGCCCGGCGAGCGCGTCGAGCAGCAACGCGTAACCCTTCTTGTCGACCGCGCGGCCGACGCTGAGCAGGCGCACCGGCGCCGCCGGATCGCCGCCATCGCGGCCCGAATCCGAAGCCGGCCGCGGCGCGATCCGCTCGAAATCGAGGCCGTGGTAGAGCAATGCGACGCGGTCGCTCGCCGGCGCCAGCGAGGCCAGATAGTCGCGGTTGGCGCGCGTACAGGTCACTGTCCATTGCGCGCTGGCGAGCTTTTCGCGCAACTCCCATTCCGGCAGCGTCCAGATATCCTTGGCGTGCGCCGATAGGCTCCAGCTGTGCCCGCTGATCAGGCTCGCGTAGCGGCTCACCGACGCCGGCGTGTGCATGAAATGCGTGTAATAGTGACGCACCGACTCCGGTAGTTCGTGCGCCATGACCAGCGCCTGCGCCAGCCGGCGCGCCCGATTCGCAGTCGGGTCGCGCAGCCAGTCTCGCACGAAGACAACGAGCGCGCGGTAAAATCCGGGGCGCGGCAAACACCAGAGCAAGGCGCGCAACACACGTCGGACCTCGTCACGCGCGTATTCCGGCAAGTACAGCACCTCGGCATCGATTTCGTCGTGAATCGGGTGGGTTGCCGGGTCGTAGGGCCGCCGCAGCGACACGATGCACAGCTCGAAACCGCGCTGTTCGAGCGCGCGAATTTCCTGGGCGATGAAGGTTTCCGACAGGCGCGGATAGCCTTTCAACACGAGGGCAAGCCTGGCCGGCATCAGCTCAATTTGATCTCTTAAGGTTGATGCGCGATAGTACACCCGCACACAGGGCCGGGCCAGCCGTTACCGGTCGATTCGACGAGGCGAAAAAAAACCGACAAACCGATCAATGGAACCGTCGATCTACAGGTACATCTGGACACACAGCAGGCGCGAGCAAATCATTCTCATCCTGCTGTCGATCGCGACGCTGCCGCTGGTCTACATCACCCTCGAACTGCCGAAGAAGATCGTCAACCTGCTCGAGGGCATGAGCTATCCCGAGTCGGTGTTCGGCTACGAGGTCGATCGCCTGTCGTACCTGATGCTGCTGAGTTTCGCCTTTCTGCTGGTGGTTCTCGCCAATGGCGGACTCAAGTACCTGCTCAACGTATTTCGCGGATCGCTTGGCGAACGCGTGCTCAGGCGATTGCGCTACGAACTGTTCGGCCGGATCCTGCGCTTCCCGATGACCTACTTCAAGCGGGTTTCGCAGGGCGAACTGCTGTCGATGATCACCGCCGAAACCGAGCCATTGGGCGAATTCATCGGTGAATCGTTCTCGCTGCCGGTATTCCAGGGCGGAATCCTGTTCACCTACCTGTTTTTCATCTTCCAGCAAGACCTGTTGCTCGGCCTCGCGGCGATTTCGCTCTACCCGTTCCAGATCTGGGTGATCCCGCGCCTGCAGCGCCAGGTCAACGAACTTGCCAAGCAGCGCGTCGCGACCGCACGCAATCTGTCCGGTCGGATCGGCGAAACGGTCTCCGGCATTACCGACGTCCACGCCAACGACACGACGCACTTCGAACGCGCCCACATCGCACAACGCCTCGGCCGAATCTACACGATCCGCTTCGACATTTACAAGCGCAAGTTCTTCATCAAGTTTCTGAACAATTTCCTCGCCCAGCTAACGCCGTTCTTTTTCTACTCGATCGGCGGCTATTTCGTGCTGCGCGGCGACCTGTCGATCGGCTCGCTGGTCGCGGTACTGGTCGCCTACAAGGACCTGTCGGGACCTTGGAAGGAGTTGCTGACCTACTACCAGCGCCGCGAAGACATGAAGGTCAAGTATACCCAGGTCGTTTTACAGTTCGAGTCTCTCAACATGATCGAGCAGGAAGTGCTCGACAGCCAGCCGGAGTCGCTGGAATTACCCGCACGCGAAATCCAGGCGAACAACCTGCGCTACAGCGAGGACGGCCTGTATTTCAGCATCGATGGCGCCAGTTTCCGGTTCCCGCTCGAGCAACACTGCGCCGCGGTCGGGCTCGGCAACAGTGGCAAGGATGAGTTGGCCTTCCTGCTGTCGCGTTTGGTCAACCCGACCTCCGGCAGCCTTGCGATCGGCGACTGGAGTTTGCCCGAGATACCCGAGGCGATTACCGGCCGGCGCTTCGGCTACGTCGGCCCGAATGCCTTCATGTTCAACGGCAGCGTCCTCGATAATCTCTGCTACGCGCTCAAGCACCAGCCGCTGCCGCTCGCCGAGGATGCGCTGACGCCCGAGCGCCGGCACGAGCGCGAGCTGGCGGAAAAAGCCGGTAATTCGCCGAACCGTTCCGACGACGACTGGATCGATCTCGCCGCGCTCGGTCTCGACAGCGAGGAACAATTGATCGCGCGCATCATCGAGGTGCTCGAAGCCGTCGAGTTCGACGAGGAGATCTACCAGTTCGGCCTGCAATCTTTCGTCGACCAGTCGGCCGACGTCGGGCTCGCCGGACGCATCATGCAGGCCCGCGCGCAGCTGCGCGACCGGCTCAAGGATCGCGCGGTCGCGCGGCTGGTCGAACCTTTCGATCAGGAGCGCTACAACCTGAACATGGCGGTGTCGGAAAACCTGCTGTTCGGCACGGTTTACGGCGAAGGCGTGAATGCCGAGCAAATCATCGAGCAACCGGGCATCCAGCGAATACTCGACGAAACCGGCCTGAGCCAGACTTTCCTCGAAGCCGGCGCGCAGATTACCGAGATCATGCTCGACCTGTTTTCCGACGTCGAACCGGGCAGCGAGCTGTTCGAGCAGTTCAGTTTCATCGGCGCCGACGACCTGCCCCAGTTCAACCAGCTGCTCAATGACATTCGCCAACAGGGGCTCGAGAACCTGCCGCAGGCCAGCCAACAGCGACTGAAATCGCTGCCGCTCAAGCTGATCGTCGCACGGCACCGCCTCGGTCTGATCACCGAGCCGATCCAGCAGAAAATCCTTGAAGCTCGTGACCGGATCCATGAACTCGCGCAAAGCGAGTCGCTCGGCATCGAGTTTTTCGACGAAGACAGCTACAACCCGCGCGTCCCGGTGCAGGACAACATCCTGTTCGGCAAGCTGGCCTACGGCCAGGCGCACGCCCAGGAAAAAGTCAGCGCACTGATTGCCGACGTCGTCGAATCGCTCGAATTGCGCGACGACATCATCCGCGCCGGGCTTGGCTTCGAGGTCGGGGTCAGCGGCGGGCGGCTGTCAGCGATACAGCGGCAAAAGCTCGGCCTCGCCCGCGCCCTGCTCAAGGCGCCCGACCTGCTGGTCATCAACGAGGCGTTATCGAGCTTCGACAGCGCCAGCGAACGCCGCCTGATCGGCAACGTCCGGCGGCAGATGGAGTCGCGCGGCATTCTCTGGATCCTCGGTCGCGTACAGCTTGCCGAGGCCTTCGACTCGGTCATGGTCATGGAACGCGGCAAGCTCGTCGACCAGGGCAGTTTCGAGGACTTGCAACAAGCCAGCGAGCACTTCCGGCAACTGCTCGCCGAGTAGGCTTCACGCGCGCCGCAGGTACAGGTGCGGCGCGACGCGGCGATCGTTCCACTCGCGTCTGAGTCCGCCAAGCAAGCTTCCGAGCTGCAGCCGCAGCGGCGGATTGAATGCCGTGAGCTCGGCCTCGCGGGTGGCGAACAGCAGGCTCGCGCGGGTGAAGCAGTTGATGTGCTCGAGCGGATGGATCGCATCGAGATCTGGCGACCAGCCGTGCCGCGCAAGGTGCGCCGCGACGCCGCGGCCATCGGGTACGCGCAGATGCAGGATGCCGCCCGGCGCGAGCTGCGCGGCCAGGTCGGCGAGGCAGGCGCGCGGATCCGGTACGTGCTCGAGTACCTGGCTGGCGAGGATGAAATCGTAGGCGGATCCCGCGTCCGGCAATCGATCGATGCTGACGACGCCGAGTTCGCGCGCGTGCGCGCGCCGCGTGGGCGACGGTTCGTAGCCCTCGACGACATAGCCGTGAGCCATCGCCATGCGGGCCCAGTAACCCCAACCCATGCCGTAATCGAGCACCCGGACCTCGGCCGGCGGCCGCGCGATCAAGCGTCCCAGCGTCTGGATCTGACCGGCATAGCCGCCGAACAGTTTACGCGGCGCGCGTCGCTTCTTTGCCAGGCTCGCGTCCGAATCTATCCACTCCTCGTACAGCGCCCGCATGCCGGCCGCGTCGAGGATCGGGTCCTGGTAAAGCAGATCGCAACGCCCGCAGGCAACCACCCGATAGCGTGCGCCGGCGAGTGCCGCCAGCGGCACGCGGCCCGCGTAGAAACGCTCGATGAACGCCGCCAGCGCGGAGTCGGCGAAATCGAGCTCGCAGAGCACTTGCGAATCGGTCGACGCGCAAACCGGACAGGCTTTGCGCGCTTCGAAACCGACCCCCATGGATTACTTGTACGGATCGGCCGCGTCGCGCAGGCCGTCGCCGAAGAAGTTGAAAGTCAGTATCACGAGGATTACCGGCACAACCGGAAACAGCAGCCACGGGTAGAGCGCGACGACGTTGATGTTTTGCGCCTCGTTCAGCAATACGCCCCAGCTCGTGACCGGCGGGCGCAGGCCGAGACCGAGAAAGCTCAATGCCGTTTCGCCGAGTATCATCGCCGGCACCGACAGCGTCGCCGACGCGATCAGGTGGCTCATGAAGCCCGGCAGCAGGTGGCGGCCGATGATGCGACCGGGTTTCGCGCCCATCAGCTCGGCGGCCGCGCAGTAATCTTCCTCGCGCAGCGCCAGCAGTTTGGAGCGTACCGCGCGCGCGAGCCCGGTCCAGTCGAGCATCGCAAGGATCACGGTGATGCCGAAAAAGATCAGGATCGGGCTCCAGTTGACCGGCAGCACCGCCGACAGCGCCATCCATAGCGGCAATTCCGGAAACGATCGGATGACCTCGATCAGACGCTGCACCGACGCGTCTACCCAGCCACCGTAGTATCCCGCCAGCCCGCCGATGACAATTCCGAGCGAGAAACTGATCGCGATGCCGACCAGGCCGATCGTCAGCGAAATGCGCGCGCCATAGGTAATGCGCGAAAACATGTCGCGGCCGAGACGATCGGTGCCCAGCAGGAAGAAAGTGCCGTTCTCCGGTGGACAGACCAGGTGAAAGCGCGCTTCGAACAGGCCCCAGAAGCGGTAGGCGTCGCCGCGGCAAAAAAACCGCAACGGCCGCACTTCGTCACGGTTTACCGGGTAGGTGCGCTTGAGCAGTTCGAGATCGAGCTCGTAGCCGCGACCGTAGACGAACGGCCCGATGAACTCTCCTTGGTGGAAGAAATGCACGCGCTGCGGCGGCGCATAGATATATTCGGTGTGGCGGGTATGCAGGTTATACGGCGCGATGATTTCGCTGAACATGATCGTCGCGTAGTTCAGCGCCAGGATCACGCCGCAGATGACCGCCAGCCGATGGCGACGCAGCTTCCACCACATCAGTTTCCACTGCGACGCCATGTAGTAATTTTCCTGCACCGGCGTCAGCGCCTCGATCGAGTGCGGATCGAAGGGTTCGCGGGAAACGAAGTGTTCGGTCGTCATTTGGCGAGGCTTCCACCGAGGCGGATTCGCGGATCGAGCAGCGCAAGCAGGATGTCCGAGACGAGCACGCCGATCACGGTCAGCAGCGCGAGGAACATCAGGAAGGAACCGGCCAGGTACATGTCCTGGCTCTGCAGCGCCGACAACAGAATCGGCCCGGTGGTCGGCAGCGACATGACCACGGCAACGATCTCGGCGCCGGAGATCACTTGCGGCAGCAGGTTACCGATGTCGGCGACGAAAAAATTCAGCGCGACCCTGAGCGGGTATTTGGCGAGCAGCTTTCCCGGCGGCAACCCCTTGGCGCGGCCCGTAACGACGTACTGCTTTTGCAGTTCGTCGAGCAGGTTGGCGCGCAGCCGCCGGATCATGCCGGCGGTACCGGCGGTGCCGATGACGATGACCGGGATCCACAGGTGCTCGAGTATCGACTTGACCTTTTCCCAGCTCCACGGCGCGTCGATGTACTCCGGGTCCATCAGCCCGCCGATGCTGGTACCGAAAGTCACGTTGGCGAAATACAGCATGACCAGCGCGAGCAGGAAATTGGGCGTCGCGAGGCCGAGAAATCCGAGTGTCGAAAGACCGTAGTCGCCCCAGCTGTACTCGTGCGTCGCCGAGTATATGCCGATCGGGAAGGCCACCGCCCAGGTAAACAGGATCGTCGCGATCGAAATCAACACGGTCAGCACGAGGCGATCGCCGACCACCTCGGTGACCGGCAGGTTGTACTCGAAGGAGTAACCGAAATCGCCCTGCAGCATGCCGGTCACCCAGTACCAGTACTGCAGCGGCAGCGGCTGGTCGAGGCCGTATTCCTCGCGCAGAAACTCGATGCGCTGCTCGTCGACCGACTCGCCCTGCGCCTGCAATTCGGCGATGTAGCTTTCCAGATAGTCGCCTGGCGGCAACTGGATGATGACGAAAACCAGCACGCTGATCACGAGCAAGGTCGGGATCATCGTCAGCAGGCGGCGCAGCACGTAGGCCGCCATCAGCGCCGCGCCTCGTCGAACCAGAAGCAGTCGGGACGGTAAATGCCGAAATAGGCGCCGGGGCTGAAGACGTAAAATCCGCGTTCGGGAACGTTGTGCAGGTGATTATTGACGACCACCGGGTGCGGCACCTGGTTGACGGTGCCGATCGTGAATACCTGGTCGCGGTGGATCTCGAGCATTCGATGCCAGATCGCCTCGCGCCCGGCCTGGTCGGTGGCGCGGCGCCAGGCGTCGTTGAGGTCGGCCAGTTCGAGCACTTCGGGCTGCGTCGGTGCCTCGCCGCTGCGCCCGTCGGAATCATACCAGGCGCCCCATTTTGGCCACTGGTACTGGTATTTCGACGTCGGCGCGAGCTCTTGCGGGCTCGTTTCGGGAGTCGGAATCCCGTTTTCGAGCCCTTTCCAAACGCCCATAATCGCATCGCCCGAGAAAATTCGATTGCGGAAAACCTCGCGCGTCGACGGCAAGCTGTAGAGCTTGATGCCGGCCTTCAACCAGCTGTCATGGATCAGTTCCAGTACGTCGGTCTGCTCGGTGCTCTCGCCGGCCGTCTGCACGATGATCTCCAGCGCGCGGCCGTCGGGCAACAGGCGCACGCCGCGGTCATCGCGCTCGACGAGGCCGAGTTCATCGAGCAAGGCATTGGCGCGCGCGAGGTCGAACTCGGCCCAGGCCTCACGGTACGACGGCTTGAACAACGGGCTGGCCGGTAACACGGTGTTGTTACTCTCCTCGACAAGGCCGAAATAGACCACCTGGTTGATCTCGAAACGATGGATCGCGAGCGACAGCGCGCGGCGAAAGCGAACGTCCCGCAGCAGCCGGCGCAAGCCCTCGTCGTTGGTGTTCAAATTCGGATAAAGCGCAATTTGCGAGCCGCTCGCGGTCTGCCATAGGCGCACGTCGAAGGAATTGCGCCTGGCCGCGGTCTTCAGGAAGGTGAAATTGTCCATCCGCAGGTAGCGCGCCTGCAAATCGACCTCGTCGGCGCCGGTCTTTGCCGGCACCAGCTTGCTCGACGCGATATTGACGACAACCCGGTCGATGTAGGGCAATTGCCGTCCGTTGACATC
>JBFFXR010000091.1:0-11443 GCA_041569645.1 Gammaproteobacteria bacterium
CGCAGCTGTAATCCCTTCGACCTCGAGCGCAGCCCGGGCGGTTCGAGTGGCGGCGCGGCCGCGATCATTGCCAGCGGCGGCGCCGCGCTCGAGCTTGGTTCGGATACCGGCGGCAGCATTCGCGAGCCGGCGCACCTGTGCGGCATTGCCGGCATCAAGCCGACCGCGGGGCGCATGCCGCGCAGCGGCCACATCGTGCCTTTCGGCGGCGTGCTCGACGGCCTGACCCAGATCGGGCCGATGGCGCGCTACGTCGAGGACCTCGCCGTCGCCTTGCCGCTGATCTGTGGTCCCGACGGGCGCGACCCGGCGGTCGTGCCGGTGGCGCTCGGCGAGCCGGCGGCAGTCGACCTGGCGGCGCTGCGCATCGCATGGTTCGACGACAACGGCATTATCACACCGGTCGACGAAATCCGCCGCGTCGTCGCCACGGCGGCCGATACGCTCGGCCAGAACGGTCTGCGCCTCGAGCAAAGAGGCCTGCCCGAAATGCGTCAGCTGGTCGACCTGACGACGCGCTTTCGCGAAACCACCAATGCCGGCTACATCCAGCGGCTGCTCGAGCGTTACGGCACCGAGGTGGCGAGCCCCGAGCTCGACGGCTACCTGACCGAAGCCGGGCTCGCGACCGCCGATTGCGTCGATCCGGCACTGCTCGAGACCATCGACGACGCGCGCAGCCGCGCGCTCGGCTTCTTCCGCGACTACGACGCCATCCTGTGCCCGCCGTCGTTCGCCGTAGCGCGTCCGCACCGCGCGTCACACGCCGACAGCTTCGACGACTGGAGTTATCTGCAGGTATTCAACCTGCTCGGTTGGCCGGGGGCAGTAGTGCGTGCAGGCGTGACGGCAGAGGGCTTGCCTGTCGGGGTACAAATCGTCGCGCCGCCCTGGCGCGAAGACGTCGCGCTCGCGCTCGCGGCGCGGATCGAAGCCTTATTCGGCGGGTACCAGCGGCCGCCCTTGTAGGCCTGGAAACCGGCTAGCCAGCCCGTCGCGCCAGCTCCCGGCATGGCCGCTTCGCTTGCGCACGTCGATCAGCTCGGATACCCGAATGAAATCGAACTCGCCGCGCGCACCGGGCAGCAGTTCGCGCAGGACCTCGAGCGTCTCCGCCAGTGGATGACCGATCGCAATTGCCGAGCCGCGCTCGCGCGCGCGCTCGAGCCAGATCTTTGCCTGCAGGCGAATCGATTCGCGATTGACGTCGTCGTCGAGAAACACGTCGCGGGCAATCGAACGCAAGCCTGCGTCGCGCGCTTCGGCATGGGCGACGCTGCGCGGTGACGTGCGGCTGTCGAGGAAATAGAGTCGCGAATCGTAGCCCCGGATACTGTCCATCACCGGGCGCATGAAGAAATCGAATTCGGTCAGGTGGCTGCCCATGTGGTTGTTGACACCGCGAATGAACGGGATTTGCGCGAGCAGGGAGTGGACTTGCGCGGTCAATTCGTCCTCGTCCATCGCCTCGTTGAGCGCGTAGGGTTCGCGTTTCGACGCCGCGCCGATCGACTGCATCGGTAAATGCAGGATAACTTCCTTGTCGAGCGCGTGCGCGCGTTGCGCGAGCTCGAGGCCGTAGTGGGTGCCGGGCAGGATCGCGTAGGTGTGGTGTCCCTCGAGCTCGATCGCCTGCATGCCGTGATCGAGCGAATAACCGAGGTCGTCGATGACCAGCGCCAGCAATGGCCGCTGCCCGGCCTGCACCGAGGCCGTGGCCGCGAGCAGGGCGAGCAGCCAGAGGCGCCTCATCGGCAGTTAGCCGTTCTTGATTCCGCTGAGGATGTTGAGGCCCTTGAGCAGGTTCAGGGCTTCGAACAGCTGGAAATCGGTTTGCGCGAGGGTATCGGTATTGCCTTCGCCCGAGCTTTCGTCGAGTTCGCCGTTGGGATTGCTGAGGCGACCGTCGAGGTCGTTCTCGGAGTAGGTCGTGCGTGCTTTTTCGTCGTTGGCCGACAAGCGCACCGTGCTCAGCACGATGTCCGGCTCGATGCCCTTGGCCTGTATCGAACGGCCGTTGGGCGTGAAGTAGCGCGCGGTCGTCAGCTTGACCGCGGAACCGTTACGCAATTCCTGGATGGTCTGCACCGACCCCTTGCCGAACGACTTGGTGCCCATGATGATGCCGCGCTTGTGGTCCTGCATCGCGCCGGCGACGATTTCCGAGGCCGAGGCCGAACCGCCGTTGATCAGTACCACCAGCGGTGCGCCGTTGAGGCTGTCGCCCGGGGTCGCCACGTAGCGGTGACTTGAATCGTCGATGCGGCCCTCGGTGTAAACGATCAGACCGTTGTCGATGAACGCGTCGGAGACGCCGACCGCGCCATTCAGGACACCGCCGGGGTTGTTGCGCAGGTCGAGCACGAGGCCCTTGAGGCGCTCCTCTTTTTGCATCTCCGAAACCGCCTTGAGCAGGTCGGTGGTCGTGCGCGACTGGAAATTGGTAATCCGGATATAGCCGTAACCCGGCTCGAGAATACGATTCTTGACGCTCTTGACGCGAATGATTTCACGCGTGATCTTGATGACCAGCGGCTGCGGCTCGCCCTCGCGGACGATGGTCAGCTCGATGTCGGTGTTGGGTTTGCCGCGCATGATCTTGACCGCCTCGTTGAGCGTCATGCCCTTGACCGACTTGTCGTCGAGCTTGATGATCAGGTCGCTGGCCTGGATTCCGGCACGCGACGCCGGTGTGTCGTCGATCGGCGAGATGACCTTGACGAAGCCGTTTTCCATGCCGACCTCGATGCCGAGGCCGCCGAACTGGCCGGTGGTGCCGATTTTCAGGTCGCTGAATTCATTGGTATTGAGAAACGCGGAGTGCGGGTCGAGGCCGCTCAGCATGCCGCGGATCGCGTCTTCGATCAGTTTCTTGTCGTCGACCGACTCGACGTAATCGGTTTTGACCCGCGAGAACACCTCGGTGAAAGCCTGTAATTCCTCGAACGGAATTTCGTCGCTTTCCTTGAGCGCGTATACGCTGTGTCCCACCGCCAGGAACAACCCGAGCAGGATGCCGCTCAGGAACCAGGTGGAAGTTCGTAGTTTGTGTAACATTCGTATCTCCGATGGTGCGCGTCGGTCGATTCAGACTGCTAATTGTAGACCAGTTCGCCTGCGAGAAGTTGTAATCCGTTGTAAAGATGCGGCCGAGAAGGCGAAATTCTACGCGAAACAGACGGTTTTTACAGCTGATTCAGGTGATTATGTGGCTTTTCAGCGGGCCGCGAAACGATTCGCGGAACTGCACCAGGCGGTCGGATTTTGCGGTTTGCCGCGCTTGCGAATCTCGAAATATAGCGCCGGCCGCGTCTGCCCGCCACTGGTGCCGACACTGGCGATCACTTCGCCGGCCTCGACCCAGTCGCCGGCCGACTTGAACAGCGACTCGTTGTGGCCGTAGAGCGACAGGTAGGCGTCGCCGTGGTCGATGATGATCAGGTTGCCAAAGCCTCGCAACCAGTCGGCGAAGGCGATGCGGCCGTGCGACACCGCGTGCACCTCGCTGCCGCTTTCCGCCTCGATAACGACGCCCTGCCAGCGCAGGTCCGAGCGCGGTTTGCGCCGGCCATAGAGGCGCCGCAGCTTGCCTTTGACCGGCCAGGCGAGCTTGCCCTGGAGCTGGGCGAAAGCCTCGCGCGAGATTTCATCCTCGGGCGCGTCATCGAGGATTTGCTGGATCGAGTCGATCAGTTCCTGTAGTTGCTCCGCCTCTTCTCTGAGCCGGGCAAGCTCGCCACCCTGCTTTTCGAGTTGCTTGTCGAGCGTGGCGATGATTTTCTTGCGCTTGCCGATATCGCGTCTGAGACTGGTTTTCTGCGCCTCGAGCGCGCGGTGACTTTTCTCGAGATCCCGTCGCGCCTGGGCGATCAGCGACTCGGTATCGACAATGTGGTCGATTTGTTGCCGGACCTCGCCGATCAACTCGGAACGCGCGTCGGAAAAATACTGGTAGTAGACGAGGTTGCGCTGCAGGCGCGCCGGATCCCGCTGCGAAAACAGCAGTTTGACCTTCTCCTCGCGACCGAGCGTGAACGCGACGTAGATTTGTTCGGCCAGGGTATCGCTTTCGCGGCTGAGTTTGCGCTGCGCCGCGAGCCGGCTCGCGCGCAGCTCCTTGAGCTCGACCTTCTTGGCCTTGATCCGCTTGTCCAGCGCGCGGATCTTGCGGTTGACTTCGCCGATGCTTCGCTCGATCGATCTGAGCTGCTTGATGTAACGCGACTTGCTGTCTTCCTTGACTTCGATCGCCTGGCTCAGCTTGTCGATTTGCTGCTGTACCTCGCGCAACTGACGCTCGCGCGCGGCGCGGTCGTCGGCGATACCCGGCGCGGCCAGCAGTAATGCGAAGCCGACTGCGAGCAGGATGCGAAGCGGGTGGACAGGCAGCGGGGATTTGTCCATAATTAATTGCTAATATTAACGTTCGGTAATACGATTCGGCAAATGAAATCTGATGCGTCGCCAATTTCCGCCAAGCAGCAACTGCTGGCACGCGCCGCCGATATCGAGACCGCGTCGCGTTCGCTCAAGGCGCTGTCGCATCCGCTGCGGCTCAAGATCCTGTGCACGCTCGGCGACGACGAGGTCTGCGTGCAGCACATCGTCGAGCACGTCGGTACGACGCAAAGCAACATCTCCCAACATCTCGCCATTTTACGCGACAAGGGCATATTGGCGTCGCGCAAGGATGCCAACAAGGTATACTATCGCATCGGCGACGATCGCATGCTGCGACTGATCGGCATGATGCAGGAAGTATTCTGCTCGTCCGAAAAACACTGACACACCGCAGGCAATCTAGACTCCCGACCGGCCCATGACCGATCAAATCATCGAATTCGCGGGTAATCACCCGTTTCTGGTGATGGCGTTTCTGACGCTGCTCGCGCTGGTTTTCTTCAACGAGATGAAAATTGCGACGCAACGATTCGCGAGCCTGACGCCGGCCTCGGCGGTGGCGCTGATGAATCGCGAGGACGTGATCGTGCTCGACGTGCGCGAACCGGGCGAAATCCTCGGCGGCAAGATTGCCAATGCGATCCAGATTCCGAACAGCGGCCTCGCCAAGCGCATCGGCGAGCTCGACAAACACAAGGGCAAAACGCTGCTGGTCTACTGCAAGACCGGCGCGCGCTCCGGCATGGCCTGCAAGGAACTCGCCAAGGCCGGCTTCGACAAGGTGTACAGTCTCAATGGCGGCCTCGCCGCGTGGCAGGACGCACACCTTCCGATCAGCAAGAAATAACCGGATACCGACGCGATGACCGATCAACAGGAACCCAGGCAGCACTTTTCGATTCAGAAACTCTACGTCAAGGACATGTCCTTCGAGTCACCGGCTTCGCCCGGGTCCTTTACCTTCGAGCGTTGGGATCCGGCGGTCGAGCTGAACCTCAACAACAGTTCGACCAAGGTCAGGGACGGCCTCTTCGAAACCGTGCTGCGAATCACCGCGACAGTCAAAAACCAGGAGTCGACCGCATTTCTGATCGAAGTCCAGTACGCGGGCTTGTTCGCGATCAGCGGTTTCGAAGATGCCGAACTCGAGTATCTGCTCGGCAGCCAGTGCATGAGCGTGCTGTTTCCGTACCTGCGCGAACTCGTTTCCGAGATGACCATGCGCGGCGGCTTCCCGCCACTGATCATGTCGCCGGTCAACTTCGACGCGCTCTATCAGCAGCATCGCAATAAAAAAGCCCCCGAAGAGCCAGCCGAAGCCGGCGACTGACTCGACATGAGCTCGTCGATCGCGGTGCTTGGCGCGGGTTCCTGGGGAACCGCGCTCGCGATCCAGCTTGCGCGCAGCAATGACGATGTCCGCCTGTGGGGGCACCGGCGCGAACACGTCGAACGTCTCGCCGCGCTGCGTGAAAACACCGATTATCTGCCAGGATTTCCGCTGGCCGACGCGATCGCGCCGACGGCCGATCTCGCCGTGGCCGTGGCCGATGCCGCGCGGCTGCTCATCGCGGTGCCGAGTAAGGGCTTCGCCGATTTACTCGACCAGTTGCGGCCGTTGATCGGCGACGATGTCGTCGTGTTCTGGGCCAGCAAGGGTTTCGACCTCGACAGCGGCCGCCTGCTGCACGAGATCTTCGCCGAGAAAATGCCGAACCGGCTATACGGTGTTGTCTCTGGCCCTACTTTTGCGGCCGAGGTCGCGAAAGGCATGCCGGCGGCGATCGCCTGCGCCGGCAGCGACGCGCCGGCGACCGAGGCTTTTGCCGAGGTTTTGCGCGGCGGACATTTCCGCGCCTACACGACGCCGGACATCGTCGGCGTCGAGCTCGGCGGTGCGCTCAAGAACGTACTCGCGATTGCGGTCGGCGCGGCCGACGGACTCGGCTTCGGCGCCAACACCCGCGCGATGCTGATGACTCGCGGGCTTGCCGAAATCATGCGCCTGGCGATGCGGCTTGGCGCCGAACGCGATACGCTGATGGGGCTTGCCGGGCTTGGCGACATCATCCTGACCTGCACCGACGATCAGAGCCGCAATCGCCGCTTCGGTTTGTACATTGGCCAGGGCAAGAGCGTCGAGCAAGCCGAGGTCGAGGTCGGGCAGACGGTCGAGGGCCTGCGCGCGGCGCGGGCGGTGTATCGCAAGAACGAAGGCCTCGAACTCGAGCTGCCGATTCTGACCGAAGTCTACCGGGTGCTTTGCGAGGGCAAGTCGCCGCGCGACGCGGTGCGCGATCTCGAAAGCCGGCCACAGGGCGCCGAGTGATCAGGCCGTCGCGAAGCCGTGCTGGCGCCAGGCTTCGTAAACCGCGATCGCGACCGCGTTCGACAGGTTGAGGCTGCGCGATCCCGGCGCCATCGGGATCCTCAGGCGCCGGTCACCGGGCATTGACTCGAGAATCTCCGCTGGCAGGCCACGGCTCTCGGGGCCGAACAGCAGGGCATCGCCGGGGGCGAAGCGAGCGGCCTCGTAAGTCCGGTCGGCCCTGGTCGTGAACGCGTACAATGCGTTGAATTCTATATCCTTTTCGAAATCCGCGAAGCGCGCGTGGCGCTCCACGCTGGCCCATTCGCGGTAATCCAGTCCGGCGCGGCGCAGCTGTTTGTCGGTGAGTTCGAAGCCGAGCGGTTCGATCAGATGCAGGCGGCAACCGGTGTTTGCCGCGAGGCGAATGATATTGCCGGTGTTGGGCGGAATTTCCGGCTCGAACAGGACGATTTCGAACATCGCTCGATTAATTTCGCCGATTTACTTGAAATAACCCGATCATAGATTAATATTTCTAACAGTGACAATAAGTTATGTCGATTATTTTAAGAAATATCTAGGATAAATCGACGCCAGAAGGGAGTCCGCTGCCTTTCGCGCATTCGAGCGAAGGGCTTTTTGCTTGCGGGGGATTTAAGGATAACGCCGGGTGTTGGCGCGGTAATTGCACTTCTAGCCCGGATGAGTCGGAGCCGAATAGTGGGCCTGTTTACGAGCGCGAAGAAGGATTCCCAGATCGGGGTGGATTTTCTCCCCGACGGCGTCGCCATGGCGCGGGTGCGCAGCGGGCGCAAGCAGCCCGGCAAAATTCTCGCGACCGAGTTCGTCGCCGCCGACGGCCAGCAGGCGCAGGTCGAAGCCCTGCGCCACTGGGTGCGGGATAACGGCTTGCAGAAAACGCCTTGCGTCTGCCTGGTGGCGAGCGACGATTGCGACGTCTACCAGGTCGAGCGCCCGGAGGTCGAGGACGAAGAACTGCTGCCGGCGGTGACCTGGAAAATCAAGGACCTGATCAACTACGACGTCGCCCACGCGGTCGTCGACAGTTATCCGATGCCCCGTTCGACCAAGAACAATCCGCAGCAGGTCGGCGTAGTCGCGGCGCGCGAGACGGTGATCCAGAATTACGTCGACAGCATGCGCGCCTGCGCGGTCGAACTGGTCGCGCTCGACATCCACGAACTGGTGCGCTCGAATCTGCAGCTGATCCGCCAGAGCGCCGGGCGATCGCTGGTCTTGTTGACGCTGGCCGAGCGCAGCGGCCTGCTCGGCATTTATCACGACACGGAACTGTACGTGTCGCGCGATTTCAAAATCGGTCTCGAAGACCTCGAGCAGGTCAGCGACGATGACCAGGGCCCGTTCGACTCGCTGCTGCTCGAGATCCAGCGTTCGCTCGATTACTTCGAAAGTTACTACGGCATGGGCGCGGCCAGCGAGCTGCGCATTTACCCGCAACAGCGAATCACCGAAAAGATGGCGATGTACCTGCAAAACCTGACCAACTTCGACATCGAGTTCGTGACCTTCGGCGGTGACGCGCGAGACTACGGTCTCGATCCGCACTGCTTCCACGCCTACTGCGCGGCGATGCGCGGGGTCGAGGCATGATGCGCCAGCAGATCAATCTCTACCAGGAACGCTTCCGACCAAGGCGCCTGTGGCTATCGGCCAACCAGGTCGCGACCGCCGCGCTGCTGCTGCTTGTCATCGGCGCGGCGTGGAGCTTGCTGCTGGTCTACCAGCTCGACGCGGCCGCCGATCGCAAGCTTGCGGTCGAGGCCGATCGCGCGCAGTTATCGGTCGAGCTCGCTGCCGCCAACGCCGAGCTCGCGCGTCTGCTCGGCGATGACCGCATTGTCCGCCAGATCGAAAGCACCGCGCGCCAGATCGCGGCGCGCAAGAAAATCCTCAATTTTGTCAACGATAATCGCTTTGGTTCGGGGCGGGGTTTTTCACGCTACCTGGTCGCGCTTGCGCGGCTGCACATCGACGACATCTGGCTCAGCCGCATCAAGTTCGGCCAGGATTTCGTCGCGATCAGGGGTAGCGCACTCGATGCCGGCCGCGTGCCCGGCTACTTCGAGCGCTTCAGCGAAGAGCCCGTCTTCGTCGGCAACCGGTTCGACCTGTTTCGGGTCAGCCGCGACCGCGATCACGATTGGAAGGTCGATTTCGAAATCGCAACCCGGAGTCCTGCCAATGAGTAAGGCCTGGCGCCGTCATGCCGACCGTTTCGACGCACTGTCGACACGCGAGCGTGGCTTGATCGCGTTGACGGTGGTGTTCGCGCTTGGTTTTGCCTGGTGGGGCCTGTACGCCGAACCGCAAATGGCGCGCGTCGACCAGCTGACCGCCGACAACGATCGACTTGCCGGCGAGGTTACGCGCACCCGTGCGGTAGTCGCGGACATTCGCGCGCGCATCGCCAGCGGTGTGCATCGCGAAAAGGAATCCGAACTCGCATTGCTCCAGCAGGAGCTCGCCGCGGTCGAGGAGCGACTCAAGACCGAAACCGTCGAGCTGGTCGATCCGGAGAAGATGTTCCGCCTGATGCGCCAGCTGGTTTCCGATCAGCCGCGGCTGAAACTGATCGGCCTCAAGCGGCGCGAGGTCAGGCCGGCATTGCCGGTAGTCGAGGGCGAGGAAGCCGAGCCGGCGATCTTCCGCCACGTGCTCGAAATCGAGTTCGCCGGTCGCTATCTCGACATCCTCGATTACGTACAGTCGCTCGAGGCGCTCGACTGGAAATTGCTGTGGGACGAAATCGAGATCGAGAGCGGCAGGTATCCCGCCGTGACACTCAAGCTCGCGATCTCGACGCTGTCGACCGATAAGGCCTGGGTGGGGATCTGAGCGATGCGCAGAATTCTCACGTCTTATTTCGCCGTGCTGTTGTTGC
The DNA here is from genome assembly GCA_041569645.1 of Gammaproteobacteria bacterium. Lineage (GTDB taxonomy): Bacteria > Pseudomonadota > Gammaproteobacteria. The sequence goes on from JBFFXR010000091.1 coordinate 9,636, forward strand.
TGTCGGTCGGATTCTTCGGCGTCGGCGCGCTGGCGACCGCGCAGGAATTGCGCGATCCGATGCAGCCGCCGCCGTTCGCACTGAAAAAGTTCCGCCAGGCGGAGTGGGCCAGGCGGCCGAAAGCGGCGTCGAGCGGTCCGGCAAAGCCGAAACCGAAACCACTGGAACTGACCTCGATCCTGTTTTCAAGCGACCGCCGGATCGCGATCATCGACGACCAGATGCTCAAGGTCGGCGATCGCATTCGCGGTATGACGCTGGTCGCGCTGAGCCGCGATACGGCGCGACTGGTGCAAAACGGCAAGGTGATCGAACTGAAACTGAATTCCGGACTGGCCGCGATACGCAAGCCTGCGGTCGAGGAAAAGCCATGAGCACGAGATTCCTGTTCATTATCCTGGTAGCCGGGCTGCTGGGCGCCTGCGCATCGGCGCAGCACCGGCAGATTGCCGCCGAGAACCGCGCCAGCATCGATGCCGCGCTCGCCGAAGCGGTCGCGGTAGACATCCCGGAAGTCGAGCCGCCGTCAGCGGAAGTTCTCGACGAGTTGCTGCCCGGCAGCGGCATCAGCGTGCCGGGTCTCGCGCAGGACCTGCGCGAGGAGACCGCTTTCGACATCTCGGTGTCGAACGCGCCGGCGCGATTGTTCTTCATGAGCCTGGTCAAGGACACCAACGTCAATATGGTCGTGCATCCGAGCGTCAGCGGCCAGATTTCGCTCGACCTGAAAAATGTCACCGTGCGCGAGGTCATGAATCTCGCGCGCGACGTTTACGGTTACGAGTACCAGCAAAACGAGACCGGATATGTCGTGCTGCCGGCGCGCATTCAGTCGCGCATCTTCCCGGTCGACTACCTCAACGTCAGTCGATCCGGCGAATCGCTGATGACGGTGAGCTCGGGCCAGATCGAGGAATCCGGCGGCAGTTCCGGCGGCGACGATTCCGGCGACACCTCTTCGGGCTCGTCCGCGCTCAAGTCGAGCAGCGTCAATACGCGCATCGAAACCGATTTCTGGACCCAGCTGCAGGCGACCATCGCGTCGATCGTCGGCGGTGGCGAAGATCGCTCGGTGGTCGTCGACCGTCACGCCGGACTCGTCATCGTGCGCGCGATGCCCGGTGAGCTGCGCGACGTCGAAGCCTACCTGAGCAATGCCCAGGACAACCTGCAGCGCCAGGTCATTCTCGAGGCCAAGGTCATCGAGGTCGAACTCAGCGACAGTTTCCAGTCGGGAATCGACTGGGCGGCGATCACTTCCGACCGCGACTTCTCGATCGGCACCAGCAGCGTCATCAGCGGCACCGCCGGCACCGCGACCATCGGGCCGACCGACGACGTGATCGTGACCTCGGGGCTCGACGTGTCGAATACGCCCTTCGCCAACCTGTTCGCGGTCGGCAGCTCGTCGAGTACTTTCGGCGCGCTGATCACGCTGCTCAACACCCAGGGCGACGCACAAGTGCTGTCGAGCCCGCGGGTATCGACGGTCAACAACCAGAAGGCGGTGATCAAGGTCGGCTCGGACGAGTTCTTCGTCACCGAGGTGTCGTCGACGACGACCTCGGGCACCGGCGGCACGACGACCAACCCGGAACTGACGCTGACCCCATTCTTTTCCGGCATCGCGCTCGACGTTACGCCGCAGATCAGCGCCGACGGCGACGTCATCCTGCACATCCACCCGAGCGTCAGCGAGATTACCGACCAGTTGAAGAACATCACCGTCGGCGGCCAGGATTTCGAGCTGCCGCTGGCCTTCAGCACGGTGCGTGAATCGGATTCGATCGTCAAGGCGAAAAACGGCC
>JBFFXR010000092.1:0-11366 GCA_041569645.1 Gammaproteobacteria bacterium
CGAGCGAATTCAGACCGGCATGGGCGAAATGCTGCCGGAGCTCGACGCGGCGATGCGGGAGGCGTTGTGGCGCAGCTGAAAATCGTCTTCTGGCGCGACATCCCGGGCCAGGTCGTCTACCGCGCCGAGCGACGCAATACCCGCCTGCGCCTGCCGGCGCGCTTCGCCCGCGCGATCGAGCGTGCCGCCTACCGGCTGAAGAAAAAAGATGCGGATGCCCTGTTCGAGCCGTGGCATGACGTCGCCCAGCCGCTCGACGGCAATGACGTCGCCGCGCAGGCACGCGCGCTGGTCGCTCACCTCGACGAGCAATATACCGACGCGGTTCTCGAAACCCTGGTTCGTGCCGACGGCGTCGACGCGCGGCGCGGCGCCGACGCTTAAAGGAGCTTGCGTGTACACGGTTCGTCTCTGGTCGGTCACCCACTCGCGCAAGCTCGAAGCGCTTTATCGCACGTTCGAGTCGACGCTCGTCAGGCTGCACCCGCTGCTCGACCGGATCGGCTACCAGCGTCTCGAAAAGCCGGTGCGCGTGGTCGAAAAAGCGATCAAGGGTTTCCTGTTCGATTGCCAGATGTGCGGCAGGTGCGCGCTGTCGAGCACCGGCATGTCCTGCCCGATGAATTGTCCGAAGTCGATTCGCAACGGTCCTTGCGGCGGGGTTCGATCCGACGGCATGTGCGAGGTCAAGCCCGGGATGCGCTGTGTCTGGCTCGAGGCCTGGCGCGGTGCCGGGCGTATGCGCGAAGGCGGCGCGATTCACGAGGTACAGATTCCGGTCAATCATTTGCTCGAGGGCAGTTCCTCGTGGCTGCGCGTAGTGCGTGAAAAGGCCGGCGCGGCGCGTGGGGAGGCAGAGGTGTGAACGACTCTGCGTTGCCGGATCCGGTCAGCCCGCCGGGCAGTCCGCTGCCGGAAAAACCCGGTCACGTATCGCTCGGGCGCCTCGAGCGCGTGCTTCGCTCCGGCAAGTTCGCGGTCACCGCCGAACTCGCGCCGCCGGATTCGGCGCGCGCCGAAGACGTCTACGATCGCGCGCGCGTGTTCGACGGCTACGTCGACGGCATGAACGCGACCGACGGCTCCGGCGCCAACTGCCACATGTCGAGCGTCGCGATGTGCGCGCTGCTGACCACCGTCGGCTACTCGCCGGTGCTGCAGATTTCGTGCCGCGACAGGAACCGCATCGCGATCCAGGGCGACGTGCTCGGCGCCGCGGCGATGGGCGTGTCGAATATTTTGTGTCTGTCGGGCGACGGCGTTCAGGTAGGCGACCACCCCGAGGCCAAGCCGGTGTTCGACCTCGACAGCCTGTCGCTGCTCGAAACGATTCGCGGGATGCGCGACGACGCACGGTTCCTGAGCGGACGTCCGATCACGTCGGCACCGCAGGTGTTCCTCGGCGCGGCGGAAAACCCGAGCGCCCTGCCTTACGATTTCAGACCCCACCGGCTCGCCAAAAAGATCGCCGCGGGCGCCGAATTTATCCAGACCCAGTACGTCTTCGATATCGAGCATCTGCGCCGATTCATGGCGAAGTCGCGCGATCTCGGCCTGCTCGAAAAGTGCTTCATCCTGCCCGGCGTCGGGCCGCTCGCGTCGGCGCGTACCGCCACCTGGATTCGCAACAACGTGCCGGGAATTCACATTCCGGACGCAATCATCGCGCGGCTCGAGGGCGCGAAGGAGCCGAAGAAGGAAGGCCGCCGAATCTGCATCGAACTGATTCAGCAGATTCGCGAGATCGAGGGCGTCAGCGGCGTACACGTGATGGCCTACCGCCAGGAAGAGGCGGTGGCCGAAATCATTCAGCAATCCGGCGTGCTCGACGGCCGCGTGCCATGGTATCCGGGTTGCGATCACCAATCCGATCCGGCAGCCAGTGCGGGTTCCAGATCAATCGAGCGAGAAAGAGTAGAGAGCTAGAGGAAATAACAAATGACTGAAACGGTAGTGAGTTCCGCAAACCGCGAGCTGGTGATTGGCTTCGACCGCCCCTTCGTCATCATCGGCGAGCGCATCAACCCGACCGGGCGCAAGATCATGGCCGAGGAAATGAAGAACGGCGACTACAGCCGCGTTCGCCACGACGCGCTGGCGCAGGTCGAGGCCGGCGCCCACATGCTCGACGTCAACGCCGGTATCCCACTGGCCGACGAGCCGCGGATTCTCGCCGAGGCGGTGCAGCTGGTGCAAAGCCTGACCGACGTGCCGCTGTCGATCGATTCGTCGATCATCGATGCGCTCGAGGCCGGGCTGTCGGTCTACCAGGGCAAGGCGCTGGTCAACTCGGTCACCGGCGAGGACGAGAGCCTGGAGCGGGTGCTGCCGCTGGTGAAAAAACACGGCGCCGCGGTGGTCGCAATTTCCAACGACGAAACCGGCATTTCCGAGGATATCAACGTGCGCTACGAGGTCGCAAAAAAGATCGTCGAGCGCGCCGCCGATCACGGCATCCCGGCCTGCGATGTCATCGTCGACCCGCTGGTCATGCCGATCGGCGCGATCAACACCGCCGGCCGCGAGGTTTTGAAACTGATCCATCGCCTGCGTACCGAGCTCAAGGTCAACACGACCTGCGGCGCGTCCAACATCAGCTTCGGCCTGCCGAATCGCAACGGATTCAACGGCGCGTTCATCGCGATGGCGATCCAGGCGGGCATGACCTCGGCGATCACCAATCCGCTGCACGCCGAAGTCGTTGCCGCGAGCATGGGCGCCGACGTCATGCTCGGCAAGGACCCGGACTGCACGCGCTGGATTCGGCGCTTCCGCGAACCGCTGCCGGAAGGCGCGGGCGCGCGCCGCGGCACCGGCCGGCGCGGCGCGGGTCGACGCCGACCGGCACCAGCGGCCCAGGCGGCGAATCCCTAGCGATCGTGAGCGAGGACGAAGTCAGCATCCTGTTCATGCCGTCCGGCCTGCGCGGCAAGGTGCCGGTCGGCACTACCGTGCTGCAGGCCGCGCAGCGTCTCGGCGTCGACCTCGAATCGATCTGCGGCGGCCAGGGCAAGTGCCGCAAATGCCAGGTACTGCCGCAGCAGGGTGAATTCGCCAAGCACGGTATCAGTTCGGACGCCGATCATTTGACGCCGCTGACCGAGACCGAGTTGCACCACCAGGCGCGCAATCGCCTCAAGGACGGCCGGCGCCTCGGCTGTAACGCGCGCATCCTCGGCGACCTCGTCGTCGACGTCCCGGAGGAAAGCCAACAGCACAAGCAGCACATCGCCAAGGCGGTGACCGCGTTCGACATCCAGGTGCAGCCGGCGCTGCACCTGTATACGGTCAGCTTACCCGAGCCCGACATGCACGCGCCGATTTCGGACAAGCGCCGCCTGCAAAAAGTCTTGCGCGAAGAGCACGACCTGCCGACGCTCGACTGCGAACTGTCGCAGCTGCGCCTGTTGCAGCCGGCGCTGGCGAAAGCCGGTCGCGAGGTTACGGTCGCGGTCTACCAGTTTCAGCAAATCATCGGCGTCTGGCCGGGCGTCAGGGACAAGGTTTACGGTCTCGCGGTCGATCTCGGCTCGACGACGATTGCCGCGCAGCTCTGCGATTTGATCACCGGCGAGGTCGTTGCAACCGCCGATACGATGAATCCGCAGATCCGTTTCGGCGAAGACCTGATGAGTCGCGTGTCCTATGTCATGATGAACGAGGACGGCGACGTCGCGATGACCCAGGCGGTGCGTGAAGCCTTCAACCAACTCGCGCGGCGTGCGGCCAAAACCGCCGGCATCGACGTGACCGATATCCTCGACATGGTCGTGGTCGGTAACCCGATCATGCACCACCTGTTTCTCGGCATCGACCCGACGCCGCTGGGCACCGCGCCGTTCACGCTGACCACCGACCAGACCCAGGTCGTGCGCGCCGCCGATCTCGATATCCAGCTGCATCCGGAGGCGCGCGTTTGCACGCTGCCGTGTATCGCCGGTCACATCGGCGCCGACACCGCCGGTGTAATTCTCGCCGAACGTCCGGACCTCGCGGAAGAGAACGTGCTGCTGGTCGACGTCGGCACCAACGCCGAAATCGTGCTCGGCAACCGCCATCGGCTGCTGGCGGCATCGAGCCCGACCGGCCCGGCCTTCGAGGGCGCGCAGATCAGCGCCGGCCAGCGCGCCGCGCCGGGCGCGATCGAGCGCGTACGCATCGATCCGGCCAGCCTCGAGCCGCGCTTTCGCGTAATCGGTTGCGACGTCTGGTCGGACGATCCCGACTTCGCCGACAAGAGCGCGCGCGTCGGCGTCAGCGGCATTTGCGGCTCCGGCATCATCGAGGTCGTCGCCGAGATGTACCTGGCCGGCGTGATCGACGACGACGGCGTCATTGGCCCGGTGCCGGGCAAGCAGACGCCGCGCATCGTGCAAGAGGGGCGCACCTGGTCCTACGTGCTGCGCGACGGCCCGCGGCCGATCCGCATCACGCAAAACGACGTACGCGCGATACAGCTGGCGAAAGCCGCGCTGCACGCCGGCACCCGCCTGCTGATAGACCGCATGGGCATCGAGCGCGTCGATCGCATCGGCCTCGCCGGCGCCTTCGGCAGCCACATCGACGTCAAGTACGCGATGGTGCTCGGCCTGATCCCGGATTGCAGTCTCGACAAGGTCGGCTCGGTCGGCAACGCCGCCGGCACCGGCGCGCGCATCGCCTTGCTGAACTTTCCATCGCGCCTCGAGATCGGTGAAATCCTGCCCAAGGTCGAGAAGGTCGAAACCGCGATCGAGCCCAAGTTTCAGGAGTACTTCATCGAGGCCATGGCGCTGCCGCACAAGACCGATCCTTATACCGAGCTCGCCAGATCGGTCACCCTGCCGCCGTCCAAGCCCCGGGCCGAGCCGCTTGGCGGTGACGATCGCCGCCGTTCGCGCCGGCGGCGCAACCGTCGCTGAACGAGGCGCGGCGCCGGAGTTTCAGCCGCTGGCCGTTCGCGCCGGATCGTCGTCGGCACCTTTTGCCACCGCCTCGTCGCTGCTGCGCGCCTGCAGCTTGCGCCGCTCTTCGCGGGGCGGAATGCCGAACAGGTCGCGGTAACACTTGCTGAAGTGCGGTGCCGAGATGAAACCGCAGGCGAGCGCAATATCGACGATCGACTTGCTGGTCTGCAGCAGCAGCAGGCGGGCGCGTTGCAGCCGTAAATTGAGGTAGTAGCGCGTCGGCACGCAGTTGAGATGCTTCTGGAAAAGGCGCTCGAGCTGGCGCCGTGAAATTCCGACGTAGCTCGACAACTCGTCGAGGCTGATCGGCTCCTCGAGGTTCGCCTCCATCAAGGTAACCGCCTCGGTCAGTTTCGGCTGGTTCGAACCGATCGCGAGGTGTAGCGGAACGCGCTGGCGATCGTCGGAGCTGCGAATTCGCTCGCACATGAATTGTTCCGAGATGCGCGTCACGAGCTTGCTGCCGTGGCGTTCGTGGATCAGCTGCAGCATCATGTCCATCGCCGACTGGCCGCCGGCGCAGCTGATGCGGTCGCGGTCGAAGACGAACAAATCGTCCGACACCCGTACCGCCGGAAACTCTTCGCGCAAGCTGGCGATGTTTTCCCAGTGGATCGTGCAGCGATAGCCGTCGAGCAGGCCGGCGCGTGCGAGCAGGTAGCTGCCGGTGCACAGCGCGCCGAGCCGAATATGTTTGCGCTTGGCGATGCGGCGCAGCGACTGTTGCAGCGACTTCGACCAGGCATCGGCAATATCGGTGCCGCCGCAGACGAACAGGATCGAAACCTCGTCGGCCTGCTCGAGGATCGCGTCGGGGGTAATTTCGAGGCCGTTGCTGGCGCGCTCGGCAAGGCCGTCGATCGTGTACAGGCTCCAGCGGTAAAGCGGCTTACCGCTGTCGCGGTTGGCCATGCGCAACGGTTCGATCGCCGACGAGAAGGCGATCATCGAAAAATCGGGCACCAGCAAAAAACCGTAGTGCTCGGTCCTGGTTTCGGCTGAGGGATTCTGCATGGGTCGAATCTTTTCAGGCGGCCCCGATCCCGTCCGGATCGCGGCCAGCGCGCGAATACTAGACCCAATAATACCGCTTTGCACGCAAAATTAGGGGACTGCATACGCGATCGCCGGAAATTAGTTGCAGATCGAAACTAACTTCGGAAAGCGGATCTGCGACCCTTCCGATTGTCGGGAGGAGCTGCGTGGCGGGGTATCAGGTGAAGGCGTCGGGCATTTCGTTCTTGCGCCGACTGACGTAGTCGAGCAGGGCCTCGTCGATCGCCGGGTCGATCGGCGGTGCCTGGTACTGCGCGAGCAGCTTCTTGAAGCGCGCGTTGCAACGCTGCGCGTGGTCGAGGCTGCCGTCCGACTTCCACTGCTCGTAGCTGTTGTTGTCGGTGATCGGTGAGCGGTAGAACGCGGTCTTGAAATTGCGCTGGGTATGCGCGCAACCGAGGAAATGCACGCCGGGGCCGACTTCGCGGATTGCGTCCATCGCCTGGCCGTTCTCCGACAGGTCGACGCCGCCGAGAAAGATTTCCATCATCGCCGCCTGGTCGACGTCCATGACGAATTTTTCGTAGCCCATGGACAGCCCGCCCTCCATCCAGCCGGCGGTATGTAAAACGAAGTTGACCCCGGCCATGACCGCCGGCATCAGCGTCGCGGCGGCTTCGTAGGCCGCCTGCGCGTCGGGCAGCTTGGACGCGCACAGACCGCCGCCGGAGCGAAACGGCACGCCGAGACGGCGCGCCAGAGCGGCCATCACGTAGAGTACCAGCGCCGGTTCGGGGGTCCCGAAAGTTGGCGCGCCCGACTGCATCGACATCGAACTGGCGAAGCTGCCGAAGATCACCGGCGCGCCCGGGTTGACGAGCTGCACGTAGGCCATGCCGGCGAGCGCCTCGGCCAGCGTCTGCGCGGCGGTGCCGGCGACGGTTACCGGCGACATCGCGCCGGCGAGGATGAATGGCGTGATGATCGTCGCCTGGTTGTTCTCGGCATAGACCTTGGCCGCGCCGAGCATCGTGTCGTCGAAGGTCATCGGCGAATTGGCGTTGATCAGGCTGGTCGCCCAGGTGCGCGGCTTGCCGGTCGCCGGATCGAGATACGCGTCGCCGGCCATCAACTTGATCATTGCAACCGTGTCCTCGGCGCGTTCGGGCGCGGTAACCGAGCCCATGAACGGCTTGTCCGAGTAGCGCATGTGCGCGTAGACCATGTCGAGGTGGCGCTTGTTGACCGGGATGTCGACCGGCTCGCAAATCGTGCCGCCGGAATGATGCATGCTCGGCGCCATCCAGGCGAGCTTGACGAAATTCTGAAAGTCCTCGATCGTCGCGTATCGTCTGCCCTTGTCGAGGTCGAACACGAACGGGCTGCCGTAAGCCGGCACGAATACCGTGTGCTTGCCGCCGATCTGCACGTTGCGCGCCGGGTTGCGCGCGTACTGGGTGTACTCGGCCGGCGCCGAAGCCTGGATGATCGAGCGGCACATCCCGCGCGGAAAGCGAACCAACTCGCCGTCGACGTCGGCGCCGGCCTGTTTGAAGCGTTCATGTGCATCGGGCATGCCGCGAAACTCGATGCCGATCTCCTCGAGTATCGTGTCGGCATTGGTTTCGATCAGTTCGAGACCGGCCTCGTCGAGCAGTTCGTAGACCGGGATCTTACGCGTGACGAACGGCCTGGATTCGGTCGCGGCGCTGGCCGCCGCACGGCGCGCATCACGGCCGCTGCGGCCGCGTCGGCCCCTGCCGGCTGGTCTCGTGTCGCTCATGTTTGCTCCCGGTTGGCGCTTTTGCATAAAGCTAAACGAAAAGTATGCGGAGTGCACACGGGCCCGGCTGACGCGTGCGCGACTCTGGCTTAAGCGAGCGCGTCATGCGCCGGGTGTGGCCGGCGCCAAAAGCCTTGTGGCGCGACACGAAATCTTTAGAATGTGCTTGATTGATAACGAAAAAACCAAAGGTCCCGAGATAAACGACAGCCCCGAAATCATCGGCATTTTGCTGATCGACGGCTATCCGATCATCCCTTTCAGCTGTGTCGTCGACTCGCTGCGCGCGGCCAATCGGCTGGCCGATAAGACGCTCTACGAATGGGACTACTTCGCCCCCGGCGAGGCGCCGGTCGCGGCGAGCTGCGGCATCACGGTGCCGGCGCGACCGCTCGGCGAAGCACAGGATCTCGAAACCCTGATCGTCGTCGCGCCGAATACCGCGCAGGATTTCGACGATGCCGCGACCTTGCGTCAACTCAGGGCTCTCGACCAGCAGGGCGTCAACCTCGGCTCGGCCAGCTCCGGTTCCTTCCTGCTCGCGCGCGCCGGCTTGCTCGACGGCCGCCGCTGTACCATCCACTGGGAAAACATCCCGGTATTCAAGGAACTCTATCCTCAGCTCGAGGTTGCCTTCTCGCTCTACGAAATAGACCAGCGCCGCTTCACCTGTTCGGGTGGTATCGCCGCGCTCGACATGATGCTGAAATTGATCGAAAACCAGTACGGGCGCGAGCTCGCCCGGCAGATTTCGCAGCAGTTCCAGCACGACCGCATCCGCACCGAGATCGACTCGCAGCAAATGGCCGACCGCATCGACCTCGCGATGACCGCGCCGAAGCTGATCGACGTCATCAACCTGATGGAAAACAACATCGAATTCCCGCTCGCGCTGCCGGCGATCGCCGAGAAATGCAAGCTGTCGCTGCGCCAGGTCGAGCGCCTTTTCCACAAGTACCGCGGCATGACGCCGAGCCAGTATTACCTGTCATTGCGCCTGCAGCATGCCAAGCAATTGCTGCTCAACACCAATCGCAGCGTGATCGATATCTCGATCGCGACCGGTTTCGAAACCCAGTCGTATTTCACCGCCTGTTACCGCAAGCACTTCGGCTCGTCGCCGCGCGCTCACCGCTCGCAGATCGCGGGCGAAAGCAAGCGCTGAAGCTGACGCATGAGCGCGACGGTACTGGTGGTCGGCGCCGGCATGGTCGGCGTGAGCTGCGCGCTCGAACTGCAGCGGCGTGGTCACAGGGTTACGCTGGTCGACCGCCGCGGCATCGGCGAGGAAACCTCTTCCGGCAACGCCGGCCTGCTCAGCTACAGCACGATTACGCCGCTCGCGGACCCGCAACTGTTGCCGCGGTTGCATCGGCTGGCGTTCAACCGCGAAGCCGATCTGCAACTGCATTATCCCCACCTGCCGGCGCTGTTGCCGTGGCTGCTGCGGTTCCTCGCGCGCTGCCGGCGCGGCACCTATCTGGCCGACGGCGCGGCGATGGCGGCGCTGACCCGACCGTCGATCGAGCTGCACCGGCAATGGATCGCCGAAGCCGGTCTGGCTGACTTGCTCAATCCGACCGGTGCGCTGAAGCTCTATCGCCACGACAAGAGCTTTCGTCGCGATGATCTGGAGCGCGAGCTGCTGGATCGCTGCGAGGTCGAATACAGCTTGCTCGATGCCGACGAAATCGCGGCGATCGAGCCCGACCTGGCTCCGATCTTCGTGCGCGCGATGCGTGTCGAGCAAACGCTGTCGCTACGCGACCCGCAGAAACTCTGCCAGGGCTATGCGCGCCTGTTCGTCGACGCGGGTGGCGCATACGTCCGCGATGAAGTCGAAGCCGTGGATTCGCGCGGTGCCGGCTGGCAGGCACGCGGCAAGGACGCGACCCGCGACGCCGAACACCTAGTCATCTGTCTGGGCGCGTGGACCTCGCGGCTGCTCGCACCGCTCGGCTACCGGAATCCCCTCGCGATCGAGCGCGGCTATCACATGCTGCTCGCGCCGCGCGCGGGACATCTCCTGCGGCATGCGATCTTCGATGCCGACGCGAGCTATGTCCTCGCGCCGATGGCAGCCGGCTTGCGCGTCACGACCGGCACCAATCTGGTTGCGCGCGAAACCGCGCCGAACCCGCGCCAGCTCGAGCGCGCACTGCCGCGCCTGCGCGAGGCTTTTCCGATCGGCGAAGAATTGCTGCCCGTGCCCTGGATGGGTCATCGGCCGACGGTTCCCGATACGCTGCCGATCGTCGGCGCCGCGCCGCGGCATCGCAAGCTGTGGCTCGCATTCGCGCATGCGCATATGGGACTTACGCTGGGACCGATAAGCGGCCGGCTGATCGCCGACTGCATCGACGGCGCGCCGCCGGCACCGATGCTGACAGCCTGCCGTCCCGGGCGCTGGCTCTAGTTGAACTTGCCGAGACTCTTGACCGCCGACGATCGGCCGATCATCTGGCGGAAACGCGCGATGTCGTTGCGCTTGTAGCTGGTCGCTTCTTCGAGCGCAGCCTGAAAATCGGCCGATTCGAGAATACCGACGTAGCGCTCGACGACGCGATCGGGCGACGAATAGGGTAGCTCGCAGGCATGGTTGTACTGCTTGCTCGCCTCGCCGGCGATCTCGCCCGCGGTTGGCGTGTTGTCGACCAGGTCGAAGGACATGTGCAGGCTGTGCGGTGCCGGCGTCTGGCAACGATGCGGTACGCCCGCGCGCAGGTAAAGCGCATCGCCGGGTCGCATCGTGATCTCGTGCGCGACCGGTCCGAGCCGGGCCTCGGAAAGATTCTGTATGTCGGCGTAACGCCGCTGCTGCGGTGCGAACAGTTGCCAGGTTTTGCGCCCCTCGAGCTGCACGACGAGCACATCGTCGACGTCGCAATGCCCCTCGTAGGCTTCGTTGTTCTGTTGCGAAAAGAATACGACGCTGTTGGCCATTACGCAGGGCAGCGAATCGTCGAGTCGCGCGACGAAGGCGTTGACCTCCGGATCGAGAATATCGATACCCTCGAGCACGACTGCCGCGCCGCGGGAAATCGCGTCGTTGAGCGCCTCCTTGTCCATGAACTCGAGCTTGCGTCCCTGCACGGTTTTGCAAAAAAAGGACTTTTCCAGCTCGACGCGCTTGCCGCCGAGCTTGACGTGCACCCATTGGGGCTGCAGCAGCGGGTTGTTCAGATGTCGCTGTAAATCCTTGCTGGTGAAGAACGTCGGTTTGGCGATGACGCCGGTTGCGTGCGCGTGCGATTCGGGCGGCGCCTTGCGCTGTCGGTGGTGGAAATCGAGCAGCGCCTGGAGTTCCTTGTGCAGTTTCTGTTTCATGGCCGACGGCTGAGATGGGGTTACGGCGATTCGGTCGCAAGCATATCAGCCCGGGAGTCTCGGGCGCGAGCCTGCTGAAAGCTGAAGTGCGCGAATTCGGGTTCGAGTTGCGGCTTGCCGAGAATGAAGTCGGCGGCGCGCGCGGCGATCATCTGGACCGGCGCGTTGAGATTGCCGCTGACGATGTTCGGCATGACCGACGCGTCGACCACGCGCAGTCCGTCGATTCCGTGCACGCGCAGCTCGGCATCGACGACCGCTTCGTCGCCCGATCCCATGCGGCAGCTGCCGGCGGGATGGAAATCGGTCGAGGC
>JBFFXR010000093.1:0-11342 GCA_041569645.1 Gammaproteobacteria bacterium
ATCCTGTTGCGCGAGCGGGTGGGCATCGTCCGCTGGCTGATCGTGCTGGCCGGCTTCGGCGGCGTCATGCTGATTACCAACCCGTTGGCCGAGTCCGCGTCCTGGGCGGTGATATTACCGTTGATCTGCGCCGTGTTCGTCGCCTTGCGCGATGTCGCGATCCGCTACGTGCCGGCCGACATCCCGTCGTCGCAGGTTGCCTTCACCAACGCCTGGGTCGTCACGCTCGGCGGCGGCGCCTACTCGCTGTACCAGGGCTGGGATTTGCCCGCATGGCACTGGTACCTGTGGTTTTTCGCGCTCGCCGCGGTGCTCTACACCGGCTACCTGTGCCTGATCGTCGGCAGCCGGCTCGGCGAGCTGTCGTTCATCGGTCCGTTCAAGTACGTCAGCATCATCATCGCGTTCGCCTACGGCTATGTCATCTGGGGCGATGAACCGACTCCCAACATGCTCGCCGGCGCCGCGGTCATCGTGCTTTCGGGTATCATTCTGATCTCGACCGAGCGGAGGAAGCGGCGCGCCGCTCCCTCCGGCATCGCCAGCATGAGGCATTGATGACGACCGAGGTTTCGAAGGACCAGCCAGCCTGGGACCTGCAGCAGGTCATCGACTGGATTTTCACCGATGGCATGCAATTACGGGACAATAACGACTTTGTCCAGATGCTGGCGGAGCGGCTGGTTGCGATCGGCGCGCCGATCGATCGGCTGATGGTGTCGCTGCGGATTCTGAATCCGCAGCTGGTGGCTACGTCCGAAACCTGGCAACGCGCTACCGGCACGACTCTGCATATCGAAACCGTGCACGAAATCCGGGTATCGGATCGCTTTATCGGCAGCCCGATGCAGGAACTGGTCGAAACGCAACGACCCCTGCGCCGGTCCCTCGTCGATCTGCCCGATGATGCGCACCGCGCCTATACCGAGCTCGCCGAACTGGGCCATACCGATTACTTCGGCCTGCCGATCATCATCGGCGGGGAGCACGGAGCGACGATGATCGTCAGCACCTGCGCAGGCGACGGCTTCGGCGAAGACGATATTCGGCAGTTCGAAAAGCTCGGCGCCTACCTCGCGCCGGTGCTCGAGATGCACGCATTGCGCCAGCTGGCGCGCTCGCTGATGAATACCTACGTCGGCAAGCGCACCGGCGCCAAGGTACTCGCCGGCATGATCAAGCGTGGCGACGCCGAAGTCATCGACGCGGCATTGTGGTTCAGTGACCTGCGCGATTTCACCCACCTGACCGAGACGCTGAAGCCCGACCAGGTCCTGAAAATGCTCAACGATTACTTCGAATTCATCGCCGCCGCGGTGACCGCGCGCGGTGGCGAAATCCTGCGCTTCGTCGGCGATGCGATGCTGATCGTGTTCCCGATCGACGCGCGCCAGGATGCCTCGGCGGCGTGCCGCGCGGCGCTCGACGCCGCGCTCGACGCGCGCGGCACGCTCGGCGCGCTCAACCACCTGCGCCGCCGCCACGGCGAACCGCCGATCGAGTTCGGCGTCGGCCTCAATCTCGGCGAAGTCATCTACGGCAACGTCGGCGCGCCCGACCGGCTCGACTTCACCGTCATGGGCCCGGCGGTCAACCGCACCGCGCGGCTCGAATCGCTGACCAAGCCGCTCGACCGCAGTATCCTGTTCTCCCGCGAATTCGCCGATTGCATCGAGCAACCGGTAGTCGCGCTCGGCGAGCACGAAATGAAGGGCGTCGCCGGGCCGCAGGCGGTGTTCGGACTCGCATTGGAAAACTGTTAGCCGGCATCCGCCGGCGGCCATAGCCGAGGGAAGAATTCGCCGTCGATTACGTCGCCGTCGCGATAGCCCTCGGCTTCGAAGATCGCACGCTCGGCGGCCGCCCAGTCGCCGCGGTAGCGGATGACGCCATCCTCGGCGCTCATCCGCAGCGTGAAACGCTGCGATGTCCGGCGCGGCGTATGTTCGCGTCGCGCACCGTGCAGCGTGCGCATGTCGAAAAAAATGCAATCGCCCGGCGCGCAGTCGAAATCGACCAGGTCGAAGTCGTCGGGATGCGCCTCGATGTCGGGTGGTGCCTCGTACTCGAGACCGTTGACGACGCCGGGCGCGCCGCGCGTGCTGTGGTCCTTGAAGAAAACCCGCTGAAACAGCTTGCCCCAGCGATGCGAGCCGCGCACGAAGGCGATACCCTCTTCCGCCGGCGCGGCTTCGAGCGGCAGCCACAGCACGCACATGCTGCCGTCGAAGTCGAAATAGGCGATGTCGTGATGCCACGGGGCGCGCGCGCGGGCGCCGGCCTCGCGCCGAAACCAGTTGTCCATGACGAGATTGACTCGCCGCGCGCCGAGCAGCCCGGCCGCGTACCGCGCGGCCGGCGATTCGAAGACAAAGCGGCGAAACTCCGGAATCTCGTTCCACACCCAGAAACTTTCGAAATAACGCGCCGCGCTGTCGGCGGTCGTGCGCGCCTCGAAGCGTGACGTCGGCGCGGCGAGATCGCGCTCGATGCCGGCCGCGAGCAGCTCGAGCCATTCGCGCGCAAAAGCCCGCGGCAGGTGCACGACCCCGTCGCGGCGGAAGGTTTCGATTTGCGCCGGGTTTGGCAACTTGTCGGTTTCTCCAGACATGCAGGGCTCGGTCAATCGCGGCATTCGTCCAGTACCCAATACTAAAGCGATCAAAGCGATTTACAAATTCAGCGGCTCGGGTAGGCTATTCCGGATCACGCTCAAGTAACGGGACTTCGCGGCCATGTTCGAACCCCTGACCGAAACCGAACTGCGCCACATCGAGCGCGGCTACCACGCCAATCCGGCGAAATCGCTGTCGCTGTGCGCCGACGCCTATACCGAGCGGCGCTGGTACGACGTCGACCAGGCCGCGATCATCCGCAAGAGCTGGCAATGGGTCTGCCACGGCGAAAAATTGCGCGCGCCGGGCGCCTACGTCGCCGCCGAGGTTGGCGGCCAGCCGATCTTGCTGGTACGCGGCCGCGACGGCAAGCTGCGCGGTTTTTACAACGTCTGTAAACACCGCGCGATGCGGCTCTACGAGGACGAGGGCCGCACCAGCAAGATCACGTGCCCGTACCACGCCTGGACCTACGATCTCGAGGGCCGGCTCAAACGCGCCCCCGAGACCGATAACCTGGTCGATTTCGATATCGGCGAAATTTGTCTCGATCCGGTTCGGGTCGAGGAGTTTTGCGGTTTCGTATTCGTCAACCTCGACCCGGACGCGCGGTCGCTGGCCGCGCAAAGCGGTGCGCTCGGCGACGAGATTCGACGATGGGCGCCCGACGTCGAGCGCCTGACCTTTGCCCGGCGCCTGACCTACGAAATTCGTTCCAACTGGAAAAACGTCGTCGACAACTTTCTCGAGTGCTACCACTGCCCGATCGCGCACAAGGATTTCGTCAGCCTGGTCGACATGGACACTTATTGTGTGACGACCCATGGAATCTACTCGAGTCACATGGCCGAGGCCGGCAAAGCCGGCAACACCGCCTACTCGATCGACCACGCCACGGTCACCGACCATGCCGTCTGGTGGCTGTGGCCGAATACCTGCATCATGCGCTATCCGGGACGCGGCAACATGATCATCCTGCAGGTCATTCCGGCGGGGCCCGACCGCACGCTCGAGACCTACGATTTCTTTCTCGAGTCCGCCGAGCCGATCACCGCCGAGCTCGAGTCGATCGAGTATCTCGACAAGGTATTGCAGCAGGAAGACATCTGGCTGGTCGAGAATGTGCAGCGCGGCATGGAAACGCCGGCGTTCACGCAGGGCCGCATCGTCCACGATCCCTCGGGTTCGGGTAAATCGGAGCACGCGGTCCACCATTTCCACGGCCTCGTGCTCGACGCCTACCGCAAGCTGGTCGCGGCATGAGCGGCCTGCTTGCCGGAAAGTCCGCATTCGTCACTGGCGGCACCGGCGGCATCGGGCGCGCAATTTGCGCGCGCTTCGCGCGCGAGGGGGCCGAGGTCGTCGCCGCCGATCTGGTCGGGTCCGACGAACCCGCCGACGGCGTCGAATTCCTGCGCTATGACGTCACCGACGAAGCCGGCTGCCGCGCCGCGTTCGAAGCCCTCGCGTCACGCTGGGAACGGCTCGACGTGCTGGTCAACGCCGCCGGCATCGAGATCGAGCAGACCATCGAGGAAACCTCGCTCGACGACTGGAACCGGATCTTCGCGATCAACGTCACCGGCACCTTCCTGACTTCGAAGTTCGCACTGCCGTTACTGCGCAAATCGGCCGGCGCGAGCGTAATCAACTTCGGTTCCTACGACGGCTTCATCGCCGACCCCGGTCTTGCCGCCTACTGCGCGACCAAGGGCGCGGTGCACGCGTTGACCCGCGCGATGGCCTGCGATCACGGCCCCGAGGGCATCCGGGTCAACGCGGTCTGTCCGGGCTATGTCGACACGCCGATGCTGAAAAGCTTTTTCGGTGAATCCGGCGACATCGAGTCGCTCAAACAGGCGGTACGCGACGTGCATCCGCTGCGCACCTACGGTCGGCCCGACGACATCGCCAACCTCGTCAACTGGCTCGCATCCGACGAGGCGCGCTACGCGTCGGGCCAGCTGTGGGTCATCGACGGCGGCCTCTCCGCGCAAGTGCAGCAGATGCGGCTGTGACGCGTCTCGCCGGCAAGACCGCGCTCGTCACCGGCGGCCGCCAGGGCATCGGCCGGGGTATCGTCGAGCGCTTCGTCGCCGAGGGCGCGCGGGTCATGACCTGCGGCCGCGGCGGGCGGCCGGACGACCTGCCCGAAGCCGTGTCGTGGCAAAGCTGCGACGTTGCCGATCGCGCCGACGTCGACGTGCTGACCGATCGCGTCGTCGCCGACTTCGGGGAGTTGCAGGTGCTCGTCAACAACGCCGGCGTACAGATCGAAAAGACCATCGTCGAGACCACCGATGCCGACTGGGACGCGCTGATGGGCGTCAACGCCAAAGGCGTGTTCCTGCTGTGCCGGGACTGCATTCCGATCATGGCCGCCGGCGGTTCGATCATCAACATCGGCTCGATCTCGGCGTCGAACGCCGATCCGGGGCTCGCGCTCTACAACGCATCGAAAGCTTTCGTACAGGGTTTGACGCGTTCGATCGCGGTCGATCACGGCCCGGCGATCCGCTGCAACGCAATCAGCCCGGGCTGGATCATGACCGGCATGGCCGACGCCGCGTTCGCGGTCGCCAAAGACCCGGCCGCGGCCAAGGCCGACGCGCTCGCGCGCCACCCGGCGGGCCGTTTCGGCGAACCCGCCGATATCGCGAGCCTCGCGGTCTGGCTCGCGTCCGACGAGTCGGCCTTCGCAACCGGCCAGTGCTACACCGTCGACGGCGGCCTGAGCGCCGCGTCGCCGCTGAATCCCGCGCTGTTCTGACTCGCCTCGCCGGCTTGCCGCCGGCCGGGCTAATTTCCCGGTATCTGCGACTGGTTGCGCTATATTTGGTGGATACGGCAACCAGACTTGATTCGACAAGCCGAGCTCCTGGAACAAAACAACGCATGTCCATCGATACTGACGAAATCGCGCTAATCCTGTCGGGCGTCAAGATCCTGCAGGACCTCGACGTCAGCATCATTCGCGATATTGCCACGCACACCCAGGTCGAGACCTTCCGCAAAGGCGACATGGTCGTCAAGGCCGGCGAGATCGGTCAGCGCATTTACTTCATTTTCGAAGGCAAGGTCGAAGTCCAGATCCCGGACCGGCAGGGCGAAATCAAGAATCGGATCCTGCTGAAAAAAGGCGAGGTCGTCGGCGAAATTTCGCTGCTGATCAACTCGACCTATTCGGCCGACATCGAGGCGATGTCGGAGACCACCGCGTTTTACCTCGACCAGGTTCGCTTCAAGGAATTGATCGAGAAGCACAAGGAATTCGCCGAGGTCATGTCGCAGCTGATGACCAGCCGCATGGCGCAAAACGGCGGCATCAACAGCGTCGGTAAATACGAACTGCGCGGCAAGCTCGGCGAAGGCATGATGGCGACGGTGTTCAATGCCTGGGACCCCGAGCTCGAACGCGAAGTCGCGGTCAAAATGCTCAAATACAAACTCGCCTACGACGAAAAATTTCTCGACCGCTTCGAACAGGAAGCCAAGACCATCGCGAGCCTGAACCATCCCAATATCGTTAACGTCTTCGAAGTCATCGACGACCTGTCGACGCGTTTCATCGTCATGGAAAAACTGCACGGGCTGGACCTGTCGGCCACGCTGCAGGAAAAGGGCGCGTTCTCGATCGAGGAAACTCGCTCGATTCTGTCGCAAGTAGCCAATGCCCTGCAATACGCCCACAACCACGGCGAGAAGGGTATCGTGCATCGCGACATCAAGCCGTCGAACATCGTCATCGATCACTACGGCAACATCAAGCTGACCGATTTCGGCATCGCCGGGCCGCCGCAGGACAAGGACGTCAACATCGAGGGTTCGCCGTCTTACCTCGCACCCGAGATCATCAAGGGTGACAAGCTCGACGGTCGCGCCGATATCTACGCGCTCGGCGTGATGGCCTTCCACATGCTGACCAACTCGCTGCCCTTTTCGGCGGCGACGCTGGCCAAGCTGTTGCACATGCAGGTCGAGCAAAAACCGCCGGACATCCGCAAGGCTTGCCCCGAGATCGACGACGAGCTTGCCGACTTCATCGACAGCGCGCTGTCCAAGGATGCCGACGATCGCATTTCCGACTGGGACGAGATACGTCGCATCCTGAGACCGGCCGGCCAGTTCCAGCTTTCGCTCGAGCCCGACGAACTCGCGGTCATCATCCGTTTCCGCGACACTGCCTACCAGCACTCGGCGAGTTTCATCAACGCGATCCAGCAATTGCTGCAAGACGAGGGCATCAACCACCAGATCGAAATGCAGCGCGGCGCCGACATCGAACCCGAGTCCACGACCGACGACGACCCCACCCAGCCGATACACAATACCGGATAACCGGCGAGTTTTTACTCTGAGTGAAAACTAGCCGAGATCAATCCCAGGGGTTGGCCTTTACGTCGAAGGCGTCGCGGCGCGCGCGAACGATGCAGTAGCGATGACCGGTCGGTGCCTGCATGACGGTCCAGCGTTCCATGACCTCGACCACGGTCGCGCCGTGCTTCTCGAGGCGCGCGACCTCGGCCGCGATATCGTCGGTCTCGATATCGATGTGCACCCGGCTCGGATGCTCGACGCGCTGCAGGATGACGCGCGGTTCCGCGCTATCGCCGAGAATTTCGATGTAACGCCCCTCGGGATCGCCGTGCAGATCGGCCTCGCCGCCGAGCGCCGCGCTCCAGAATTCGGCCGCCGACTCGAGGTCGTCGGTCTCGCAATCGATGATCAGTGCTCCGAGCCGGCTCTTGTGCATGCTTACTCTCCGTTTATCTGCCGTTCGTAATCGTCGGCATCGTAGTGCCCGCCGGAATTGACGACGAAACCCGATTCGTCGTAGCGCCAGTATTCGAACCCGCTGATCTGCACGTGCCGGCCGGTGCCTTCCGGGCCCGTATTGTGGCCCTCGAGCGTCCAGCGGTACACGGCATGGGTGCCGGTCGAGCGAATATCGTCCATGCGCACGACGAGACCCGGAAACGCCTGCATAAAATCCCGCGCCATCTCGGCGATCTAGTCGCGCCTGCGGCTCGGCTCGCCATCGTAGATCGTAATGGTTCCGTCCGGCGCGAAGAACGCGGCAACCGCATCGGGATTTTGCGAACACCACGCGGCGGTAAAACCGCGGGCGCGCGCTTCGGCTTCGGTTTGGCTGATTCCCATGGCGGCCCTCCCGGTTTTTGCGCCACCGTACTCCCGCGCTCGGGCAGGGTCAACTGCGCGGCAAAATCGAGTACCATTGCCCGCTGTTTGGGCACACACCTGGAGATCGAAATCGACGCCGTACCAAGCCCCCTGCGGCACCGGCTCGCGGGGGTTTTGATTCTGTCGATGATCGCGATCACGATCGCGCACGGCCTCGGCTGGCTGCGCTTCGGCTTCAATCCGCTGTGGATTGCCGGCGCCGGCGCGTGGCTCGCGGCATTGCTGCTAATCGTCGATACGACGCGGGTACTCAGAATCCAGGTCGCGCTGATCCTGTTGCTCGGCGGCGGCCTGATCTGGTACGCGCGCCAGCGTGCTGCGCCAGTCGATCTCGATATCGTCATCAGCTCGAGCACCGGCCTGATGACGATGATCGCGAGCGTCGGCTTCCTGCGCCTGGTCGTGATTCCCGAGGGACAGGCAAGCGAAGCGCTACCGATTGGTCGCGGCGCGTTCCTGCGCACGCTGCTCGGGCTCAACATCGCCAGCTCGGTAATCAACATCTCGGCGCCGATCCTGATCGCGGATCGGATCCACCACCAGCGCCCGCTCGACCGCCTGGCCGCGCAATCGTTCACCCGCGTGTTCTGCGGAGTATCGAGCTGGTCGCCATTCTTCGGCGCGATGGCGGTGGTTTTGACCTATATCGCCGACGCGAGTCTGGGCTGGATCGTCATCGCCGGCTTCCCGTTCATGCTGGTCGGCCTGGTTGGCGTTTATACCGAGGCTCGGCTGCGCTACGCCGACGCCGTCGACGGCTTCGTCGGCTACCCGACCCATCTCGACGCGCTGCGCGTGCCGGCACTGCTGATCGTCAGCGTGGTCGCCGCCGCGCACGCCCTCGAAAGCACCCCGATACTGGTCGACATCGCATTGTGCGCGCTGCTCGTCACCACCGCCTTGCTGGTCTGGCGCCACGGGCCCGGCGGTGCGCTGGCGCGCCTGCGGACTCACGTCGATGCCGGCCTGCCACGTATCGTCAACGAACTCTGCCTGTTCCTCGCCGCCGGCGTGCTCGCCGCGGGCATCTCGGCGCTGATCGGACAGGGTATCGTGAGCAATCCGTTCGCGGCTTTCGACGCATTCACCGCGGCGCAGGTACTCGCGATCATCGTCGCCTGCGCGTTCATAGGCATCCACCCGATCGTCATGATCTCGAGCTTCGCGCCGATGATCCTGAGCCTCGAACCGGACCCCAACCTGCTGGCCGCGACCTTTCTGTTCGGCTGGCATCTCGGCACCTGCTCGAGTCCGCTGTCCGGTACCAACCTGGTTTTCCAGGGTCGCTACGGCATTCCCGGCTGGAAAATCGCGTTCTGGAACTGGCCCTATTCGCTGGCGATGCTGCTCGTCGGCGCGCTATGGCTGCAGGCGGTGGCGCGCATCCTGCCCTGACCTCAGGCGACCAGCAACGGCATCGGGTCGGGACAGTTTTCGCGATAGAAGTCGAGGTCGGCCGGCCGCACGACGCCCGGGTAATCGCCCCGGATGCCCTGCATGTCGCGAATCAGCTGGAAGTGCAGGTGCGGCGTCCAATCGCCATTGATCGGCCGCGGGCCGATCGCGGCGATGTGCGCTCCCGCATCGAACGGCAGGCCCTCCTCTAGCCCGTCGAGCGATTCCTCGGTCAGGTGACCATAGAGCGTGTGAAATTCGACGCCATCGAGCACGTGGCGCAGGATGATGACCGGACCGTAATCGCCCTGCGTCGCGCGATTGGCGAAGCTGTGCACGCGGCCCGCGAGCAGCGCGCGGATCGGCGTGCCGACCGGCATGAACACGTCGACGCCGATGTGTATGCAGCGCTCGGCGTCGCCGCGAAAATGTTCGGTATCCCTGTAGACGGAGCGATTCTCGAGGTAACCGCCGACGCCGGCGAGCGCGCCGGCCGCGTCGATGCGCGCGAATACCGCCGCGTCGAGCGCGGCATTATCCAGGCCCTTGCCGAATTCGCTGGCCGCCGACAGCTCCATATGGATCGTGTTCGCGGCCGTCAGCGGCGGCTCGAACAGCGGGACGAATTGCGCGCGGTGCCGGGAGATGAGCGAGGCGAGGTTCATGCTGGTTATTTCAGGTCAGGACCGGATTCTGTCTGATTTTACACCGGCTGGCTATTTCCAGGCGAAACGCGGCTGATCGAAATGCGCGACCCGCGTCGGCCTGCCGAGTAACGCGACCTCGCGGAACTGGTAGGCGATCGCCGCGCTCGGTGCCGCAAACCACGAGTCGCCGAGCGGCATCCGCAGCACCGGGTGCTGGCCGTCGTCGCTCGTATCGAGCAGTGGCGCATCGGCGCGCAGCAGCTCGCCGAGCGGCACGCGATGGATGCGATCGACCTCGCCAGGATTGGGCACCAGCGGGGCTGCCGACTCGCCCCAGACGACGAACGGCGTGATCACGTAACCCGAGCGTGTCGCGTAGTCATCGAGCCGGCCGAGGATGCGCTCGGCGCCGAGCTTGAGATCGATCTCCTCGGCGAGTTCACGCAAGGCCGCTTCGGCCGGCGTCTCGCCGGGATCGACGCGGCCGCCGGGGAACGCGCGTTGCCCCGCGTGACGTTTCAATTGCGACGCCCGGGTCGTCAGGATGAACGCTGCCTGGCCGCTTTGCGTGAAGCTATGGGGAATATTGGCGATGCCGGCCGGTTTGGCGCAATCGGTCAGCGTGAAGGCGACCGCCGCGCGAATCCTGCCGCGCGACTCAATCCGGCGCGCGTCGAAGCGCTCGAGATTGCGTTCGATGCGAACGCGCAGCGATTCATCGAATTTATGAGTATTCGCCACGACTCAATCCGGATTGCCGGTCAGAACAAACTGCGCAGGTTTTGCGCTATTCGAGCGAAATTTAACCCATTTGGGTGATGTCTCGGGGCAAGTATCGGGGGATACTAGCCGCGTTTTGGGAAAATATCTCAAAAATATAATGAAAAAAGTCACACTTTCGATAACAACCAGGGGGTTTTCCCAAACGCGCACGGCCGTTTCCGCGGACGGGCTAGCCGCGGTTGCCGGTCGCGCGTTCCTGATTGCGCTATCGGGCTGTATCCCTCACGTCTAATTCCAGTTTAATCGCGCAATGTTTGCGGCCCCTTCGGGGGCCTTTTTTTTGCCCCATCAAATTTTCGGCATTTGCAGCGGCGGCTGCCCGAGTTCCGCCAAAGCTTCCTTGAGCTCGAGAATGTAGTCCGACCAGAAGCGCGGCGTGTTGAACCACGGAAACGCGAGCGGAAAAGCGGGGTCGTCCCAGCGCCGCGCGATCCACGCGTTGAAGTACAATATGCGCATCGCGCGCAGCGGCTCGATCAGCCGCAATTCGCGCAGGTCGAACGCACGAAAGGTTTCGTAGCCCTCGACGATCTCGACGAGTTGCCGCTGCCGCGCCGCTGTATCGCCGGACAGCAGCATCCACAGATCCTGGATCGCCGGCCCGGTGACGGCGTCGTCGAAATCGACGAAGTGCGGCCGATCGTCGCGCCACAGCACGTTGCCGCTATGGCAGTCACCATGCAGCGAAATCTGCGCGTAG
>JBFFXR010000094.1:0-11199 GCA_041569645.1 Gammaproteobacteria bacterium
CGCGCCAAGTTAGGTGGTCCGTAAAACCGGGGCCAAACCAAACGACGGACTCTCGTCGCTAAGAAATAATTGTTCTTTCTATTTTCGCAATCAAATAGGATTTACAAGCAGAGCTGGCTATACCCGTTTCATCTTTGAAGATCATTTTCTGCAACTTAAAATAATTTATCCTTCAATAACTTCCACATATCAACGCTTCTGAAAATATCATCGTGCCCGACATTTCTGATTTCGGTAAAAGTTGCATTCTTGCCGGCGGAGGACAACTCCTCCACATAGTCACGGGCAAATTCCGGCAGGGTATTCTCATCATTTTCACCGGTCAGGGCGATAATCTCGACGTCTTTGGGTATACTCTCAATGTGCTCGTGAGGGGATAAGCCCCGCCCCTGATACCACCCGTAAAAGTCGTGATGTTTGGCCCATTTCTCAGGGTAATAGGAACCGGATAACAAGATTGCCGTATCCGGTTTAAACGCTTCATTATATCCCAGACCGTTAGCCAGAATATTTGCGCCGCCTGAGTGCCCCATAACGACAAGCCGTCCGGCATTATAGTGTTCTTTGAGTTTCATGATGGCCTCGGATACAGCCATTACCGTATGGGCCCGGTAGGCATCGCCTACATAGAAATAGTGCTGCCCCGTTGACGTTTCACTGCCGTTTGAATAACCCGGCCGGGTTATGGCGATAAAAATAAAGTCTTCTTTGTGGGCATCAGGATAGGCTCCTAAAAAGGCATTAACATATTTTTGTCCTTTGGTGTTTAGGGTATCCCCATGGACAAAGGTAATCAGGCTCGGATTTGTGGTGCGCGCTGGTGATGTATAGATGTCGATCGCCAGGCAGTGATCAGCCGCTGACACCCTGTTTACAAAGTCTTCCTGTGAACACACTGTTTCACTACCGTCATTTAACTCTTTAATGGGCTTGCTAACACCATTGGTGGTTGCACATCCTGAAAGAGTTGAAATGAAAATTAGTGAAAAGAAAAAAAACAATGCTGGTAAAACACAATGTTTCAGCAAAAACATGTCATACCTATGTTGAACATTGCAGTTCTGGAGCCTGTCACCAAAATAGATCGAGCGCGGTTTCCCGTTAGAAGACTGCAACGACGCCGAGCTGATGAGACATATTTCATCATCGATCATAACTTGTCTCTGAGTGCTTCGTAAGGAGTGTCGAGGATCAGTTTACATCACTTGTAGAACCGCCGACTCATCATTCTCCCCTCAACGAGGTTATCTTGCTGTTCTACCTGATGATGATTGGGCGCTCCATTCCTGGACACTTGATTGTGAATTGTTTTTTCAGCACAGCTGAGTTGATGGTCAGCCGCGCCGTTTTTGCGCAGGTGTGATTAATGAGGATGGCTGATTTGTAGGCGTCGCTGTAAAAGTGTCTTCATTGCCGCAGTAGGGGCGGACTCGATGGCTTCTTGCCGGTAGCGGGTCGCCGTTTCGATGTTTCCGTGGCGGCGATTCAAATCTGCCAATACCGCCGACCATAAATACGATCCAGCAAGCCAGGTCGGTGGCTCAAAGCCTCTTAATACCGCCAGGCCGGCCGCGGGTCCACGCCACTCAGCAACTGCCACAGCTCGATTAAGCCTATGTATCGGCGATGGAGCTATCCCCTCTAGTAATCGGTAACACTCGACTACCTTGTCCCAGCGCGTTTCGGCGAACGAAGACGCGAGGCAGTGTTCAGCAGCGATGCCTGCCTCGGCGTGATATCGCGAGAAGACATCGCCCTGGGATGACTTAGCCAGCCATCTCAAACCGACTTGAATTCCACGCTGATCCCAAAGTGTTCGATCCTGTTCCTCCAACAGAAGTAACCCGCCAGATCCGTCTTTTCGGGCACTCATCCGTGCTACGTGCAAGTGCATGAGCGCGAGAAGCGCAAATGTTTCGGGAACATCGCCAACGGGGTGCTCAGCCAGGATGGACGCCAGTCGTATCGCTTCATTGCACAGTTCGCGTCGAATCGCCATCTCCGCATGAGAAGAGAGGTACCCCTCGGTGAATAGCAAGTACAGGATCTTGTTGACCGCTGGCAGCCGCGAGGAATGATGCTCGGCTGTGAGGTCCTCAGGGAGAGGTGGGTGTTCGCACAATTGATTCCGGGCACGACCCAGGCGTTTGTAGACATTGGCCTCGCTGGTAAACAAGCGAAGAGCTATCTCCTTTATGCCGAAACCGCAGAGGGTCTTCAATGCAAAAACGAGCTGTGATTCCAGTGGAATGGCTTCGTCGCAACTGACAAACAGCATCCGCAACAAGTCGTCTCGCACCTCGCCGGGCATCAGGCACTCTGAAGGATCGTTCGGAGTGCCGATGCCGGCATCGTCAGGAAATTGCTCTAGGATTCGCCGATGGGTTGTTCGCTGGCGGAACTTGCCCATCAGGCCGTTGTACGCCACTCGGTAGAGCCAGGCCGATGGACTGTCGGGTAGCCCTGAAATCGTCCAAGCCTCAAGTGCTTTCATCAAGGCAGTCTGAACGGCATCTTCAACAGCCTCAATGTGGTCCACACCCACCCGACGCGAAAGGCTGGCAACGAGCCGGCCGTATTCGTGTCGGAAGAAGTGCTCTACCAGTTTGGGCGAGGTCAAGGGGTTTTGATTTCTCTAACCTCAACACTTGAGCCGGGCATTGTCGTACCAGGGCTCTGCTGAGCTACTTCCACTGCTTCGTCCAGACTTTCCGCCGAGACAATCATATATCCGCCGACTACCTCCTTGGCTTCCACGAACGGACCGTCCGTTACACCTTCTGAGGTGACCATTTTACCCCCGCCAAGCATGCCGCCGATGTCGACAAGATTGTCCTGAAACTTCTCTTTCCAGGCGTTGAATTGCGCGTACATTTGTTCCATCTGAGTCGGTGAAGGTGCAGCGTCTTTCGACGGTTGTCCCGGTTCGCGTCGTTGGATACACAGATAGTTTTGCTTAGGCATGATGCCTCCTTTGTTAGTTGCTGTTGCTTACTTCACCCTTAAGATGTTCGGATGCTGGCTTTTTGGACACTCCACATAAATTTTATTCAAACCCACGCGATACGGAGATTTTTTCTCGTAACATGGGATTTCTCTCTGCTTGACAGCACTAGGAAACACTTTATACGCACCATTCCGGGTCGCGTCGACCTTCGGAAGACTTCCAGCACTGGCATCCTTAATCCAGAAGCGTTCCAATACGACCTTGTGATCGTCCGCTACCAAGCGGCTCCCGACGTTCGGAAATACTGCTGAAATCCGAATTGTGCAGTTTGGCCAACTTCCGCAATGTGCCGGTTCCTGACCTTTACAGTGATTAGACTGAGTGTCGGTTCAGGGTCGATAGCGGACGTCCGCACTAAATTATCGAGCGTCCGCACATGATCAGAGCTGCTTCGTGACTGATGCGATCGAAGCCGGGCTGTCGATTGCGTTCACTTCGCCGCGAGACGTTGCGCATGCAGGCGTTCGTAGTGGGGCAGGACGATCTCGTAGATTTCCCTGACCCGGTCGGGGGCTTCCGAAATATCGATGTAGTTCCGCGGCTGCGATTTCAGTCCGTCGGAGTCGCGCAGGTTGGCGTGCCATGAGCCGCCGTCGTACCAGCTGACCTCGGCGCGCTCGCCGGGTTCCCACGACAGGGCTTCGGGCATGAACGGGATGCCGATCGCGTCGCAATAAGCTGCGACGATACCATGCGGGTTCTCGAGCAAATCGTCGCTGTCGATCACCGGTGGCGGCTTGCCGTCGCGCTCGGCGAGCCGGTCGAACAGTTCGCGCTGCTCGACGAACGCGATTTCCTTGAGCACGAAATCCGGCCAGTGCTTGTACATCGACGTCGCGACCTTGGCCGGATCGCGAATCAGGAAGCTGTGATCGAAGTGGTCGAGAAATTCGTCGTTCCACAAATGCTCGACGTAGTGCGGGAAATCCTTCGAGAACACCGGTCCGGCGGCGGCTGCGTCGAGCAGGGTATGCCAGACACTTGCGAAGGTCAGCCCCGGCGTGCGCGGGCTGTCGGGTCTGATTCGCGGCCAGCGCGCGTCTTCCCCCTGGTACCAGGCCTCGCCGAAGGGTTCGTGGAAGCAGGTGAAATCGCCGCGCATGCGCATCATCCATTCGAACGCGGTCGAGGTCGAGCGCGGCGTCGCCCACAAGGCAAGAATCCTATGCATTTGCGGTCTCTTCGTGGCCGGCGGGGCGCAGGCGAAATTCGTACAGGTGCCGGTAGTGCGGCGCGAACGCTTCGTAGTCGGCGCGTCGCTCGGCGGACAGCGTCGCCGGATCGACGTGCCGGCGCGGCCGCGGCTCGAGGCCGGTCGATTTGCGCAGGCTCTCGTGCCAGACGCTACCGTCGGCATCGTACCAGAGCACCTCGTCGCGTCCGCCCGCTTCCCAGGAAAGAGCGCCGGCGATGAACGGAATGCCGACGGCCTCGCAATAGCGTTCGACCATCGCCACCGGGTTTTCGAGCAGGTCGTCGCTGTCGATAACGATCGGGGCCTTGTCGCGGCGTTCGCACAGGATGTCGAATAATCGTCGCTGCTCGGCGAAGCCGACTTCGTTGCGGGTGAAGCCGGGATGCCCCGAACGGGCGTAACTGCGCTCAAGCGACGCGAGCACCTTGGCCGGGTCGCGGATCAGGAAGCTGTGCTCGAAACGATCGAGAAATTCGTCGTTCCAAAGATGCTCGGTGAACTGCGGCATGTCTTTTAGGAAAACCGGCCGCTCGCCGGCGGCGCGCTCGAGGCGAGCGATCACGTCGACGAATTTCAGTCCGCTCTTGCGCGGCGTATCCGCCGTCACCCGCGGCGCACGCGCTTCCTCGCCGAGATACCAGGCTTCGCCGAAGGGTTCGTGGAAGCAGGTGAAATCGCCGCGCATGCGCATCATCCATTCGAACGCGGTCGAGGTCGAGCGCGGCGTGGCCCAGAGCACGAGTATTCTGTGCACCGACGAAGCCCTACTGCAGCGACGACAACAGGCGACCGTGGCGGCCGGTCGGCGCGGTGCCGAGGGTCTTGAATATCCGCCAGTAGAGCGCGGTGTCCGAAGATACGATGGGCTTGCCGACCGCCGCCTCGAGCGCGCGGTCGAGCGAGACGATGCGCTGCGGCAGGCCGTCGGCGCGACGGAAGTTCGGCATGCCGTTGACGACGATCGCGTCGACGTCGGGTGCCTGTTCGGCGACGTAGGACATCGATTCTGCCGCCAGCTCGCCGGTGAAGATCCAGATGCAGTCGTTGCACTCCTGCTGGGTCGCGAAAAAACCCTGGTCGACGAAATTGCCGACGTACGCGATATCGAAACCGGCTTCGCGCAGAAAGCGCGCGTAGCCGTCGCGCCAGTCGGGCCAATAGTAGACCGAGTTCAGCGCGATGCGCTCGACGCCGAGTTCGCGCAGCGCCTCGACGACGCAGTAACCCGCCATGTGCAGCGGCGTCTCGTAGGTCTCGCCGACGCGCCGGCAATATGCGTCGATCTCGTCCGGCGTCGTGCCCCGGCAGTGCACCCAGTTGGTGCCGACCTGGCCGCAGACGTCGGCGCCGTTGTTCGCCATGCAGTGGACGAATTCTTCGAGCAGGTGAAAATTGTCGACCCGCTGCGACAGCTCGTGCGCGTATTCCGGCACGTGCAGCATGCGGCCGTGCACGCCGACGTCGTCGGCGCTGATGCGCAGGAAATCGCTCGGCGCGGCATCGTAGTCGTGCGGAGGGGACGTGAATCCGACCTGGTAGGTAAACAGCTTGTTGCGCGCGAGTTTCCAGCGTTCCGGTTTCATCGACTTCTCCTCGAATCCCGGCCTAATCTATTGGATTTCACGCGGGCTGCCAATCGCGAATTTTCGATCGACGCTAACGTCACCGCCGATCACGGCAACGGGTCGAACCTGCGCGCATAAAAAAGCCGGGCGCAGGCCCGGCTTTTCGTATACTGCCGCCCCTGACGGCAGACGGTTAGATGGCGACGATGTTTTCGGCCTGCGGACCTTTTTGTCCCGCGGTGACCGTGAACTCGACGCGCTGGCCCTCGGTCAGCGTCTTGAAGCCCGAACCCTCGATATTGCTGAAGTGGGCGAATACGTCGGGGCCGGATTCGCGTTGAATGAAACCGAAACCTTTGGCTTCGTCGAACCATTTGACCGTGCCGGTCGTCTTTTCAGACATGATGTGTACCCTTTTTCTAAATCAAAAATACCTTGTGCAAGGCGAGTCGCCGGAAACCAGGCTAATACTTGTTGATGACAAACCGATGAGCGAAACAACGACTACGAGGAGAGCTAATCAAGATCGAGCTTGGATTCAAGCTGTGCGCACTCTAACCTTTCCGGCGAGCTTGTCAATCACTATTTGAGTGCACCGATCCTCAGTAAATCCCGTAATCGCGTTCGACCAGCGCGATTCGGATCTTGTAACTGGAATACCAGCGGTCCTGACCCATGCGCTGCGCCACGCGGTGCTCGGCGACATCCTTCCAGCGCTGGATCGATTCGCGGTCGGCCCAGTAGGACACGGTGATGCCGATTTCCGCGCGCGCCGATTCGACCCCGAGAAAGCCGGGTTGCTCGGCCGCGAGCTCGTACATGAGCTCGGCGGTCTCGGCGTATCCATCGAGATCGTCGCTTTGCAGCGATGTGAAAATCACCGCGTAGTAGGGTGGCAGGGGCGTTTCGGCAATATCGTTCATTGCGGCTCTCAGCAGTCGAGTTGTTCGGCGAGGTGCACGATGCTTTTCGCATGCAGCGTGTTCTCGTCCCAGGGCGCGACCGGCTTCGGCTGGTCTTCGCCGTATTCGAACGGTCGCTCGATGTAGGCAGTTTGCAATCCGCAGCGTCGCGCGGCCTCGAGATCGGAATGGTGCGCGGCCGCGAGCATCACCGTGCCGGGTGCCGCGTCGAAGATGCGGGCAACGCCAAGATAGGTATCCGGGTGCGGCTTGTACTTGTTGAAGTTTTCCGCGCTCAGAATGCAATCCCACGGCAGGCCGGCGTGCCTGGCCATTTCGGTCAGCAGGCCGAGATTGCCATTCGACAGCGAGCAGACGATGTACTTCGACTTCAGTCGCGCGAGGCCCTCGACCGAATCGGGCCAGGGATCGAGCCGATGCCAGACCCGATTCAATTGCCGGCGTTGGTCCTCGGCCATCGCATCGAGACCGAAATCGGCGAGTACCCGATCGAGGATACGCCGGTGCAACACGTCGAGGACGACCCACTCGCCTTTTTCCATGACCTCGCGCATCGCCGGCTGGTAACCGGCGCGCCAGGCGCGCGCGAACTCGGCGCCGTCGACGTCCAGACGTAAGCGTTCGACTTCGCGTTTGACCGAACCGTGCCAGTCGACGACGGTGCCGAACACGTCGAACGCGATCACGCGGATAGCGCCGAGGTCGTCGCTCATTCTTCTTGCTCCTGGTACATTGTTCGCTCCTCGATGAATTCGATTTCGGCGACGATCGCCGCGTTTGGCGGCACGCGACCCGGAATGCCGCGCTCGCCGTAGGCGAGATGCGGCGATATCTTGAGTCTGCGCCGGCCGCCGATACACATGCCATCGATACCCTGGAACAGCCCGGCAAACAGGTTCTCGCGGTCGATGCGCAGATCGGTCACGACCGTCGCGCCGCCGTCCTCGAGTCGCGCGCGATCGATCAGCCCGAAGGGCCGATCCCAGGTGACCGGATCGCCGTTATTCAACCACAGTTTGAGCCGTATCCGGTAGACGTGCTGGCGCTCGACCGGATCACCATGTCCGGGCGCGTCGTCGAGAATCCTGATGCCCGGGCGCGCCAAGAGATCAGTCGAATTCCGATTTCTGACGCAGATCGCCACCCTGCCAGAGATAGAAGATCACCAGCGACTTTTTGCGCGTGCTGAGCGCGTGTGGCCGGTTCGGGTCGACGTAGACGACGTCGCCGGCGCGATGTCGTGCCGGCGCATCGCCGTGCAGTGAGAAATCCGCGTTGCCGGCGAGCAGGACGTAGATTTCCTCGGCCGCGTGATGATGCGTCGGGTAATCGATGCCGGGGCCGAAGACGAGGATACCGGAGCGGATACGATCGCTGACGAACGGGCCGCGTTCGCCGATGACGTCGGCGTATGCATAACCGTCGAGCATCGACT
Organism: Gammaproteobacteria bacterium; assembly: GCA_041569645.1. Lineage (GTDB taxonomy): Bacteria > Pseudomonadota > Gammaproteobacteria. The sequence goes on from JBFFXR010000094.1 coordinate 8,126, forward strand.
GCGGCACGAGACCGTCCTCGGCGCAGTAGGTCTGTTCCCAGTGCAGGCGGTGTTGATGCTCGGCGAAGGTTTCCAGCAACGGCCGCGTCAGCGCGCGGGCCCGCTTAATGCTCGTTGCGACGAAATCGGCGGCGGGCAAATGCCGCGGCTCGACCTCGCGCCAGTCATCACCCCAGTTGCGCATGCCCGGCTTGAATTTTTCGATCATCGGGTGCGGATGCTGAAAGGTGAAATCGCGCACCGCGGTTAACAATTCGAGGTCGTCGAGCTGGATGCTCACAGCAGGCCCCCGGTCTTGAGCAGTAACGTCGCGCCGACCGTCAGCAGGATGCCGGCCGCGCATCGCTGGATCAGCATGATTGCGCGCGAATTGGAGGCCAGCAGGCTGGCGCGGTCGGCGAGGTACGCGTAAACCAGCTTGGCGCCGCCGACGCCCAGAGCCGCGATTACGATAATGATCAGCGTGTCGGCCGGCGTCATCCGCGCGAGATCGACGAAGGCCGGAAAGAAGCCGAGATAAAACAGGATTGCTTTCTGGTCGCCGAGCGTGATCAGCAGGCCGGTCAGAAAACTCGACCACCACGACGATTGCCGCACCGAGTCGGTCTGGCGCGGTCGCGCCTCGGCACGCCAAAGCGATATCCCGAGCCAGATCAGGTAGAGGCCACCGATGAGCTGAATCAGGCGAAACTGCTCGCCCATCAGGCCGGCGACGAAGACCAGGCCGTAGACCGCGATCAGGATGAAGACGATGTCGCCGGCAACGATGCCGAGCGCGGTAAACATGCCGTGGGTGAAGCCGAAGGCCGCGGCGCGCGCCGACACCGCGAGCACGCTGACGCTCGGCATCAGCGCGAGCAGGATCATCGCGCCCAACAGCGCGATGACGCTGGCTAATGTCAGGGTCGGTTCCAGGCTTCGGCTCCAGCGGGGCGAGACGACCGGGCGCCCCGCCCGGGATTACGGCTTAGTCGAGGCGCGACATGTCCTGGCCGCAGCACATCGGCGATTTGATCATGCCGTGGCCGTCAGGGCACTTCGAAACCTGGATTTCGTCGCCGGAATCGGCGGTGATGCTGCCGTGTTCGAGTTCTTTATCGCAGCTGCCGCAAGTCATCGTGCCGATGGTCATGCCGCAGGCTTCGCACTTGTACATTGCCATGTCGTTGTTCTCCTGGTCGTTTGCGCCGAGTTTACCAGCCCGGGCGCGGCTTGTCCGGTTCCGCGGCTATAGCCGCGCGGCCAGTTGCCGGGTCAACTCGGCGGCGCCGATCTCCCGGCAGCCGCTCGCGTTCTGGCCCGACCACAGGGGCGAAAAATCTCCCCGTCCGGCAGCTTCGGCTGCACTGCGCAGCGGGCCGATGGCGGTTGCCGCCAGCGGAAACGGCGGAACGTCATCGCCGAGCGGACCGAGTTCGCGCATCACGCGATTGACGATCGAACGCGCCGGGCGGCCGGAAAACCGGTTGGTCAGCGCGGTATGTCGCGCGTCGGAACTCTTCAGCGCGGCGCGATGTACCGCGCTGGTTGTGGCCTCGTCGCACAGCAGGTAGGCGGTGCCAATCTGTACGGCGCTCGCCCCCAACTCGATCGCCGCGGCGACCCCGCCGGCGTCGGCGATACCACCTGCGGCGATCACCGGCAGATCGACCGCGGCGAGGATCTGCGGCAACAGCGCGAAACTGCCGACCTGACGCGTCAATTCGCTGGAAAGGAACATGCCGCGATGGCCGCCGGCCTCGAGACCCTGGGCGATGATGGCGTCGACGCCGCGATCGGCGAGATAGCGCGCTTCGTCGACGGTGGTTGCGCTCGAAAGGATCAGGCAGCCGAGTGCACGCACGCGGTCGAGCAGGCTTTCATCGGGCAGGCCGAAATGAAAGCTGACGACCGTCGGTCGGAAGGCTTCCAGGAGCTCGAGTGCCGCCGCGTCGAACGGATCACGCCGCAGGCCAGGCGGAATCGCCGTGACATCGATGCCGTATTCCGCATAGTAGGGCGCTAGCGCGCTGCGCCAGGCAGCTTCGCGCGCGGCATCCTCGGCCGGAGGCTGATGGCAGAAAAAGTTGACATTGACCGGCCGATCGGTGGCGGCGGCGATCGCCTCGAGTTCGGCGCGAATTCCGTGGCTGTCGAGCATTGCACAGGGCAGCGAGCCCAGACCGCCCGCATTCGACACTGCAATGGCGAGCGCGCTGCCCTGCACGCCGGCCATCGGCGCCTGCACGATGGGATACTGCAGGCCCAGCCGTCTTTGTAGCGCGGTCGGCATATCGATCAACCGTCGTCGCCGTCTTGCGGCGGAAACTCCGGAAAGCGCGGCAAATCGTCGGCGAACTCGGCCCAGGCAAGATGCTCCGAGTGCCAGAAATGAAACGCGGGTTGCACCGATTCCGGCGCGTCGAGGCTAGCGACGGCGATGTCGATCAGCCCCGGCAGGTAGTCGGCGGTGAAGCTGACCTGGCTGCCGCAGACGGGACAAAAGCGGCGCGCCGCGTCTGGCGTGCCGCGATATTCGATCGATTCGCCGCCTTCGAATTCGACCCGCTCCTGCTCGAACATCGCCCAGGCCACCGCCGGCGCGCTGTGCGCGCGGCGACAGGTCGTGCAGTGACAAATCGCCGCGACGATCGGTTCGCCGCGGGCACGGTAGCGAACCCTGCCGCACTGACAGCCGCCGCGATAATCGCTTTTCGCCATCGGTTTTCATTGGGCTGTGGTGTAGGTGACGAGTGTACTCCAGGTCGCCCTGACTGCGAAGCGGGCGGGTCATCGGGCGAAATCCGTCAAACCGTTGACGCGCCGCGGTGCGGGCGAGGGGGCCCGATAGCGAAATTCAATTTTTATTTCACGCTGCCTCGACTATTTAATAAAGCCTCGACAATCGTAATCGGAAGCGCTCGGCGCTAATGATCAAGAATAACAAGTTTTTTAGCATCAGCGTCCTTGTCGGCCTGGCCGTCGTCGCGTCGCTGTTGTTCGCCTACCGCTCGATTACGACCAATGCGATGATCGAACAGGAGGAGCGCGCCAATACCAATATCGCCTACATCCTCGCCAACGTAATCCTGCCG
>JBFFXR010000095.1:0-11107 GCA_041569645.1 Gammaproteobacteria bacterium
CTCGGCCGGTTGTCGTGCCGCATCAGTTCGATCTGGTCGCGGCTGAGCGGCGGGCTAGGCAATATCGACAGCGCCGCGGCCAGCAGATTCCAGACGACGAACGGCACCGGCACGAGCAGTCGCTTGCGCCCGAGCCGTGCCGCGATCAGCGCGAGCAGGTCGCGGTAGGCGTGAGCCTCGGCCCCGCCGAGTTCGTAAAGCGGCGCAGGATCTTCGAGTTTCAGGATCGCGACGATCGCGGCGGCGACGTCGTCGACGTGTACCGGTTGCAATTGCTTGCGACCGTCGCCGAACAGCGGGATCACCGGCAAAGTGCGGACCAGACTGACCAGCGCGCCGAGAAAGGCGTCGTCGTGGCCGAACAGTACGCTGGGCCGCAGGATTGCAGCGTCAGGATCGCTTGCGCGCACGCGCACCTCGCCGTGCGCCCGCGCGCGCACGTATTTCGACGGCGAACCCGGGTCGACACCAATGCCGGATAGATGCACGAGCCGCGCGCCGGCGACCCGCGCCGCGGCGGCAACCCGGCCGGCGCCGTCGACGTGTATCGCGGCGAAGGTTTCGTCGCCCTGCTCGGTATAGAGCCCGACCGTGTTGACGACGCCGGCGGCATCATCGATCGCCGCGGCGATCGAGCCGGCATCGCGGACGTCGGCCGCGACCGGCTCGACCTGGTCGCCGAGATCGTCGAACGATTCGGCAGTGGGCCGACGCGCGGCGGCGCGCACGCGAAAATCGGCCGCCACCAGGGCCCGCACGACGCGGCGGCCGAGATAGCCGCTGCCGCCGAATACGGTGACCGTGGAATGATTGTCGTCGGCCGGCATGGGGGCCTAGGCGAGCGTGGCGCGCGACCGGACCCGGCCCGAAAACCGCGCGTCGTCAGTCGTCGGCGACGACGCGAAATCCCTTGCCCGGATCGAAGGCATAGTGATCGGCGATCGCCGCGACGCCGGGGTGCGGTTCGCGGTAATACCAGATCGCGTCGGCGACGTCGCCGTAGTTCAGGTAAGATGCATCGCCCTTGATCGGGCAGTGGGTACTGCGCGCCGAATCGCTGGTTTCGAGCCCGGCCAACGCGACGGCTGGAAAGTAGATTACCGGCGCGTACTCCTTGCCGGCGTAATGCTCGCGCAGCTCGATCGCGGCATCGAATTCGACGATTGGACGCCCGGCGAAATCCACGCGGAAACTTCCGTACACCTCGCGTGTGATCGCGTAATGGTCCAGCCGCTTGCCCATCGCCGCCTGGCGCCCGTCAGGCCCGCAGTTCCGGCAGCGGCTCTTCCGCCGGCACGAAACGCAGCGCCACGCCGTTGTTGCACCAGCGTTGCCCGGTAGGCGGCGGACCGTCGTTGAACACGTGACCCTGGTGACCGCCGCAGCGCGCGCAGTGGTACTCGGTGCGCGGCAGGATCAGTTTCCAGTCGCGCTTGGTACCGACGCTGCCGTCGATCGCGGCGTAAAAGCTCGGCCAGCCGGTACCGCTGTCGAACTTGGTCGCCGACTCGAACAGCGGCAGGAAACAGGCCGCGCAGATGTAAGTGCCGTCACGCTTCTCGTCGTTCAGCGGGCTAGTCCACGGGCGCTCGGTCCCCTCTTCGAACAACACCCGGTATTGCGCGCCGTCGAGCAGCTTGCGCCACTCGGCCGGGGTCTTGTCGATCGGCGGGAAACTGCCGTTGGCCGGGATGGATTCCATGGCCGCCAGTATACTCCGGCTCGCGCCGAGCGCGACAACCGAGGTCAGCGTGCCGGCGATGAAAGTGCGTCGTTGCATGTCGGACTCTCGAAATGGGATGTCTGATTCGACCTTGGCGGGCGCAAATAATTCCCGTTTGCGGGGTGCGCCGCCGATAATTGCGCAGCGCAAGCCCGGTTGTCGTGCAAGATATACCCGCGGGGCGTAAAAAATTACCCAAATTGATGTGAATCAGGTCGCTACGAATCGGTTTCGGTTAACTTATGCTATACAACCGTAGTTACCCTTCGAAACGGATTACTTGAACCCGGCCGCGCGCCGGGTTCTTTGTTTTCGGGCCCGACGAGAAAACCAGGCGCGGCCGCTCGCTACCCTAGCGGCACACGCGACACCCAGCCGTGTTCGTCGTCGCGCTCGCCGTACTGGATGCCGGTCAGTTCATCGTAGAGCATACGCGTCAGCTCGCCCAGCGGCGGCGCGTCGACGCTGAAAACTTCGTCGCGATAGCCGATGCTCGCGACCGGGCAGATCATCGCGGCGGTGCCGGCGCCAAAGACTTCCTCGATCGAGCCTGCGCGAAACGCGTCGACGACCTCGTCGATCTCGATGCGCCGCTCCTCGACCGGCAGGCCCCAGTCGGCCAGCAGCGTCAGCGCGCTGTCGCGCACGACGCCGGGCAGAATCGAGCCGCCGAGCGGCGGCGTGACGACCGTGCCGTCGATCTTGAAGAAAATGTTCATCGCGCCGACTTCCTCGACGAAACGGTGCTCGTTGCCGTCGAGCCACAGCACCTGGTCGAAGCCCGCGGCACGGCTCTCGGCCCCGGGCAATAGGCTGGCGGCATAATTGGCCGCAGTCTTGGCCGCGCCGAGCCCGCCGACGGTCGCCGCGCGCGTGTAACGGTCCTCGACCCTGAGCGCGACGCCGTCGAGCTGGTCGCCGAAATAGGCACCGACCGGCGAAGTCATGATCATGAAACGGTAACTGGTCGCGGCGCGCACCTCGAGCGTGCTCTCGGTGGCGATGATCAGCGGGCGAATGTAAAGCGACTGGCCGCGCGCCTTCGGGACCCAGGCGTGATCGAGCATGATCAGCTCGCGCGTCGCGTTGAGCAAAATCTCGCGCAACTCGTTGGCCGGCATGATCGGGATGCACAGCCGCTGACACGAATCGTAGAGCCGTTGCGCGTTGCGCTCGGGCCGGAACAGACGCGCATCGCCGTCGGCGCCGCGAAACGCCTTGAATCCGTCGAACACGGTCTGACCATAGTGCAGCATCGCGACACCGGGCTCGAGTTCGAGCGGCGCGTAGGGGTGTATCCGCGGCTCGACCCAGGCGCCGTCGCGGTAATCCATGCTGAACATGTGATCGGAGAATATCCGGCCGAAGCCCGGCGAATCGAAATCGACCTCGCCGATTCGGCTCTGCGTGACACGCGTAACCGGAAAATCGGAGACTTGAATGGGTATCGGCGTCGGCATTGAGGTCCTGTCCGGCGGCTGCGCCGGTTCGTGAATCGATAACAGCAAATTGTAGCCTGTCCCGGCGAGCGACACAGTATCGTCCCTGCCGCATCGGAACGAGTGACCTGCGTGGCGTCGTTAGCTCTCGCCGGAAACAGCCGCAAGCCATTGAATTTGCGATTAAACCGGCTAATCTTCGACAGCAATGACGGCACTCCCGAGTTCACTCAAATACCTCGCCGCGACGCTGTTGATTGTGTCGCTGGGCACCGCAGCCTGTTACACCGTCTTGCGCCAGCCCGTCGCGCAACACAGCTGGCCAACCGTCGATGCCGATGACGCAACGGGCCTGCGCCCGGTCGACTGCTGGTTCGGCGAGGGTCTCGAACCGGTTGAATGCTACCAGATGCAGGTGCCCGAAAGACGCGGTGAAGCGACATCTCGCATGATCACCTTCCCGGTCGTCGTATTTCGCCACGCGGCCGAATTCGAACGACCGCCGATGCTGATGCTCGGCGCCGGCGGCCCCGGCGCCCCGATGGCGCTCGACGACGCCGAGGCGATGCGGAATATGGTCGAGTCGCTCGCGATGGCGTCGCTGCGGCAAGGCCGCGATCTCGTCGTCATCGATCCGCGCGGCGCCGGGCTTGCCCGCCCGCTGTTAACCTGCGAGTCATTCGTCGACGGCGAGCGCAAACGTTTGCGGCAAAACCTGTCGCTGCGCGACGAAATCGTATCGGTCACGGCCGACTACCAGCGTTGCATCGACGATTTGATCGCCACCGGCATCGACCTGGGCACATACCACAGCTTCACCATCGCACACGACATCGAGGCGCTACGCCGCGCCGCCGGCATCGAGCGCTGGGTATTGCTGGGTGTCTCCTATGCCGCCAACTACGCGCTTACCGTCGCCGACGAGTTCCCGGGCACGGTCGAATCGATGGTTCTCGACAGCGCCTTCGTTTCTCGCGTTCCGCTACACCAGCGTTACATCGAGCAAACCACGCGGCCGTTCCGGTTACTCTACAATTACTGCCGCTACGATCCCGGCTGCAGCAATTCCATCGAGGATGTCAGGGCAAGATTCTGGGGACTGCATGCGAGACTCAACGCCGCTCCGGTCTCGCTCGAGCTCGAGCTGGGGGACGGACGCGGCCGCACTCCCGTCGCGCTCAACGGCGAGCGATTTATCGCCACGATATTGAACGGGACATACGATCTTCAGATCTACCGCGATCTTCCGTGGATTATCGGCGAGCTCGAACGCGGTGAATTCACGACCTTCGAGCCGTATCTGTGGGCCTATGTCGACTACCTGCTCGACCCGGTCTGGGGAGACGTCAGCGGCATGGCGCACTATTGTTACGAGGAGAAGCCGTTTATCGATTTCGCGCGTATCCGCGAGCTGATCGAGCAATTGCCAGCAGGCTATCTGCGCGAGACGGCACCGCTTTTTCTGGACTGGCCCGATCACTGCGCGCAAATGCGCATCACGTCGGTGGCACCGAGGCTCGTCCCTTCGCGCCGACTCGAAACACCGGTGCTGTTCCTGCATGGCGAGCTCGATGTCGTTACGCCGTTGTCGAGCGTGCGCCGAATCCAGCGCTACTTCGATCACTCCAGGCTCGTCCGCTTCGACCTTGCACATGGAATCCTGGGCGCTTCCGACTGCGCCCGACTGTTGGTATCGAGATTCGTCCACGATCCCAACACGCCTCGCCGGCAACTCGAATGCTGAATCGCCCTGGCGGGCGCTCCTGGCGCAGGCTGCGGTGACCAGATCGTCCCGATCTTTGCGGGATTTACGCTGCCTCGAAGTTCGCACAACTAAAGGGTAAAGTACCCGGAAGTCCCTGTTCCGGAGCCGCGCTCATGCGTATCAGCGAGATTCACGTCTATCGAAAAGACCTGCCGGTCGTCGACGGGCCCTACACGATGTCGACCATGACGCTGCACTCGATCGACACGACCATTGTCAGGCTCGTCACCGACGGCGGCATTGTTGGCTGGGGCGAGGTCGCGCCGATCGGACCGCTGTACCAGCCGCAACATGCGCTTGGCGCGCGCGCCGCGCTCGCCGAAATGGCGCCGGGCCTGATCGGCGAGTCCTGCCTGACGCCGCTGTTGTTACGCCGCCGCATGGACGGCTTGCTGAACGGCCACAACTACGCCAAGGCGGCGCTCGACATCGCGGTCATGGACACGCTCGGCAAGCACCATGGGCTGCGCGTTTGCGAGCTGCTCGGCGGCGCCGCGCGCGAGCGCGTGCCAGCCTACTACGCGACCGGCATCGGCGAGCCCGACGAAATCGCGCGCCGGGTGCAGGAGAAGTACGACGAGGGCTACCGGCGCATCCAGATCAAGGCAGGCGGGCGCGACGTCGCGATCGACATCGCCGTGGTACGCAGGGTCTGGGAGCGAATCGGCCACCGCGTGCAGCTGGTCGTCGATACCAACCGCGGCATGACCGCGGCCGATGCGCTGCGCCTTTCGCTCGCCTGCCGCGACATCCCGTTCGCATTCGAGCAACCCTGCAACACGATGGACGAGGTCGCGGCGATCCGCTCGCAGATCGCGCATCCGATTATTCTCGACGAAAATCTCGAGAGCCTGAATGACGTGCTGCGCGCGATCTCGCTGCGCGTTTGCGACGGTTTCGGCCTCAAGCTCGCGCGCATGGGCGGCCTGAACGCAATGGCGACGATCCGCGACATCTGCGCGGCGCGCTCGATCCCGCACACCTGCGAGGACAGCTGGGGCGGCGATATCGTCGCCGCCGCCATCGTCCAGATCGCGGCGACCGTCGAACCGCGCCTGCTCGAGGCGGCCTGGACCGCCGGCATTTACATCGAGGAAAACTACGATCCGGAAAACGGCATCAGGGTCCGTGACGGCCAGTTCGACCTGCCGGCCGGCCCCGGGCTCGGCATCATGCCCGACGAGTCGCGAATCGGCGAGTGTGTCGCGACCTATGGCTGAGGCCGGCTGCGAAGATCACGTCCGGCTTGCCAACGGCGCGTCAAAAGGAGAATAATTGGGCGTCTCGGCCGTCGCCGGCCCGGATACGACCATGACGACGATTCGCTTCACTCATACGATCCAGCGCCACGTCCGCGCGCCGGATTTCGAGGTCGACGCGACTACCGTCGGCGAAGCCCTGGAGCGCTACTTCGACCGCCATCCCGGCGTGCGCGGCTACGTGCTAGACAACCAGGGCGCCGTGCGCCACCACATGCTCGTGCTCAAGAACGGCACATCGATCGCCGATCGCGAGCGCCTCAGCGACCCCATCGAACCGAACACCGAAATCTTCGTGTTCCAGGCCCTGTCAGGGGGATGAACCATGACTATTGAAATCTGGATCGGCACCCGCAAGGGCCTGTTCATCGCGCGCGACAATGGCGGCGGCTGGGCCATCGACGAAACCGCTTTTCTCGGCGTGCCGGTATCGATGCTGCTGGTCGACCCACGCAGCGGCAATGCCTACGCCGCGCTCGACCACGGTCATTTCGGCGTCAAGCTGCACCGCCGCGAGCGAGGCTCCGGCGAATGGCTCGAGGTCGCCGCGCCGGCCTATCCCGAGAAACCCGAGGGCGTGTCGGATGTCGAACCGATGCGGCATACCGAGATCCCGTGGGATACGCAGCTCATCTGGTCGCTCGAGCCCGGGCCGGCCGACCGCGACGGTGAGTTGTGGGCCGGCACGATTCCGGGCGGGCTGTTCCGCTCGCGCGATCACGGCGATAGCTGGGAGCTGATCGAGCCGCTGTGGCACGACCCGAAGCGCAAGGAATGGTTCGGTGGCGGCGCCGACCTGCCCGGCATCCACTCGATCGCAATTCATCCGTCCGACCCCGACCGGATAACGATCGCGATTTCCTGCGGCGGCGTCTGGATCAGCGAGGATCAGGGCGAAACCTGGGCGTGCCGCGCCGACGGCATGCGCGCGGCCTACATGCCGCCCGAACAGGCCGGCGATCCGAACACCCAGGATCCGCACCGCGTCGTGCAATGCGCGGCCGATCCCGACGTGCTCTGGTGCCAGCACCACAACGGCGTGTTCCTGTCGGAGGACCGTTCGGCGAGCTGGCGCGAACTCGACGGCGTCGAACCGACGGCTTTCGGCTTCGCCGTCGCGGTGCATCCCGACGACCCCGATACCGCCTGGCGGGTACCCGCGGCCAGCGACGAGGAGCGTATCGCGCCCGGCGGCAAGGTCGTTGTCGCGCGCACCCGCGATCGCGGGCAAAGCTGGGAAGTGTTCGACCGCGGCCTGCCCGGAAGGCATGCCTACGATATCGTGTTCCGCCACGCGCTCGACGTATCGCCCGGCGCGGAGTTGCTGGCGATGGGCAGCACGACCGGCTCGGTCTGGCTCAGTGGCGACCAGGCCGAGAGCTGGCACATCCTGTCGCACCACCTGCCGCCGGTTTATTGCGTACGGCTGGTCGACTCCGGCTGATCGCGCTGGCCGCGCGATCGGCTCGCCACCTTCGGCGTCAGGCGTGATCGGTGCGGCCTGCCATGATCGACCACTATTGCGAGCGTGCCGGACCGGGTCTGCTGGCCGAGCCGTTCAACGTGCTGTCCAACCTCGCGTTCGTCGTCGTCGCGGTGCTCCTCTGGCGCTCGCTGGTACGCGGCCGCGATGCGGATGTCGCAGATCGGATTTTGATCGCGCTGATCGTCGCCTTCGCAATCGCCAGTTTCGCATGGCACAGCCTCGCGCTGCCGTGGGCGCGCCGGCTCGATATCGCCGCGTTGCTCGCGTTCCAGGTCGCCTGGCTTTGGGTCTACCTGCGGCAAACTCTCGGACTCGCGCCGCGCCACGCCGGTCTCGGGCTGCTCGCATTCGCGCTGTGCCTGCTGCCGGCGACGTCGCAGGCATCGGGTGCCAATGGCTTGCTGCTTTACCTGCCGACGCTCGCGGTGCTGCTCGCGCTCGGTCTGCGCCGGCGGCGAGCGTCGATGCGCGCTCCGAACCGCTTGCTCGTCGCGGCCGCGTTATTCGCGATAGCGCTGGCCTTGCGCACGGTCGATACGCCGCTGTGCGCATCGATCCCGGTCGGTACACATTTCGCCTGGCACCTGCTCACCGCACTCGTCATCTGGCTCGTGATGGATGCGCTGGCGCCCGACCGCAGCGGCGCGGACCGCGTCAGGCCGGACTGAACCGTTTCGCCGGTTATCGCGTAAGTTCTGAGATTTCAATCGAACAGGAGGAAATAATGAGCGAAACCAATCGTCTGACCCTGCCGATCGCGCAACTGGCGCGCGACAACGACGAGTTCCGCAAGGTTATATGGACCGGCGACGAAGCTCAGCTCGTCCTGATGGCAATTCCGCAAGGCGAGGAAATCGGCGGCGAGGTCCACGAAGGTCACGACCAGCTGCTTTACTTCGTCGCCGGCGAAGGTCGCGCGAAGATCGGCGATACAGAGATGGATGTATCAGAAGGCGACGTCAGTATCGTACCGTCAGGCCAGTACCACAATTTCCGCAACACCGGCGAAGGCATGCTGAAGCTCTACACGACCTACTCGCCGCCCGAGCACGAGCCCGGTACCGAGCACGCGACCCGCGCCGAAGCCGAGCACTGACACGTAGCTCCCGTTTCGTCAGGCCGCGACGCGGCGCTCCAGGCGGCTGCTCATGTCGACGACCTGCGCCTCGAGGTAAGCGATTTCGACGTCGAGGTCGGCGAGTCGCGCGCGCGTGGCCTCGTTGGCCTCGCGACCGTTCAGCAGCAGCCGCGACTCGACGACCGAGCGCGTCATGCGCGCCTCCTCGATCGCGAGCCGCAGGTAGATCAGCAGCCGCTCGAGCGGCATGGGTCCTATCGCATCGATTCGGTTCATATCTGAGACTCCCTCGCGGAAATCGTCCGCGCTCGGTCCCCCGGCAACTTGGAACGCGATCAGCATACGATGCCCGGCTGAACACAGGCTGAAGCAATGCTGAAAGCAAGCTGGCGGTGACGGTCGCCACCAGGGATAAACCGCGCCGCGCTCAGGCGGCCTTGACGCGTGGCTTGCGGCGCCGCTCGAGCGGGTGCGCGGCGAAGAATTTCCAGATCGAGGTCGAAATGTCCGGCGCATCGGTGAAACTGTATCGGCCCGGTTTGCCCCCGTACCAGCCGTGCCCCGGACCTTCCATGAACAGCGTCTCGATGACTGCCTTGCGGCCGTCGTCGCGATAGCGTGCCTGCTCCCAGCAGGTGCCGCCGGTCTCGCCATTGCGGACCCGGAAGGCACTGCGCGTATCGATCCCGAAGCAATGGCCCCAGCTATCGCGCAGGATTAGCGCCGAATTGATATCAACCTTGTCGTCGTCGTATGAATGGATGATCTGGATCGGCACGGCGCGAGCGTCCGGCCCCATTTCGGCGCGCATGGCCTGCGAAATCGAGATCACCGGTCGATTGCGCGGATTCGTATTGAACTCGTGCCGCACCGCCTCGGCCTTTTCGGCGTATGGCAGGCCCGCGACGGCGGCGCCGGACGCGATCTTGCCCGCATGGGCGACCAGCATCGCAACCGTCATGCCGCCACCCGAAGACAGCCCGGTGACGTGGATGCGGCGCTCGTCGACCGGGTACTGCTGTTTGATTTCTTCGACGATTTGCCACAGGTCCTCGACCTCGCCGGCGCCGGCATGAATTTCGCGATCGAACCACCAGCCCCAGCAGTTGCGGTTGCGCAGCCCGCGATAGCTGGTGATGAACGGATAGGCGACGAGAAATCCATGCCGATCGGAAAGTTCGTTGAAACCGGTGATCTGCTCGATGTCACGGTTGTCCTGGCGGCAGCCGTGGAGCACAACGACCAGCGGCCGCGGGCGCGAGCCGATATTGCCGTGCGGCAGGTGCACGACGTATCGGCGCGTGCGCGACCCCGGATAACGTCGCGCACTGAACGTGTGGCTGACATCGTCTGGCGGCAGCCCGCGCCGGCGCGCGCGCCAGTCTTCGAACGCGGTCCGCAAGCGCCCGACTGGCGTCGCGACAAGATCCCTGAGCCGCTCCAGGCGCAGCGCCGCGCGCAGCTTGGCGAAAACGCCGGAAAACGCCTGATGCCATTTCATATACGAGTGCAGCCTTGCGCGCGTCGGTGGACGACGCGATCGTCACCTGAAGACGGTCTCAAGCATAGCCGAATTTGCCCGAGCCGGCAGTGTTTGATGACTATTTCGCATTCGCGCGTTCGCGATAAATGACGTACGTGGTCATCGCCGCGAGCAACAGCGCCAGGCCGTACCAGGTCAATGCATAGACGAGGTGGGCATTGCGAAAATTGACGCGCGTCATGCCACCGATCGGCAAACCGCCCAAATTCGGTGCGTCGTCGGCGTCGATGAAATAAGGCGCAATCCGGCCGAGGCCCTGCGCCCGTGCGATTGCCTCGACATCGCGCGAAAACCAGCGACCGGCCGCCGGGTCGTTGCGCCGCAACGGAATTCCGCCCGGCTCGCTCAGGCGCAGCAGCCCGGTGATTTCCTGCTCGCCGGCCGGCCGCGCGGCGCTTCGCCATTGGGCGAGCGCGTCGCTCGGCACGAATCCTCGGTTGACCAGTACTATTGCACCGGGCGGGGTTTGCAATGGCGTCAGCACCCAGTAACCACCGCCCCGTTCGGTCAATGCCTGTACCAGGGTTTCCCGGTCGTGCATAAAGTGCCCGCTTATCGATACCTTCAGATACTCGTGGCGGCGGCGTTCGATTGCATTCCAGTCGGCGCGCGGCGGCGCCGCGACGGGGGCCGCGCCGCGACGGGTCTCGACGCGCTCGATCAGGTCGAGCTTCCAGTCGAGGCGGCGCAGCTGCCAGTTGCCGAGCAACACCAGGCCGACGATCACCGCGGCGATCAGCGACAGCAACAGGCCGTTCTTGCAGGCAGATTTTTTTCTTGGGTTCATGCGCCGTGAGTCACCGGCAATCGCCGC
>JBFFXR010000096.1:0-11061 GCA_041569645.1 Gammaproteobacteria bacterium
ACGCACCATCGTCGCCTGCGCTTCGGCGCGCGGCAGGATGCGTTCGGCGAAGAATTTCGCGGTCTTGATCTTGTGCGCATGATAGGGGTCGGAACTGCCGGCTTCGATGTGGCGGCGCGCGGCTAGCGCGGCGCGCGCCAGCAGCCAGGCACCGGCGACGTTGCCGGCCATCAGCATGAAATCGACGCCGACCGCGCTGCCGAGATCCGGGTCGTCGGCGACCTGCGCGAGATACCACTCGGTGGCTTCGGCGAAAGCTGTGAGCGCCGGGTCGAGGCGGCGCACAATCGCGCCCAGTTCGGCATCGTCGGCATCGAGCTGCCGTGCCGAGTCCCGCATTTCGGCGATCAGGTCGCCGATCGCCGCGCCCTGGTCGCGCAATATCTTGCGCCCCATCAGGTCGAGCGCCTGGATCCCGGTCGTGCCCTCGTAAATCGTCAGGATGCGCGCGTCACGCGAATGCTGCGCGGCGCCGGTTTCCTCGATGAAACCCATGCCGCCATGGACCTGCACGCCGAGGTAGGTCACCTCCTGCGCCATCTCGGTACACCAGCCCTTGACGATCGGAATCAGCAGGTCGACGCGGCGCTGGTAGCGAGCGCGATCGTCGGCCGATTCGCAACGCTCGGCGAGGTCGGTTTGCGCCGACGCGTAGTAGGCCAGCGCCCGGCCGGCCTCGGTAATCGCGCGCATCTGCATCAGCATGCGCCGCACGTCGGGATGGTGGATGATCGTGCTGCGCTCGCGCTGGCCGCGGGCGACGCCCTGCACGCGTTCTTTGGCGAACGCAATCGCGCGCTGCAAGGCGCGTTCCGAAATTGCGACGCCTTGCATGCCGACCTCGAGGCGCGCGTTGTTCATCATCGTGAACATGCAGGCGAGACCGTTGTGCTCCTCGCCGACGAGGTAGCCGATGGCGCCGCCCTCGTCGCCGTAAGACATCACGCAGGTCGGCGACGAGTGGATCCCGAGTTTCGATTCGACCGACACGACGCGAACGTCGTTGCGCTCGCCCTTGCCGCCGTCGGCAGCGGGGAGATATTTCGGCACCAGGAACAGCGAGATGCCCTTGACGCCCTCCGGCGCATCCGGCAGGCGCGCGAGCACGAGGTGGACGATATTGTCGGACAGCTCGTGCTCGCCCCAGGTGATGTAGATCTTTTGCCCGAAAATACGGTAGTGGTCGCCGTCGCGCTCGGCACGGGTCTTGATCGCGGCAAGGTCGGTGCCGGCCTGCGGCTCGGTCAGGTTCATCGTGCCGCTCCACTCGCCGCTGACCAGCCGCGGCAGGTAGGTGCTGCGCAGCGCTTCGGTCGCGTGCGCCTCGAGCGCCTCGATCGCCCCGGAGGTCAGCAAGGGGCACAGCGCCAACGCCATGTTCGAGGCGTACCACATTTCGGCAACCGCCGAATGGACCAGGAACGGCAGGCCCTGGCCGTCGTACTCGGGTGACTTGGCGAGCCCTTGCCAGCCGTTTTCGACGAATTGCCGGTACGCCTCGGCGTAACCGGTCGGGCTGATCACGACATTGTTCTCGACTCGCGTGCCCTCGGCGTCGCCGACCGGGTTGAGCGGCGAAAAAACCTCGTTCGCGAGTTTGCCGGCCTGCTCGAGTATGGCTTCGACGAGGTCGCGCGTCGCATCCTCGTAGCCGGGCAGCGCGGCGACCGCATCGAGCCCGGCGATTTCGTCGATGACGAATTGCATATCCTTGATCGGGGCGTGATAGTCAGACATACGCGGGTTCCTCAGGCATGAAAATAGACCGATTCGGCGAGCGGCGCGCGTTCCGGCTCGATCCGGTTCTCCGGCAAATCGGGATCCTCGTAACCGAAGGAAATGCCGAACAGGAGTTTCAGGCTGGCGTCGATACCGAGTTCGCGGCGGACCGAATCGGCATCGTAGCCGAGAATGGTCTGCGGGCAACTCGCCAGCCCGTTCGCGCGCATAGCCAGCATCAGGTTTTGCGCGTACATGCCGACGTCGCAGGCTTCGCGAATGCCGCACCAGTCATGCATGAAGATGAAAACCACCTGCGGCGCGCCGAAGAATTCGAGATTGCGCAGAAAGGCCTGTCGCCGGCCATCCCGGTCGTCGCGGGCAACACCGAGCGCGCGGTACAACATCACCGCGACGTCGACCTGTCGTTGACGGAAAACGCCTTCGTATTTGGCGTCGTACGGAAAATCGAGCGAGTGCTTGCCCTCGGCAATGGTCGACATGAAGATCTCGCTCAGGCGATCGCGCAGTGCGCCGGAGACGACGTGGCTCTGCCACGGCTGGGTGTTGCAATTCGACGGCGCGAAGGCGGCGGTTGCAAACACGTGTGCGAGGATCTCGTGTGGCACCGGCGCGGGTAAAAAGCCGCGAATCGAGCGCCGCGAACGCGCGATCTCGTCGAACACGCGCGCGCAGTCGGCGCCCTCCGGCGGCAATTGCGCCGGCGTCGTCAGGGAATCTTTTTCGGCTTCTTTCATGCTCGCTAAACTACTCGATTTGCCGGCCCGGGTATAGCCGCGTGCGACGCGCTTCCCCGCGCGATACTGCTTGCGCTGCAGGCGCACGGCGCCGGTTAGCGGGAACGCGAGATAATAGAGGGCCGCGTCGGGACGCGCAACCGGCGGCAAGCCTCGACGCGCGCCGATGGTATGCCGGCGACGCAGCGGTTAAACTGGTCGGGTTTCATCAAGGATCAGGTCATGAGCGATACCCCAGAGCCCCGAATCATCAAGAAATACCCGAACCGGCGGCTGTACGACACCGAGGAAAGCCAGTACATCACGCTGCAGCAGATCCGCGACCTGGTGCTCGACGAAGTGCCGTTCGTCGTCATCGATCAGAAAACCGACGAAGACATCACGCGCAGCATTCTGTTGCAAATCATCCTCGAGCAGGAATCGGAAACCAATCCACTGTTCTCCAACGACAATCTCGAGCGCTTCATTCGCTACTATCACGCCGGCGCGCACAAGGGCTTCTCCGATTTCATCGGCCAGAGCCTCAACTTCTTTCAGCAGCAACAGCGCGATTTCGGCAAGGCGGTCGAAGGCATGACCGGCCATAATCCGATGACATACTGGAATGAAATGACGCAAAAAAACATCGATACCTGGCGACAGATGATGGGCCTCGGTCCCGAAAATGAATCCCAGGACGATTCCTAAGCCGCTGAATTGAATTAAATTTTTGGATACCCCCATTTGGGAGCTTGACAGTCTCGCACTTGTCACCTATTTTGTGCAGTGCAATATGTTGCAATGCAGCAGTCCATTCCAGCACAGGAAGATGACACACTCATGAACCCGCAACGAATCGCGCTCGTAACCGGTGGCACCGGCGGCATCGGCACCGCCATCTGTATCGCCCTGGCCGAGCAGCGACGCAAGGTCATCGCCGGTTACTATCCCCCCGAAAAGGACCAGGCGCAGGCCTGGCAGCGACGCTATCGCGATCAGGGTTACGACTTCGAAATCGTCGCCTGTGACGTTGCCGACTTCGATTCGAGCCAGCGCATGCTGCGCGACGTCGAGAACACGATCGGGCCGGTCGACATCCTCGTCAATTGCGCCGGCATTACCCGCGACAAGACCCTGCAACGCATGACCCCTGAGCAATGGGACTCGGTACTGCGTACCAATCTCGACTCGGCGTTCAACGTGACGCGCCACGTCGTCGAGAGCATGTCGGCCAACGGTTTCGGCCGGATCGTCAACATTTCCTCGGTCAACGGGCAAAAGGGCCAGTTCGGTCAGGCCAACTACTCGGCCGCCAAGGCTGGCCTGCACGGCTTCACCAAGGCGGTCGCGCAGGAACTCGCGGCCAAGGGCGTGACCGTCAACTCGGTATCGCCGGGCTACGTCAAGACCGAGATGACCGACGCCATCCCCGAGGACATTCGCGACGCGATCATCCAGCAAGTACCGATGGGACGCATGGCCACGCCCGAGGAGATCGCCTATGTCGTCTGTTTTCTGACCGATGACCGCAACACCTACATGACCGGCGCCAACCTGCCGGTCAACGGCGGAATGTACATGACCTGAACGCAGCAGTTCGTAGTCGGGTACAATCCACAGGGCAGGTTTTAAAGACCTGCCTTTTTTGTGCCGCGAGCGACTAGTCACGGTCTTTATGTTGCAGTGCACAATTATCTATGATATCGTCAAATCCTTAATCTTTTTAACGAGTTAGCGAAATGAGCGACAGCAAATCCTGGACCGACCAGTGGTTCAAGGCGCAGCAGCAGTTCGTCGATGCCTGGAGCGACATGGCCAGGGCCGGCGACGCCCGACGCCAGGTCCCCCAGACCGAACTGTGGTCCGACGGCTTCGAGGCCTGGCGCAAAGCCGTCGGCGGCGAGTCCCGCCCGGACGTGCGCGAAGCCCTCGAAAAATGTTTCGACATGGGCAGGGAATACTTCTCGATGGCGGAACGGATCGGCCGCAACCTCGCCGACGGCAAGGAGCCGCGCGCCGCGATCCACCAGTGGATGGAACAGCTCAAGCAGGGCTTGCAGCAGTGGTCGAATCTCTCCGGTTTCGACAGCGTCGCGACCGGCGATTTCATGAAACAGTGGTTCGCGCCGAGCAAGGCCTGGCAGCAAATGGCATCGCAAATGGCGCCGATGCAGCAGGCCTTGTGGCAACTGCCCGGCATGAACACGTCGGTGTTCAACCTCGGTGAAGCCATCGATCCGCTGGGAAGAATTCTCGAGGCGCCGGGTATCGGCTATTTTCGTGAACCGCAGGAAAAGCAGCAGCGCGGCGTCCAGCTCGCGCTCGAATATCACGAGGCCAATATCAAGTTCAACCAGGCATTCCTGCGCATCGCGATCGAATCGATCGAGGGATTCCAGCAGCGACTGCTGCAAATCGACAGCGAAGCCATGCCGAAAACCTTGCGCGAGCTTTACGACCTGTGGGTCGAGGTCAGCGAAACGCATTACGCCGAATTCGCGATGAGCGAAGAATACCAGGCGCTTTACGGCGACATGGTCAACAGGCTGATGGTCCTCAAGAAGCACTATCACGACATCATCGACGATCAGTTGCGCCTGATGAACATGCCGAATTCGCGCGAGGTCGACACGATGCAGCAACGCATTCAGCAGCTGCGCCGCGACAACATCGCGATGAAGAAGGAACTCGCCGAGATCAGGGCGCTGCTCGGCAAGCGCGGCGCCGCGAAGGCGGCGAAGCCAGCGGCCCGCTCTGCGCCGGCACCCAAATCCGCGGCGGAGCCCGCGCCCGCGGCGACTGCCAATGCCGGCGCGCCGGCAGTCAAGCGCGCCGTCGCGAAGAAGGCTGCCGCGAAGAAGGCGGCGACGAAAAAGCCGGCGGCGGCGAAGACCAAGTCCGCAGCAACCCGAAGCAAAACTGGAGCCTGAGCCGATGAGCAACATTCCGTTTCGATCCGATGAACTGGTCAACGAGCTGGTGCAGTTCAACCAGAACCTGAGCAAGGGGGTCAAGAACCTGCTCGAAACCGAGGAAATCACCTCGGGCGTCACCCCGCGCGAAGAAGTCTACGCCGAGGACAAGCTCAAGCTCTATCGCTACCAGCCGTCCACCGGCGTGGTGCAGGGCAAGACCCCGCTACTGATCGTCTACGCGCTGGTCAACCGGCCGTACATGACCGATATCCAGGAGAACCGCTCGACCATCCGCAGCCTGCTCGACCACGGCCAGGACGTCTACCTGATCGACTGGGGCTATCCCGACCGCGCCGACAAGTACCTGACGCTCGACGATTACATCAACGGCTACATCGACCGCTGCGTCGACGTGATCCGCGAACGTCACGGCGTAAAAAAGGTCAATATTCTCGGCATTTGCCAGGGCGGCGTGTTCAGCCTGTGTTACAGCACGCTGCACCAGGACAAGGTCAGGAATCTCGTCACGATGGTCACGCCGGTCGACTGCAAGACGCCCGACAACATGCTGAGCCACTGGGTTCAGCAAATGGACATCGACGCGATCGTCGACGCGATGGGTAACCTGCCCGGCGAAATGCTCAACTGGACCTTCCTGAACCTGAAGCCATTCCAGTTGATGGGCCAAAAGTACGTATCGATGGTCGACATAATTTCCGACGAGAAGAACGTCAAGAACTTCATGCGCATGGAGAAATGGATCTTCGATAGCCCCGATCAGGCCGGCGAGGCCTTCCGCCAGTTCATCAAAGACTTCTTCCAGCAAAACAAGCTGGTCGAAGGCGGGCTCGAGATCGGCGGCCACGCAGTCGACCTGAAGAACCTGAAAGTGCCGGTGCTCAATATCTACGCCGAACAGGATCACCTCGTTCCGCCGGACGCGTCGCGCGCGCTGAAGAAGCTCGTCGGCAGCAAGGATTACACCGAGCTGTCATTCCCGGGCGGTCATATCGGCATCTATGTCAGTGGCAAGGCGCAGAAAACCGTGCCTCCGGCAATCGCCGACTGGCTCAAGAAGCGCTCCTGACCGCGTCGCGGCCGCGCGCAGTCCGCGGCCGCGGCAATCCGCAGGTTTTCGGGCCGCGGTCGCGCGGTCCGGCTTGCGTGGTCCCGATGGTCGAGGTTTAATCAGCCCCCATGAGCAAGGTCAGCACCGAGCAGTTCAACGCGATTCTCGAGGCAGAGCTGCCGTCGGCGGCGACCACCGGCATGCGCCTGCGCTCGATCGATCAAGGCAAAGCCGAGGTCGTGCTGCCCTACCGCGACGAATTCCTGCGCCCCGGCGGCACGATCGCAGGCCCGTTCATGATGATGATCGCGGACGTCTGCATGTACGCGGTCGTGCTGTCGCTGCTCGGCGAAATCAAGCTCGCGGTGACAACCAATCTGAACATCAACTTCCTGCGCAAGCCAGCCAATACCGACCTGGTCGCGAAGGGCGACATCATCAAGCTCGGCCAACGCCTCGCCGTGATCGAGGTATCGATCTTCAGCGGCGACGAAATCGTCGCCCACGCCACCGGCACCTACTCGATTCCGCCGCACTAATCGATTGCGGCTTGCGGCGACGTTAGCTAGACATCGCTGCGCCCGGTTTCTAGTTCGCGCCGGACGATCGCGTCGGCCTCGGCGGCGTGCGCCGCGCGCGCCCACAGGTAAAACGCCAGCCCGAGTACTATCCAGACCAGCACAATCGCCCATTCGTACGGCCAGATCAGCGCCGCCGGACTCCCCGGCAGATACAACAGCACGATGCCGAGCGACAGGACCAGCGCGGCGCCGCCGACCAGTTCGCCGTGCCTGACTTTGAACGGGCGGTCCATCTCCGGCTCGCGCCGGCGCAACACCAGGAACGACACCGCGACCGTCGCGTAGGCGACGACGATGCCGAGCCCGCCGGCGTCGACCAGCCAGACCAGCGCCTTGCGGCCGAACAGCGGCGCGAACAGCGACAGCCCGCCGACCAGCAGGATCGCGTTGACCGGCGTGTTGTAACGCGGGTGCAGGTGGCCGAGAAAATCGGGCAGCATCTTCGCGTGCGCCATCGCGTAGACCGCGCGGCTGCCGCCGACGAGGAACGCGTTCCAGCTCGTCAGGATCCCGCCGATGCCAGCGATGACCAGCAATTTGCCGGCCCAGGCGCCGCCGAAGGCGGCGCTCATCGCGTCCGCGGTCGCCAGTGTCGACTCAGCGGTCTCGGCCGGCGTCATCATCAGGCCCACGGCGAGGATCATGAACAGGTACCAGGCCACCGCCAAGAACACCGACAGCACGAGGATGCGGCCGATCTGGCGAAACGGCAGGTCGATCTCCTCGGCCGCCTGCGGAATCACGTCGAAGCCGACGAACATGAATGGCGTCATGATCACGACCGCGAGCAATCCCTTCATGCCGTTGTCGAACAGCGGTTCCAAGTTGCCCGTATCGCCGCTGAACAGCGAGCCGGTCGCGAGCATGATGCCGACGACCATGATCATCAGCGTGACGGTCTTCTGCAGGAATGCCGACGCCTCGATACCGCGGATGTTGACCCAGGTCATGACCACCGCGCCGGCCACGCCGACCAGTGCCCAGGTTAAGTAGACGTCCCAGCCGGCGACGGTCCACAGGTAACCGAGCTTGTAGTTCGGGAACAGATGCTCAATCACGGTCGGCAACGCGACCGCCTCGAACGCGACCACCGAGACGTAACCGAGAATGATCGCCCAGGTGCAGAAAAACGAGCCGCCCATGCCGAGCGCGCGGTGGCTGTAGACGTGTTCGCCGCCGGTCAGCGGCATCGCCGATGCGAGTTCGGCATAGGTCAGGCCGATCAGCACGACCGCGATTCCGCCGATGACGAAAGCGAGCATCGCGCCGAGCGAGCCGGCCGATTCGATCCAGCCGCCGGTCAGCACGACCCAGCCCCAGCCGATCATCGCACCGAAAGCCAACGCCAGCACTTCCCGAGCCTTGAGTACGCGTTTGAATTTTCCGTCGCTCACTGGTTGTTGTCGCCTGTTTTGACAGGCGACGGATATGACCGTACTTCGATTACCGCGTCCCGCAGCCCGACTTCCGATCATATCGAAAAGGGTCACGTTTGCAATGCGACGCCCGGGAGTCGGAAAATGGCCAACGCGCAACAGCGCCGAGGCCGGGGCCATCGGCAATATTCAGGTCGCGCCCGGAGTTGATGTCGCGCGGCCTGCGCGATGCGGGGGCAGAATCCAATCGATCGCCGCTGTCGCCGTTGACGATCAGGCGTTGATCGCGCCGGCAAAATCCTGCGCGATGGCGGTGGCGAGTCGTTCGGCACTCGCAGCGGCTTCGGCCTCGCGTTGCGCATGGTCGGGAAATAGCGCGGGTTCCTGGCCCTCGATCAATAGATTGTGATGGCGCTCGATTCCGGCGTAGCTGAAAGTCGCCTCGAGCAGATGGAACAGGCTCCGGTCGTACTCCTGATCCGATATGAAACCACCGGCCGAAATGACGCTGACCATGGCGCGAATGCGATGCAGCGGAACCCGCCCGTCGGCGCCCAGTTCGAACATTTCGCCGGGACTCAGCACCTGGTCGATCCAGGCCTTCAATGCCGCCGGCAGGTAATAGTTCCAGACCGGCGCGGACAACAACAGCAGGTCGGCGGCCCGCAGGATTTCGGCGTGCCGCCGCATGTATTGCGCCGCCGCCCGTTCGCTTGCAGAGGGACTGTATTCCGGATCGGCGACGGGTTCCCAGACGTAGCGGAAAAGTTCCTCGTCGTAAAACGGCGGCGGATCCTGCTCGAGCTCGAGCAGTTCGATCGACAGGTCCGGATCCAGCGAGCGCAGCCTGGCGAGGAATTTCGCCGACACCCGCTTGTTGACCGACAGCGACTCCGCCAGCGGATCCGACACGAGATGAACGAGTTTCATCGCTCAGGCATGGCCATTGCGGATTTCCACCGATACAGTCATCGGCGGGTCACGCGCCCGGCGGTGCCGATTTCGGCCGGCCCGCGACGGCGCGGATCGATACCGAGCCGACGGCAGGCGGATGTTGCTCGAAAGGCACTACAACTCGATGCGCTCGAGGGCCCTGAGCACGTCGATGCGGCTGATTACGCCGATGACGCGATTGTCTTCCATCACCGGATAACGTCGAAAGCGCTTCTCGGTGAACCTTTGCGCCACGTCGAGGATACTGTCTTCGAGATCGACGGTTTCGACGTTGGGTGACATGAATTCGGAAACCAGGCCGCGCCAGTCCGGATCGAATCCGAACTTGACCATGGCGCGGATGCAGTCGGTATCGGACAGAATGCCAGCCAGATTGCCCCTGTCGTCGACGACTGGGGCGCCGCTGAAACCTCGTTGGGCCAGTATCCTGGCAGCCGCGATCACGTCCTGCTCGGGGCGAAACGTCATAATGGATTTAGTCATGTAATCCCCGACGTTAAGTGAATGTAGCATTGGCTTTACCTCTGAGTGACCGGAACAATCGCGCCGCGATACCTGCGCGCAGCCTGTCGCGCGACCCGCTTTACCGACCGACGTCGAAATCTCGCCGCTTTGCCGCTTCCCTTCTGCGACGGCGTGCGCAGGGCCTGTCGCAATCGCAGGCTTTTTCAATACCCAGCGACGCGAGCCCACCGCAACTGCCCTCGATTCGCCGATTGGACAGGATCACGCCCAGGGCCATCGCCACTACCGCGATGACGAGTACTACGAATGTCGCTATGAAAATTGTCATATCAGCCTTCGTCAGAGATGTTCCGACAATTGCGCCCCGTTCGTCAACCGCGTGAATTCGGCGGTTTCCCGGGTCGCGAAACCCGGCGCTTGCGAGACGATGAAAAATGCCGCGATTTCCTGGCGCCGCGCGAGTTCAAAACCCGCCTCTTCGCCCAGCAGCAACAGCATCGTCGCCCAGCCGTCCGCCCGCATCGCGGTGTCGGCCAGCACCGTAACCGAAGCCAGCGAATGGGTTATCGGTTTGCCGGTCCTGGCGTCGATTATATGCGAATACCGGATTCCGTTCTGCTCGAAGTAATTTCGGTAGTCGCCGGAGGTCGCGATCCCCTGCCCGTCGATTTCGATCACGCGCTGCACCGATCGTTCGCCGGCAACGGGTTTTTCCACGACGATGCGCCAGCGATCGCCCCGATGGGAAAGGCCGCTGGCGCGCAATTCGCCGCCGACCTCGACCAGGAAATCCTTGAGCCCGAGCGATTCCAGGTAATCCGCCAGAACATCGACGCCATATCCCTTGGCAATCGACGACAAGTCGATGGTCAAACCCGGGGTTCTTTTCCTGATCGCCGGCGGTGTCGTCCGCAGCTCGAGCCGCTGGTATCCGATGGTTTTCAGCGCCAGAGCAATTTCGTCGTCCGCGGGCACACGAGCATCGGAATAATCGCCGGCACCGAAGCCCCACAGGTCGACCAGCGGGGCGACGGTAATGTCGTAGGCGCCGTCGCTGAGCAGGCTCAACTCGAGCGCGGTGCGCGTCACCTCGGCGAATGCCGGGGATACCGCGACCCAGTCGGTACTGTCGCTGCGGTTGAAGCGCGAGATCGTCGATTCGGCCTCGTAGGTCGACATTTCCCGGTTCACGCGCGCCAGGCGCTGGTCGAATTCCCGCTGCAACTGCGATTCGCCCAGGCCCTC
>JBFFXR010000097.1:0-11007 GCA_041569645.1 Gammaproteobacteria bacterium
GCGCCGCAGCGGCACAGCGTATAGCGCCCTTCCCTCACGCCGTCGCCGAGTTCATAGTCGGCGAGCGAGACGCCGCTGACCATGTAGGGACCGTTCTTCAGGGCCGTGATCTTCGGCTCGCGCGCAGGGTGGCGGAATTCCTCGCCGTCGATACTGTAGCTCAGCGCGCCCGACGGGCACTGCTTGATCGTCGCGATGATTTCGTCGACCGATTCGCCGTCGGGGTCGATCCACGGTTCCTCGCCCATCCGGAATACCGATTTCAGGTTATCGGTGCAATAGCCTGCATGCGAGCAGATGCCACGGTTGTCGTGGATCGTGATCCGCGCGCCGGCATAACTCACGCGCCGGTCGTCCGCGCCGTCGGCCTCGCGCGCATCGCTGAAACCGTTGCGCTTGTGGCTGCCGTCGCAAAACGGCTTGTTCTTCGAGCCGCCGCAACGGCACAGTGCGGCGTTTTCGATCGTCGACACCGACGCGCCGTCGGCGGTTTGCACCTCGAGCGCTAGGCTGGAATTGTCGTCGGCCTTGACCAGGTACGGTCCGCCTGAGGCGCACTTGATCGTGCATTTGGCTTCGCTCATGTCGTCTCCCTGTTACGCCAAAGTGCGCAGCATAAGATCAATGAGGGCCAACGTGCAATCGATTCCGCTGCTCGAGGATCGGCTCCGCGGTCCGCGCCCGGTTTTTATGGGCCCGGTCGGAGGCGATAGATCGAAACCGCCAAACGCGCTATTCTAATCGACGGGTCGCAGTATCGCCTTTCGTTGACAGATCGAGCTTTGCCGATGACCGAAACGAGCGCTACCCGAAAACTGACGGCGATCTTCTACGCCGACGTCGCCGGTTACAGCCGCCTGACCGGCAATGATGACCTCGGTACCCACCGAGTCGTCATGGATTTTCTCGACTTGGCCCGCGATACCATCGAGCAACTCGGCGGCCGGGTGCTGCGTTATGCCGGCGACGCGATCCTGGCCGAATTCGCCAGCGTGGTTGCGTGCGTGGACGCCGCACTGCGCGTGCAGACCGAGCTCGAAACGCGCAATCGCGACATCCCAACGGCGCAGCAGGTCCAGGTCCGCATCGGCATCAATCTCGGCGAGGTACTCGAGGATCGCGGCGAAATCTACGGCGACGGCGTCAACGTCGCCGCGCGCCTCGAAGCGCTAGCCCCGCCCGGCGGTATTTGCCTGACCGGCCAGGTTGCCGAGCAAATCGGCGGCAAACTCGACACCGAATTCGCTTTCGCGGGTCGGCACAAGCTCAAAAACATCGCCAAGCCGGTCGACATCTGGTGCTGGCCCGCTATCGCCGCAAGGCCGCTAAAGCGCAGCGCCGGCCGGCGCAAATCGACTGTCGTCGCGGCCGTAGTCGTCGTCGCGATAATGCTCGCAGTCACCTGGACAGCGCTGCGCGACGATGAGGCCGACGGAATACCGAGCGGACCACGGATCGCTGTGATTCCGTTCGAGAACCTGTCCGACAACCCGGAGGACGCTTTTTTCAGCGACGGACTGACCAAGGACATCAATGCGCACCTGTCCAAGTTTTCGAACCTGTTCGTGATCGCGCCGAGTTCGGTGCGCGAATTTACCGATAACGCCAACTGCGAAGCGATCCGCGACGATTTGCGGGCCGACTATATCCTCGAGGGCACGGTGCAACGATCGCAGGATAATCTGCGCGTCACGACCACCGTCACCGACGCGAAAACCTGCCGTCAGCTCGACGCGCCGGGGCCGTTCGATCGCGACCTGAGCGCGGACAACGTACTCGATATCCAGCTCGAGATCGCAAACAAAGTAGTCGCCGAGGTGGGTTCCGCCGACGCGCCGCTGTTCAACGCCGAGGTGCAAAAAGCCATTCGCGGCAAGGCGCCGGACAGCCTCGCGGCCTACGAATGCGTGTTGTTGTCGTACTGGTTCTACGAAACCTTCGAACCCGACCGCCACCGCAAGGCGCGGGCCTGCCTCGAGAACGCGGTCGGGATCGATCCCGACTATTCGCTAGCCTGGTCGCGACTCGCGTTCAGCTACATCGAAAGCAAGAAGTACGCGATCGATACCCCGCCCGAATGGGCCGGGTTGGCGCGTGACGCCGCCAACCGCGCGATCGCGATCGATCCCGACAATCCGGATGCCTACTATGCCCTCGCAATCCTGACCCAGATGACGAGCCAGGACCTGACCGAATTCCGCAATTTCGCCGACCGCACGGTCAGCCTCAATTCCAACGACGCCTTCATGTTGGCCGACCTCGGCACCTGGATGGGCTATGCCGGCCAGTGGGCAATCGCCAAGGACTGGGTCGCGAAGTCGATGCAGTTGAATCCCAAGCACCAGAGCTGGCTGTGGCAAACCTGGCACCTCGATCATTTCCTGCGCGGCGAGTACAAGCAATCGCGCGACTACGCGCTCAGGATGAACCTGCCGAACAATTACATGGTTCAGGCGAGCCTGACCGCGGCTTACGCGATGAACGGTGAACAGGCCAAGGCCGAGGCGACGCTCGCGCGCGTACTCGAATTACGACCGGACTACGGCGACGATCCGCGCGCGCCATTTCGCGCCCGCGGCATGCCGCCCGAGTTAATCGAGGGCCTGATGGAGGGCTTGCGCAAGGCCGGTCTCGACGTCCCGCCGGCATGAACGGCATGTCTTGTTCCGGGAATCGGACCGCGCAATCCTCGTTCTCCTCCCCGATTCGGGGGCCGGTTCGGCCGCTACGGCGCCTCGAGGTTTCTGACGAAGCGATAGTCGGAAGATGCCGGCTTGAGGCGGTATAGCGCCGCTGGACGCCCGCCCTCGCGGCGTTTCTTGCCGGTGTCGATTAGTAAATCGGCCTGTTCGATACGTCGGCGGAACGAACGCTTCTGAATCGACTTGCCGATCAGTAACTCGTGCAGGTGTTGAAGTTCGGCAAGCGTGAATTCCTCGGCCAGCGCGTAACCCGGCGAGATCGAGTAAAGCGCGCGCTGGCGCAAGCGTTCGCGCGCGATTCCGATGATCTTGCGGTGATCGAATGCCAGCTTCATTTTCGCGGCGGCGTCGAGTTCGACCCAGCGCACGTCGGAAACGGTGTCGACGTGCTGCGCACAAGCCTGGTGCCCGATCAGCGCGGTGTAGCAGACCGTGACCGACCAGCCGCGGGGATCGCGCTTGCGATTGCCGATGGTTTCGAGCTGATCCAGGTACGGGGGTTCGACGCTGGTTTTTTCGACCAGCTTGCGCCGCGCGGTCGCCTCGAGGTCGTCGTCTATGTCGATATCGACGATGCCGCCTGGCAAACCCCAGCGGCCCGCTTCGGGCTCCGACGATCGGCGCACGAGCAGTACCTTGAGCGATTTTTCATGGTAGGTAAACAGGACCGGATCGACCGTCAACAACGGTGTTTCGATGCCGTGGCGGGGCGGTCGGGCGAGTTTGGCGCGTTTGTTCATGGCATTCCCGGCTGTCGAACGCCGCTATTCTAGCCTAAAACTTCTTATTTTGTGACTTTTTGTCACTTTTTGGCGATTGCTGCTTGACAAATTAGTGACTGTTAGCCACTATCATTTAGTGTCTATATGTCACTAAAGGAAAATCCATGTTAGGAATTCGCTATTACAAGGCCGACCCGTCGACCTACGTCATCCGCACTGCCAACGGCAGGACGACGAAAAAAGGCAAGGGATTGAGCTTCTTCTACAATGCCGCGACGACGTCGATCGCGGCGATTCCGATCAACGCCCAGGAAGCGCCGTTCATCTTCGGCCTGCAAACCGCCGATTTCCAGGAAGTTCGGGTCCAGGGGCAAATCACCTTCCGCATCGAGGATGCCGAAAAGATTGCCGAGATGCAGAACTTCACCGTAGGCAAAGACGGCCTGAGCTATGTTTCTGACGATCCGATGAAGCTCGGTGACCGCGTGATCCAGGCGGCCCAGGCGATCGTGCAGGAACGGGTCCATTCGATGCCGCTGCGCGCCGCGCTCGCCGACCACACCCGCCTCGCCGCCGAGCTGCGCCAGCAAATGGTCGCCGACGCGTCGTTGCAGGCAATGGGAATCGCAGTTCTGAAAACCACCGTCAGTGCGATCTCGCCGACGCCAGAAACCCGCCAGGCGCTCGAGGCCGAGGCGCGCGAAGCGATCCTGAAAGAGGCCGACGATGCGATCTACGCGCGACGTAAATCGTCGGTCGAACAGGAGCGCACGATCCAGGAAGCCGAGCTGCAAACCAAGCACGACATCCAGCAAAAGGAGCAGGAGATCGAGGAATCCCGGATCGAGAATGAGCGTAACCTGTTACGCGGCCGCGCCGCGACCGAACGCGAGCGTATCGAGTCCGAGATCGACAACGAAACCCAGCGTCAGGATCTGGTCGGCCTCGTCGCCGCCAACAGTCGCGAGGAAGCCGACGCCGAGGCTTACGCGGTGGCGAGTAAAATGAAGGCCTTTACCGAGTTGCCGGTCGAAAATCTGAAAGCGATGGCGCTTGCAAACATGCAACCGGAGCAGTTGATGGCGATCGCGTTCGAGAGCCTCGCGCAAAATGCCGGCAAGATCGGCGAGCTCAACATCACGCCCGACCTGTTCGGCCAGATGATGAAAAAGGCCCGCGGCAAATGAACCGCAACAGCGATCATCGTTTCATTCTGGTCACGCGCAAAACGCGCCTGCAGGAGTTGATCGAACGCTTCAATACCTGGCCGCAGGCGCGTTTCTACCTCGAGCACAATCATGTCGACGCGCAGGATTACCTCGACGAGCACGACCTTTATAACGAGCGGATACGCGCGGCCGAGTCGCTGCTGCGGCCGCTCGGTCCGCTACAGAAGCTCGAGCGCGGTTTCCTGCCCAGCTACCAGTTCGGCAAATACGACATCGTCATCGTGATCGGTCAGGACGGCCTCGTCGCCAATACCCTCAAGTATCTCGACGGACAGCCGATCATCGGCGTCAATCCCGACCCCGCGCGCTTCGACGGCAAGCTGTTGCCATTCGAGATCGGCGATCTCGAGTTTGCGCTCGCGATGACGCTCGGTGGCGAAGGTGAACGCAAGCAAGTCACCTTTGCCGAGGCCACGACCAACCTCGGGCAACGCATGCTCGCGGTCAACGACCTGTTCATCGGGCCGAAATCGCACACTTCGGCGCGCTATCGCCTCGACTGGAGCGGCCGGACCGAATTGCAAAGCTCGTCGGGCATCATCGTGTCGACCGGTTTCGGCTCGACCGGCTGGTTCCAGTCGGTGCTCGCCGGCGCGATCGGTGTTGCGGGCGTCGACTCGCATCCGCTGGCCGCTGGCTTCGCGTGGGATGCGCAGCGGCTCCAGTTCGCGGTGCGCGAACCGTTTCCGAGCAATACCACCGGCGTCGAGCTCGTCTTCGGTGACGTGTCGAACGACAAGCCGCTGACACTCGAATCGCTGATGCCGGAATACGGCGTCATCTTCTCCGACGGTATCGAGGCCGACGCAATCGCGTTCAACTCGGGCTGCATCGCCAAAATCGGCATTGCCAGAACCCGTGGTTTGCTTGTGACCTAGCCTGCCGCGCCCACCAAATTTTCTGAAATCCACTATTCTCGAGTAAACCATGATCGATAACGCGAAACACCATTCGTCCGATTTGAATGATGCCATCCTCGGCTGCCTGCTCGGCTGCGCGCTGGGCGATTCGATCGGCCTGCCGTTCGAGGGCGTCTCGGCGCGCCGGATCGAGCGCCTGAACCCGGGCCCGCTGAAGCAGCGCCTCTTGTTCGGCCACGGCATGCTATCGGACGACACCGAACACAGTTGCTTCGTCGCGCAGGCGCTGATTGCCGCCGGCGGCGATGTCGATGTCTTCGGGCGCAACCTCGCCTGGCGACTGCGCTGGTGGTTTCTGGCGCTGCCCGCCGGCATCGGCCTCGGCACGCTGCGCAGCGCGCTCAAGCTGTGGCTCGGCTTTCCTCACACCCGCAGCGGCGTCAACAGCGCCGGCAATGGCCCGATGATGCGCAGCGCTATTCTTGGCGCATACGCCGCCGACGATGAGCCGCTGCGCCAGAACCTGGTTGCCGTTTGCAGCCGAATTACGCATGCCGACCCGCGGGCCGAGCGCGCGGCGCAGGTCGTCGCCGCGGCTACCTCGCTGGCGCTGCGAGGCGAGCCGATCGCGTCGGCCAATGCGGCGCGCTATTTCGCCGAATGGATGGCCGCCGATGCGGAATTGACATCGCTTGTCGAACGCGCCGCACGAAGCGCCGAAGCCGGCGAGAGTGCACGCCGCTTCTGTGCCAGCAACAACATGGAAAAAGGCGTCTCGGGATATTGCTACAGCACGCTCGCCGTGGTGTTGCAAATCTGGTTGCGGCACCACGACGACATCGAAGCGGCGGTTACCGAGGCGGTGCGCTGCGGCGGCGACACCGACACCGTCGCCGCGATCGTCGGCGGCATGGTCGGCGCCCGCGCCGGCCGCAACGGCCTGCCACAGGCCTGGCTGACCCGTGTTTCCGACTGGCCGCGCTCGGTCGCCTGGATCGAATCGCTCGGCGTACGGCTCTATCGTTGCAAGGCCGAGGGCCGTCGGTTCAAGCCGCCAGCCGTATTCTTCCCATTCGCGCTGGCGCGTAACCTGCTGTTCATGCTGATCGTGCTCGCACACGGCTTCCGCCGGCTGGCGCCGCCCTACTGACCTGACATCCGGATACCGCGATAGTCAGCTCGAGCCCGAATCGAGTCATCGGTCACGCTGGCTAACGGATAAAAAAAGGGCGGGGGATCCGGATCGATCCCCCGCCCGTCATGCTGGTAAAAGCGCGGCGTTTACTTGAACCACCAGCGCTCGCCGTTCTTGTGGCCGTCGAGCTCCCAATTGTTGGCGAGCTGGTCGGCCATGCCGATATTGGCGGTCGCGGCATGGGTATAGGCCATGAACACCGGGATGATCGAACCGCCCTCGCTGTGGACGATGCGCTGCATCTCGACGTACAGGTCGCGGCGCTTCTTCTTGTCGAGCTCGCTGCGCGCCTGCACCAGCAGCTCGTTGAATCGCGGATGGTTCCAGCGCGACTCGTTCCAGTCGGCGCCGGCCGAATAGATCTGCGAAAAGATCCAGTCCTCGGTCGGGCGACCGCCCCCGTAGCTCGCCGAGAACAGCTTCTTCAGCCAGACGTCAGACCAGTAACCGTCATTGGGTTCGCGCACGACCTGGAGGTTGATGCCCGCGCGCTTGGCACTGTCGGCGAACAGCTGCGCGGCGTCAACCGCGCCCTCGAAGGCCGTATCGGAGACGTGATACTTGACCTTGAGTCCTTCCATGCCGGCCGCCTTCAGATGGAAACGCGCCTGGTCGGGGTCGTAGGGCCGTTGCGGCAATTCCGCCTCGGTCGCGCGGTAGATGTTGGCCGGGCCTACCGGGCTGTCGTTGCCGACCTCGCCCTGCCCCTTGACGATCTTGTTGAGCAATTCGTTGCGGTTGATCGCGTACTTCAGCGCCAACCGCACGCTGTTATTGTTGAACGGCGCGGCGTCGGCGTGCATCGGCATGGTCACGTGCTTGTTGCCGGTGGTCGAGAATACCTGCACGCTCGGCACGCGCTTCAACAGGTGCACGGTTTGCAGGTCGAGATTCGACATCGAGTACAGCTCGCCGTTACGCACCGCGTTGGTCCGCGCGACCGCGTCGGCGACGAACAGGTTTTCGATCGAATCGAAATGCGCGCGACCCTGCTTCCAGTAGTTCGGGTTGCGCTTGACGCGGGTATTGACGCCGGGCTCGAAAGATTCGAGCGCGTAGCCACCGGTGCCGACACCGGATTGCCAGTCGATGCCGCCGCCCGACTTCGCCGGGCAAATCACGAGGTGGTAATCGCTGACCAGGAACGGAAAGTCGGCATTACCGGATGCCAGCGTGAATACCACGGTGTCCTTGCCCTCGGCCTTGACGTCGGTGACCGGCGAAATGATGCCCTTGGCTGCCGACTTGGTGTCTTCGCCGCGGTGGTGATTGAACGACTCGACCACGTCGTTTACGTCGAGCGTCTTGCTGTTGTGGAACTCGACTCCCTGGCGGATCTTGAAGCGCCAGGTGGCAGCGTCCGACGACGCTTCCCAGCTTTCCGCCAGTTCGCCGACCAGCTGGCCATCGGGCGCGATCTCGGTCAGGATGTTGCGCAACTGACCGAAGCTGACGTTGATCATGTAAGAGTCGAGCGTCTGTGCCGGGTCGAGCACGTCGGTGGTCGCGCCGCCGGTCAGCGCCTGCTTGATAGTGGCCACCGGATTTCGGCGACGCGGCCTGCGCCTACACGCTCAGGATGAACGGCACCGCGGCGACCAGGCCCATCGCCGGCGCGCGCGCGATGAACTCGCGGCGGCTGATGCGACCTTCCGAGAGCTCGCGTTAGAGATCACCGAATTCCTCATCGGATTGTCCTCGGTTTGGTCGTTGTCGATGCATTCGGGCCGATTCGCGGGTGAATTTGGGCTGCCCGCTCACGTTCTCAGCCAATAGTTCTACTCCTGTTTGCGCGCCAATTCCATCGCGCGAGCAGCGCCCGGCCCCAATCCGCTCTGGCGGGCGATCCCGATTCCGGTTCTGGCGAAGATTGCGCGAGTTGCCGGCGGATCGATCAGGCTCTGGCCGGTGCGTAGTTTTCGCGGACGTAGGCTTCGCCGAAACCGGCTTTGAGAATATTGCTGTATGAATGCTGCGGATCGCCGGGTACCGCGACGCCGGTGCAGGTAAAGACCTTGCGGCAACCAAGCTCCAGCGCGCGCTCGAGACGCGCCGCCATCACCGCGGCCTGGCTCCCCCTGCGGCGAAACTCGGGCGCGGTCGCGCCGTAATCGGTCCAGCCAATGCGATCGCGCACGAACAGCGCGCCAACGCCGGCGGGCTCGTCGCCGGCGAAGGTCATGAAGACGTGCCAATCGGCGCGGCCGGGCAGCTTCGCGAGCCACGGGATCGACGCGTCACCAAGGTCGAAACCGTTACAGACGATCCTGGCGAACTCGGCACCGTGCACAGTGCCGATCTCGCGCACCACCAGGTCGTTCGCGGGGCTCTCGACCGCGACCGGGTCACGGGCAAACTTTTGCCAGCCACGATCGGCTCGCAAACCGGCGTCGCGTAACCAGGACGCGAGCTCCGCCGGCCCGGCTTCGGGATGGACCTGGACGAAGAACTGTGCGACGCCCGCGTCGCGATAGGCCGACACGATCGCATCGACCTCGGCGCGCGTCGCCGGCGCCGTGAGTCCCAGGCCGAGTACGCGATTGACGACGATCGCCGTGGCCGGCAGATTGCGCCCGATCGAAACCAGCGCGCTACCGGTCTCAACGCATTCGAGCCCGAGCGATTCGATGTCGTCTGCGTCGGCCGCCGCGTGCAAATCGAACATTGCCGCGCGCTCGATGGTTTCCGATTCGTAGTTCGACATGTCAATCAGAATACCCGAACAGCGCAGGAATTGAAGCCCGTCACCGGTAATCGTCTCCTGGTCACTTGTTCGAATATTTACTCGAGTCGGTGATCCCGACACAAGAGGGGCCCGTACCCATCGACACTACTGGCTATTCCTCGTATCGATGGGCATACACGCGACCGATTTTTCAGGCGGCCTCAAACCGACGCTTGCCGCACTGGTCCTGTCGCTGGCCTTTATCAGTCCCGCCGCGCACGCCGAAACCGATTCCGACCGCGACGAAGCCCGGACGCCTGTCGCACTCCAGGGATTTTTTTATGGTGGCGCCGTCGGTATTCGGCGCGAAATTTACGACGGTTACGACCAGCGCGTGGTGCCGATACCGGTGATCGGCTACCAGGGCGACAGACTGCGAATATTCGGACCCTTCGTTACCTACGACCTCGCACGCGCCGGAGGGCTGAGTCTCGATGCCCGGCTTGCCCCGCGTTTCCAGGGCTACGACGAATCCGATAGCGACGTCTTTCGCGGCATGGACGACCGCGATAGTTCGTTCGACGCGGGCTTTGGCCTGAAGTACAGGCGCGGCGAGTGGAAATGGGAGCTGGCCGGCCTGCGTGACCTGCTCGATCGTTCGGATGGACGCGAATGGAGCGCCGACCTGGGCCGCACATTCCGCTTCGGTCCGCTCGGCGTCGAACCGGCGATCGGCGTGCAGTATCTCGACCGCAAGCACGTCGACTACTATTACGGCGTCGCGCCAGCCGAAGCCGCGAGCTTCAGATCCGCTTACGACGGCGACAGCGCGCTGAACACCCGCTTCGGCGTCGCTCTCGTTACGCCCGCGTGGTTCGGCGGCCTCACGCGTATCGGCATCGAGCGCACCTGGTTCGATTCGTCGATCTCCGACAGTCCGCTGACCGATGCCGACGCGAACCTTGGCATTTTCATTGCGTTCTCGAAATTCTTCGACCACTGAAGAACGATCGACGAAGCAATCGCCGCCAGCCTGAACAGCAACCGGGCCGCAATCATGCCCCAGCGGTCGGTTTGCTCACGTATCAGCGCCCCAGTAAAGTAATCAACTTTCGATAAGTATTTATTTTGCTTGTGGTTTTAACCGGGACCGCTATACTCCCGCGCGATTTCCCGTCCGTTCGAAATACTCCATGACGACCCCCCGCGACAACCTGCGCAATATCGCGATCATCGCCCATGTCGACCACGGCAAGACGACGCTGGTCGACCAGCTGCTGCGCCAGTCCGGCACGCTCGATGCGCGCGCCGATGTCGCCGAGCGGGTAATGGATTCGAACGACCTCGAAAAGGAGCGTGGCATCACGATCCTGTCGAAGAACACGGCGATTCGCTGGCGCGAGCCCGCATCCGGCCAGGACTACCGTATCAACATCGTCGACACGCCCGGGCACGCCGACTTTGGCGGCGAGGTCGAACGCATCCTGTCGATGGTCGACGCGGTGCTGCTGCTGGTCGACGCGGTCGACGGGCCGATGCCGCAGACCCGCTTCGTCACGCAGAAAGCCTTCGCAATGGGTTTCGTGCCGATCGTCGTGGTCAACAAGGTCGACCGCGCCGGCGCGCGCCCGCAC
>JBFFXR010000098.1:0-10972 GCA_041569645.1 Gammaproteobacteria bacterium
ACCTGGAAGAGCGAACGTGGCGAAGACGTGCGCATGTGGGGCAAGATCGACCATATTTTCGTCACGCCCGATCTCGTCCCTGCGATCGCCGGCGTTGCGATCGATCACGACTGCGACGCGTCCGACCACAAGCCGATCGAGTTCGTGCTCGACATCGAATGAGCGGTCGTCCGCCTGCGGCGGCGAAAATCGTGCGGTCTGGCGTCTTCGCGCGGCGGGATATCGTGATATCGTTGGCGCTTCATGAACCTGCCTTCTATCAGTGAACGGGCGTAACGGCTGGCGCTGGTTCCCGCTTGCCGAGAACAGTTTCGCCGTCGGCGTCGAATTCGATTGCGGTGAGCCCGATGCCGTCCTCGATACGATTGCGCGCCGGCGCGACGCGCTGCTCGACGCATTTTACGCCGCTCGCGGACTGATGCTGATCCGCGGTCTCGGCTGGATTCGCGCGCGGCCCGCGGCGCTGGTCGAAATCAGCCGCCTGTTCGGTGCGGAAGTCGAGGACTACCGCCAGACGCTGACCGGCTCGCGCTTCTTTCACGACTCGGTCGCCGAGATCCTCGTATTGTCGAACCGCCCGCCGTGCAACCACCCGCCGCCGCCGCGCAGCGGCCGCGACGGCGACGACGGTGAATTGCGCGTATCGTTTCCGCACCAGGTCAACTGGCACACCGACCAGAGCTATCGCCGCCCGCCACCGGACGTATCGCTGTTGCTGGCGCTCGACGTGCCGCCGCGCGACCAGGGACAGACGCTGTACGCCGATTGCTCTGCGGCCTACGCGGCGCTCGATTCCGATCTGCAACGACGCCTCGAAACTCTCGAGGGCATACATGCGCCGAGCTGGATCGGCCGCTCGCGCGCCGCGGTCGAGGCCGGCGAAGCCCCGCTCGAGCTGCTGCCGCACCAGTTGCCGCAGCGCCACCCGCTGGTGCGACGGCATCCGGTCACCGGCGAACCGGCACTGTACATTTGCGAGGAAAAGCAGATGGACTATGTCGACGGGCCGGTCGTCGGGCTCGGGCCGGGGCCGGACGGCGACGGCGCGCGGCTGATTCGCGAACTGCTCGCGCACGCGACCCGGCCCGAGTTCGTCTACGTGCACGAATGGGCGCCGGGCGATTTGCTGATCGGCGACAACCGCAACCTGTTGCACTGCGCGACCTGGTACGACGCCGCGCGTTACGACCGGTTGATGTGGCGCACGACGGTCATGGGTAATCCCGGTCCCGAGTACGCCGGCGAGGCCAAATCATGGATTCCACCGGCCGGTATCGACGTCATGACCGGCATGGATCACGCCTGATCGGGGTCGGACCCCGGTAAGTGTCTGTATTACCTCGATTTTCGCCGTAAAATTGGCTTAATTTCAGGCTTAGAAGCCTGATTTTGACCCTGTTTTCGTCGGTATAAGCTGTAAGCTTCCTTGAGTTCATATCCGTGCTCGAGCGCGTTCGATCTGCGCCCGGGCGATCGAAAGGCGAGCTCGCGTCGCATCGCCTCGACATAGTTCTGCTGTCCTACCGCGATGCTATCGGTCCAGCTTGGGTCGCGTTGCCAGGATTGCTTACTGGCGAGCGCGGATGTAATCCACTTGTCGTGCAATGCGGCCAGGCTGAAGGCCGAATCGATTGCGCTCAATTCGCGCAATCGTTTTCGATCGATGATCCGGTAGCGCTCTGGCGGTTTTTGTATTTCGTGGTAACCGCAATGCTTCCACTCGGAGGGATGACCGACAACACCCGCACGGACCATGTTCAAGTCGATATACACCAGGCAACGAAACAGGTGTTCGCCCGATTGCACCGCGGTCGCGTGATAGCGATCCTCCCAGAAAGCGCCCTTGCGCGATTTCCGGCGGTTATATTCCTGCGCCGTGCGCCCTGCGATGAGTCGCATGCTCGCCGAGATGGCATCGCTGGCATGCGCTTGCACGAGCAGATGAACGTGATTGCAGGTGACCATATAGTTCAACACGGAAATCTCGTATCGCCTGCGCGCTTCGTAAAGCCATCGGATCCAGCAGGCGCGATCGATAGCAAACTTGAGCAGGTACTCCTGCTTGTGACAGCGGTGGGTGATGTGCCAGACATGACCTGGCAAAAAGTGTCGATTGGCTCTGGGCATGTCGCTTCCTCCTTAAAGCGTTATTTTTGGGTATTAAA
Source organism: Gammaproteobacteria bacterium (assembly GCA_041569645.1). GTDB lineage: Bacteria > Pseudomonadota > Gammaproteobacteria. The sequence goes on from JBFFXR010000098.1 coordinate 2,166, forward strand.
AGTCCGTTCTAAGCGCTGTTTTCGGCCCTATATCAAGATAAATATCAATGGATTCAATTTGTTAGCGTGGTCCGACCCCATTTCTCCCGGCAATCGGTCTCAAAGGTTGGCGCGGATTTGCTCGGCGAGGGCGCCGATCTCGTCCATGTCGCCGGGTTCCAGGCCCCAGTTCATCTTGAGCGCGTCGCCGTTTTTACGCGGCAGCACGTGCATGTGGAAGTGGAACACCGATTGCGCCGCGGCCGGACCGTTGCATTGCAGCAGGTTCAGGCCGTCGGGCTCGAGTGTTTTCTGTACCGCCGCGGCGACCTTTTTGGCGGTCAGCACGGTCGCCGTGATCGCCTCGTCGGAGACCGCGTGCAGGTCGGCGGAGTGCTCCCGCGGGATGACCAGCGCGTGGCCGTCGTTGGCCGGGTTGATGTCCATGAACGCGAGCGTCGCGTCGTCTTCGTAGAGCTTGAAGCACGGGATTTCCCCGGCGAGGATCTTGCAGAAGATGCAATCGGGATCGGCAGCCATGTGGGTTCTCCGGGTCGCGGCCAGGCGGCAGGTCGAGCAAGTATACGGCGATTCCGGTCGGCCGGCCAAATCGCGCGCCGGGCAATTTGCCGGCGCGGTGAGGGCGCGAAACCGGTATCATTCGCCGCATTGGAATCGAGACCGAACCCCGGGTGAGCGACACGAACGAAATCATGGCAACGCTCGAGGCGGCGCTGCTGCGCGCCGGCGACATATGCCGGACTTATTTTCGCCAGCCGGTGCCGGTCGATATCAAGCCCGACGCGACGCCGGTAAGCCTCGCCGACCGCGAGACCGAAGCCGCGATTCGCGAGCTGATCGGCGCGCGCTTTCCCGATCACGCGATCTACGGCGAAGAGCAGGGACACAGCGTCGGCGCCGGCGGTACCTGGGTTATCGACCCGATCGACGGTACCCAGAGCTTCCTGCTCGGCAACCCGCTGTTCGGCTGCCTGGTCGGCTTCGTTCGCGACGGCGAGGTCGAGGCCGGCGGTCTCGCGATGCCGGTGCTCGGCGAAACCTGGCTCGCGGCGCGTGGCGCAGCGACGCGCCTGAACGGCGAGATCGTCCATGCCAGCAAGTGCCAGAGGCTTGCCGATGCGTCACTCTGGGTAACCACACCGGACATGTTCGACCCGGGCGAGCGGGCGGCCTTCGACGCGGTTGCGGCGCGCGTGTGCTACCGGCGCTTCGGCGGCGATTGCTACACCTACGCGATGCTCGCCGGCGGCTGGAGTGACCTGGTCATCGAGTCTGATCTCAAGCCCTTCGACGTCCTGCCGCTGGTGCCGATCATCGAACAGGCCGGCGGTGTCATCAGCGACTGGAACGGCCGGCCGCTCGGCCTCGAGTCGGGGCCGCGGGTGATCGCCGCGGCAACCCCGGCGCTGCATACGGAGGCGCTGGCCGTGCTGGCGGAAGGCGCGTGACCGACGCGGCGCGCGTCGCCAGCGGCGGAATTGCCGCAACGCCGAAGCCGGCGCAACCGGGCGAGCGGCGCCTGCGCTTCATCCCGTTTCGCCGCCAGGACATCGTCGAAATGTGCGTGCGCGACAAGCGCCTCGGCAAGGCCGCCGACGACTTTCGCCAGCTCGCGTACATGCTCGAGCAGATTTTTCACTTCGAGTTTCATCGCGTCGTCGAGGCGCTCAAGGCCGCCTATGCCGTGCTCGACCCCGATGCCGACACGCGCAATCCGGGCTTCGTCGTGGTCACGGGTGGCGAGTCTTTCGTCGAGCTGCTCGACGGCTTGCTCGAGAAAGCCAACTACGAGCGCATCTCCGAGGCCGAGCTGAACCAGGCGCTGACCGAATCATCGCTGTTCAAGATTCGCCTGCAGGTCGATTTCGACGATTTTTCCGAGGTTTCGCTGTTCGCCCGCGGCGAATCGCACAAAACCGAAACGCTAAAATCCTGGTTCGGTCTGCGCCGCCGCGAGATCGAGTTCATCAACTACGAGCGGGTCGTCGTCTACCTGCGGTTGCGCGACGATTTCGTCCGCGACAAGAACGATTTCACGACCTGTCGCGCCGGCACGACCCTGCTGAAACTGTTCCGCAACGTACCGCGGGCCGATCTCGAGATGCTGTTCCCGAACACGCAGGTGCGCATGCGCCTCGGCGACAAGCTGCTGATCGGCGTGCCGGCGGTCGTCAGCGGCGGCATCGTGCTGTCGACCAAGCTCGGTGCGTCGCTGATCCTCCTCGGTACGCTGATCGGCTTCTGGCTCGGGCTGCACAACCAGCCGGTCGAGTTGAACCAGGCGAGCATGATGGTGCTCGCGGCCGGTGGCGCCGCGCTCGCCGGCTACCTTTGGAAACAGTTCAACAATTTCAAGAACCGCAAGCTGCGCTTCATGCAGGCGCTGACGCAAAACCTGTACTTCAAGAATCTCGACAACAATGCCGGCGTGTTCCACCGGATCGTCGACGACGCCGAGGAAGAAGAGACCAAGGAAGCCGTGCTCGCCTATTACTTTCTGCTGCACAGTACGCGACCGCTGGACCAGGCCGAGCTCGACGCGCTAATCGAAGACTGGTTCGAAACCCGCTGGCAGACTTCCATCGATTTCGAAATCGACGATGCCCTCGACAAGCTCGTGTCGCTGGGTCTCGTCGAGCGCGTCGACGGCGGCCTGCGCGCGCTGCCGCTCGACGAGGCGATTCGCCGGCTCGACCAGCGCTGGGACGATTATTTCGTGCCCGAAGCCTGAGACGGCGCGGCGCGGCGATTTTGGTTGTGTCGCCGATTTCTATAAAATCCCTCGTTCCGATGCAATCCCACGAGCGGCCCCTGCGGCCGCCATAACAAAGAAACAAGACAAGGGAGTAAACCGATGAAGAGACGTCAATTCCTCAAGGCAACTGCCGCCGGCGCCGCGACGCTGCCGGTGGCGGCACCCGCGATCGCGCAGGGCAAGCTGCGCTGGAAAATGGTCACCGCATGGCCGAAGAACCTGCCCGGCCCCGGCGTTGCCGCGCAAATGCTGGCCGACCGCATCACCGCGCTGTCCGGCGGTCGAATCGAAGTGAAACTTTTCGCCGCCGGCGAACTGGTGCCGGGACGCGGCGTCTTCGATGCGGTCTCCGAAGGCACCGCCGAGCTCTACCACGCGGTGCCGGCGTATTGGGGCTCGAAGTCGAAAGGTATTTTGCTGTTCGGTTCGCAACCCTTCGGCCTGCGCGCCGACGAGCAGGTCGGCTGGCTGACCCACGGCGGCGGCCAGGCGCTCTACGACAGGATGTACGCGCGCTTCAATCTCAAGCCCTTCCTGTGCGGCAACTCCGGGCCACAGTGGCAGGGCTGGTTCCGCAAGGAGATCAAGTCGGCCGACGACCTGCGCGGTTTGCGCTTCCGCACCACCGGGCTGGCGTCGGAAATGTGCGCGAAGCTCGGCATGTCGGTACAGGCGATGGGCGGTCGCGCGATGTTCCAGGCGCTACAGTCGGGCGCGCTCGACGCCGGCGAGTTCATCGGCCCGTGGACCGACAGCGCGCTCGGTTACTACCAGATCGCAAAGAATTATTACTGGCCCGGCGTCGGAGAACCGTCGTCGGCGGAAGAGTGTGGCATTAACCTGAAGGCGTACAACGACTTGCCGAACGACCTGAAGCAGGCGGTCAGCCTGGCCTGCGAGAGTCTCTATAACCCGGTTTGGACCGAGTACACGACCAAGCACGCGGCCGCGCTCGAAAAGCTGGTCGCCGAGCAGGGCGTGGTGGTGCGCAAGTTACCCGACGACGTCATCGTTGCGCTCGGTAACGCCGCGGGCGAAGTCATGGCCGAGTTGCGCGAGGACGAGGATGCGCTGGTGCGCGAAATCACCGCGAGCTTCCTCGCCTATCGCGCGTCGGTCAGCCGTTACATGACCTATGCCGACAACGGGCAGATGAACGCCCGCGCGCTCGACTACCGGTACTGACGCGAATGCCGGCTCCGTCGCGGGCCGGCCGCGAACACGCGATGACAGCGCGATGAACGGGCCTGCCGACGCGCTCGACCGGATCAACCGCATCGTCGGCGCGATCGTGCGTTACTTTGCGCTGGTGATGGTGCTGATTCAGTTCGGCATCGTGCTGCTGCGCTACGTCTTCGGCGTCAGCTTCGTCTGGCTCGACGAATCGGTGCTCTATCTGCATGCCGCGTTGTTCATGCTCGGCGCGGGTTTCACCTTGCTGGTCGACGCACACGTACGCGTGGATATTTTTTACGCGAAGTTCGAAGCACGCACGCAGGCGCTGATCGACGCGGTCGGTCACCTGCTGTTGCTGATGCCGGCGATGGTCGTGCTGCTGGTCTACTCGTGGCCGTCGGTGCGCGCCGCCTGGGCGATTCTCGAGGGTCCGATTTCGGTCGGCGGCATTCCCGCGTCGTTCTTGCTCAAGTCGCTGATCCCGGCGTTTTGCGTGCTGCTGCTGATCCAGGGCGTCGCCTGCGTACTGCGCGACCTTGCCCGACTGCGCGCAGCCGAGACCTAGGCCATGCCGCTCGACCTGTTGATGGTCGCCGTGCTCATCGGCGCAATCCTGCTCGGTTACCCGGTATCGTTTACCATCGCCGGCGTGGCGACGCTGTTCGCGCTGCTCGGCTTCGTCACCGGCGATTTCGATCTCGGCCTGATGGGTGCGCTCGGTCAGCGGATCTTCGGCCTGATGACCAACGACGTGCTGATCGCGATTCCGCTGTTCGTGCTGATGGGCGTCGTGCTCGAGAAGAGCCGCATCGCCGAAGACCTGTTGCAAACCATGGGTGCGCTATTCGGTCGGCTGCCGGGTGGGCTGGGTATCTCGGTCGTGCTGGTCGGCGCGCTGCTGGCCGCGTCGACCGGTATCGTCGGCGCGACCGTGATCGCGATGGGCCTGATCGCGCTGCCGACGATGTTGCGCAATGGATACGATCCGCGGCTCGCGTCGGGCACGGTTTGCACCGCCGGCACGCTCGGCCAGATCATCCCGCCGTCGACGCTGCTGATCATCCTTTCCGACGTGATGTCGAACGCTTTCCAGCAGGCGCAGTTCGCGCAGGGCAAGTTCACGATCGACACGATATCGGTCGGCCAGATCTTCGCCGCGGCGCTGCTGCCGGGCCTGCTGCTGGTCGTGTTGTACATTGTTTACGTCGGCGCGCGCGCCGGGTTGAATCCGGCACTCGCGCCGCCGGTAGCCGAGTACGGCCGCCGGCCGTCGCCGCGCGCGGTCGGTCGCGCGGTGCTACCGCCGCTGATCCTGATCGTCGCGGTGCTCGGCTCGATCCTCGGCGGCATCGCGACGCCGACCGAGGCCGCGTCGGTCGGCGCGGTCGGTGCGCTGATCATGGCCGGCGCGCGCCTCGGCGTATCGATGCGGCTGATCCTGACCGGCGCGCTCGCGTTCACCGCGCTCGCGATCGCCGCCGGTATCGCGCCGGTGCGGCTGCAGCGCACCGATGCCGGTCTCGTCGACTGGACGCTCGGCGGCATCTACGCGGTGCTCGCGTTCGCCGGCATCGCGACGCTGCTGGTGGCGATCGCGCGCACCGGCCGGCGCAAGGTGTTGCTGCCGGCACTGACGTCGACGCTCAGCGTCACCGCGATGATTTTCGCGACGATCCTGACCGCGAGCGTGTTTTCGCTGGTGTTCGTCGGCCTCGGCGGCGGCGAGCGGGTCGAGCAGATTCTCACCGCGATGCCGGGCGGGCCGTTCGGCGCGCTGGTGTTCTGCATGCTGTTGACTTTCGTACTCGGGTTCTTTCTCGACTTCGTCGAGATCACGGTGATCCTGCTGCCGCTGATCGCACCGCCGCTGATCCTGATGGGCCATGACCCGATCTGGCTGTCGATCCTGTTCGCGATCAACCTGCAGACGTCGTTCCTGACCCCGCCGTTCGGTTTCTCGCTTTTCTACCTGCGCGGCGCGGCGCCGAAGGAGATCACGACCGGGCACATCTACCTGGGCGTGGTGCCGTTCATCGGCTTGCAGATCGCCGGCGTCGCGATCATCTGGCTGTTCCCCGAAATCACGCTGTGGCTGCAGCGCCAGCTGTTTTAACTCCCGGCCGGGTCATCGCTCGGCGCAACGAGTTTTTACTCGGAGTAAAAACTCCGCGCATTCGGCGATTATTCGAAGTTGGGGCGCGGCACAGTTATTCAGGGACGGACGAGGGGTAGCCGAAGTAACAACTCCGAGTAACAGCTGTCTGGCGACGACGGACGGCGGTGCGTGCCTAGCTGTCGGCCTCGACAGCGACGACGATTAGCACCGAGTAGTCCTGCTTGTGGCAGCCGGCGACCGGCGGCATCGGCGCGCCGGGTGCGACCTTGAACGCATCGCGCGGCGCCTGCGCCGGCGAGCAGCTAGCGGCATCGCCGGCCGGGGTATAGCGGCCCGAGCGGCAGCCGAGATGGGTTACGTCGTAAATCGACGCGTCGCGGTTCAGCGTCCAGCGGCTGTCGCCGCTGGCGTCGGGCGGAAAAATCGTCAGCATCGCGACGGCTTCGCGGCCGCCGGTGACGATGTAGCGGCCGGGCGGCAGCGGGAATTCGGGTTGCTCCATGATCAGCCCGTTTTCGTCGAGCCACCAGTCGCTCGGGTCGAATTTCCACAACGCCGGTGCGACGCCGCCGGCGGCAATGAGATTGTCGAAGTGCTTGAGCCAGACGCCGCGCGGGCCCGGATCCTTGCGCCACAGACCCCAGGTCTGCGCGCCGGTGCCACTGCTCGCGCCGGGGTCGCCGAGCGCGGCGATGTACTGCGGTGGTACCCGCCGGAACACCGGTTGCTCGTCGCTTGCCGAAATCATCGGGGTTGCGATCACGAGCGCCAATGCAGCCAGCGCGATGAATCCGGGCAGGGAGCGACGGCGCGGCGATGCGCCGGGTGCGAACTGTGCGGTAAGCATCGCAGGAGTTCCTCGTTGTTGGCGGGCGACACGATGGCCCGATAGGCAAGCATAAACTTTTCCGCTTTACGCAGCTAATTTTTGTTCAGATCAAAATCCAGCGAATATTCCGATCCGAACAATGAATATCCGATCGTCGAAATCTTGATCTGAGCAAAGACTGCACATTCGGTGCAGCCAGTCGCGGGTCGTTCGAGTTCCTGATCAATAGAAATCAGCTGTTGCGGGCGTCAGGTGCCGCAAAAGGTTTGCTCGACGACCTCGTCGGGATTCGGCGGGCTCGCGAGGTCGGAATCGGCGGGATCGAATTCGAACGGTTTGGCGAGGCGGTCGGTGAGGCGGTGGAAGAACGCGAAATCGCCGTCGTAGCCGCGTTGGATCGCTTTCTCGACGAGGTGGTTGCGCGCGATGAAGGCCGGGTTGGTCGCGAGCATGCGCACGCCGCGGGTCGCCGCGTCGACCGGTTCCTGCGCGCAGCGCGCGCGCCAGCGCTCCAGCCAGTCGGCAAATGCGTCGGGCATATCGAAGATCTCGATGACCCCCGATTCGCTGGCCGCGAGTTCGGCGAGGCGGCGAAACGCAAGGGTAAAGTCGGAGCGCGTCCGCTGCAGCAGGTCGAGAAAATCCTGCATCAGCACGTCATCGCCGTCGCGCGTCTCGGTCAGCCCGAATTTACGTTGCAAGCCTTCGAGGTAAGCGGCGTAGAACAGGTCGGGAAAGCGGTCGATTGCGGCCTGCGCCTGCCCGGTCGCGCGCTTTTCGTCGTCACCGAGCAGCGGCAGCAGCGTTTGCGCGAGACAGGCGAGATTCCACTGCGCAATGCCTGGCTGGTTGCGGTAGGCGTAACGTCCGCCGTGATCGATCGAGCTGAAAACCGCGGCGCTGTCGTAGGCGTCCATGAATGCGCAGGGGCCATAGTCGATCGTCTCGCCGGACAGCAGCATGTTGTCGGTGTTCATGACGCCGTGGATGAAGCCGACGCATTGCCAGCACGCGATCAACGCCGCCTGACGCTCGATCACAGCTTCGAGCAACGCGAGCGCGGCATTGTCCGCATCGGCGATATCCGGGTAGTGGCGCGCGATGACGTGCTCGACCAGCAGCTCGAGGCCGTCGCGATCGTCGATCGAGGCGAAGTACTGCAGCGTGCCGATACGGATGTGGCTTTTCGCGACGCGAACCAGCACTCCGCCGGCGAGTCGGGTTTCTCGGTAAACGTCGTCGCCGGTCGTGACCGCGGCGAGCGTGCGGCTGGTCGGGATTCCGAGCGCGGCCATCGCCTCGCTGACGAGGTACTCGCGCAACACCGGGCCGAGCGGCGCGCGGCCGTCGCCCATGCGCGAAAACGGCGTGATGCCGGAACCCTTCAGCTGAATGTCGTAACGCTCGCCATCGCCACCGAGGACCTCGCCGAGCAGGATCGCGCGGCCGTCGCCAAGCCGGGGATTCCAGCTGCCGAACTGATGGCCGGCGTAGACCGTCGCGATCGGCTCGGCGCCGTCGGGCACGAGATTGCCGGCGATCACGCGTACACCCTCGTCGGATTCGAGCCAGTCGGCATCGATGCCGAGCAGCGCGGCGAGCGGCCGGTTGACCCGGACCAGTTCCGGCTGCGACACCGGCACCGGCGACTGGCGGACGTAGAAGCGGTCCGGCAGCCGGGCGTAGGAATTGTCGAACCTGAGGGTCATGCGAATGCTGGCAGAAATCGTCATTGGCTGAATATGGGGATAGTTTACCCCAATCACCAGCCGTCACCGCCCGTTCAGATGCGCGGGACCCGCCGCGATACATTGGCGACGTGCAGCACGCGGGCGACGGCGATGCCGGCGGTGATGATCAGTCCGATGCCGAGCCACGAGATCGCCGACGGCAGCGTACCGAAGAAGAGGAAGCCGAACAGCACCGCCGAG
>JBFFXR010000099.1:0-10921 GCA_041569645.1 Gammaproteobacteria bacterium
AGCGTCGAGGCGGTTGCGGAACTCGGGAGTAAAGGTCTTCTTGATGGCTTCGCCGGCGTCCAGGGTGTGATCCTGGAAGGTGAAACCCATCGACGCGCGGCTCATTTGCTCGGCGCCGGCGTTGGTCGTCATGATCAGGATCGCGTTGCGAAAATCGGCCTTGCGCCCGTTGCTGTCGGTCAAGCTACCGTTGTCCATGACCTGCAGCAGCAGGTTGAAGACGTCGGGATGCGCCTTTTCGATCTCGTCGAGCAGCACCACCGAGTACGGATGCTTGTTCATTTCCTCGGTCAGCAAACCGCCCTGGTCGTAACCGACGTATCCGGGCGGCGCGCCAATCAGCCGCGACACGGTGTGGCGTTCCATGTATTCCGACATGTCGAAGCGAATCAGTTCGATGCCCATGATTTTCGCGAGCTGGCGGCAGACCTCCGTCTTGCCGACCCCGGTCGGGCCGGAGAACAGGAACGAGCCAATCGGCTTGGCCTCGCGGCCGAGACCGGAGCGCGACATCTTGATCGCCGCGTCGAGCGCGTGGATGGCTTCGTCCTGGCCGAACACGACGCGTGACAGGTTCTTGCCGAGATTTTTCAGCATGTCGAGATCCGAGGTGCTGACGGTGTTCGCCGGGATGCGCGCGATCTTGGCGACGATGTTCTCGATATCGTGGATTCCGACGGTCTTCTTGCGCTGCTTGTTCGGCTGCAGGCGACGCTGCGCGCCGGCTTCGTCGATGACGTCGATCGCCTTGTCGGGCAGGTGCCGGTCGTTGATGTAGCGCGCCGCGAGCTCGGTGGCCTTGCGCAATGCGGGCAAGGTGTACTTGACGTTGTGATGTTCCTCGAAGCGGGATTTGAGGCCCTTGAGAATCAGATAGGTTTCCTCGTTGCTCGGTTCGGGGACGTCGATTTTCTGGAAGCGCCGCGCGAGTGCGCGATCCTTTTCGAAGATGCCACGGAACTCGGCGTAGGTCGTCGAGCCGATGCACTTGATGTCGCCGTTGGCGAGCACCGGCTTGATCAGGTTGGACGCGTCCATGACGCCGCCCGAGGCCGAGCCGGCGCCGATGATCGTGTGGATTTCGTCGATGAATAGTATCGAGCCGGGTTCGCGGGTCAGCTGGCCAATCACGGCCTTCAGACGCTTTTCGAAGTCACCGCGATACTTGGTACCGGCGACCAGTGCACCCAAATCGAGCGCGTAAACGGTGCTCTGCAACAAGACTTCGGGCACTTCCTCCTCGACAATCTTGCGCGCCAGGCCCTCGGCGATCGCGGTCTTGCCGACGCCGGCCTCGCCGACCAGCAGCGGGTTGTTCTTGCGCCGCCGGCACAGCGTCTGGATGATGCGTTCGATTTCGTGCTCGCGGCCGATCAGCGGATCGATCTTGCCGGAAAAAGCGAGTTCGTTGAGATTAGTGGCGAATTTTTCCAGCGGATTGGTCGATTCCTGGTCGCCCGGCAGAGATTCGGCTTCGTGGGTAAAAGATTCTTCCTCGGCTTCCTCGTTGACCCGGGTAATACCGTGCGACAGGTAATTGGTCACGTCGAGGCGCTCGATGTTGTGCTTGTTGAGCAGGTACACGGCATGCGAATCCTGCTCGGAAAATATCGCCACCAGCACATTGGCCCCGGATACTTCACCGTTGCCGGACGACTGCACGTGGAACAGCGCGCGCTGCAGCACGCGCTGGAATCCGAGCGTCGGCTGGGTATCGCGATCCTCGTCGGCCATCAGCAACGGTGTGTTCTGGTCGACGAAGATTTCGAGTTCGGTCTTGAGCAACTGGACGTCGCCGCCACAGGCCTCGATCACCGCCGCGGCGGAATCGTTGTCGGTCAGCATCAACAGCAGGTGCTCGACCGTTATGAACTCGTGGCGCTTCTCGTTGGCGTCGTGAAAGGCCTTGTTAAGGGATTGTTCCAGTTCTTTGTTCAGCATTGTCTTGGCTTATTGCTCAGTGCCCACGGATTTAAATATAGCCGATTTGACCTCGAATGTGTGCGAATTGTTCACGCCTTTCCGGCGCCGATTGCCGCGCACTCGCCGGGCTAGCTTTCTTCCATGTCGCAGAGCAGCGGATGCTTGTTTTCGCGGGCATAACTGTTGACCTGGGTCACCTTGGTTTCGGCGATATCCCGAGTGTAGATGCCGCAGACGCCCTTACCGGTCTTGTGCACATTCAGCATGATGCGGGTCGCATTCTCGCGGTTGTGGCCGAAGATCGTCTCGAGCACGTGCACGACGAATTCCATCGGCGTGTAATCGTCGTTCAACAGGATGACCTTGTAGAGTGGCGGCTTTTTGAGTTTTGGCCGCGTACGCTCGAGTAGTAGCGTATCGTCATCGTCATTATCGAACCGCTGATCAGACATAACCCGCTTTTTCCATTAGCAATTTCTATAAAATATCTATGGGATTGAAATAATTCAAGGCTTGGCTATCATAAAAAGGAGCCAGCTGGCAGTAATCCTGTGAAAAATTCGATCACGCGATGGCGCAATTTTCATAGGTTTTCTCAATCAACCACGGCCGCCGCCCAACGCGGACAGCGGCAACGTGAAAGAGGATGAGTCATGCCCACCGGGACAGTCAAGTGGTTTAGCAACGTGAAGGGTTACGGATTCGTGAACACGGACGAAGACAAGGAGCACGATATCTTTGCTCACTTTTCGGCGATCGAGATGGACGGCTACAAAAAACTGACTTCGGGACAAAAAATCGAATTCGAAATCGAAGAGGGGCCCAAGGGACTGCAGGCCCAGAAAATTCGCTCGATCGACAGCTAACCTCCCCTACCCGGATGTCCGGCGCCATGATGACGCCGGGCGCTAACCTGTCGCGGCCGCCGGCCGTAACCTTTCGTGGTCCCGCCGCACCGGCCCGGAGACCGGCGCCGCGAGCTGCTGCCGCCGTCGAAACTTGATGTATAATCCCCGCGCATCCAGTTCAGTCCACCAGGGGATGACATGACCTACCAGCACATCGAGATTCCGGCCGATGGCCAGAAGATCAGCGCCAATGACGACCTCAGCCTGAACGTTCCCGACAACCCGATCATTCCCTACATCGAAGGCGACGGGATCGGGATCGACATTTCGCCGGTCATGATCGATGTCGTCGATGCGGCGGTCGACAAGGCCTACGCGGGCGGCAAAAAAATCCACTGGATGGAAGTCTACGCCGGCGAGAAGGCGACCTCGATTTACGGTGAGGACGAATGGCTGCCGGGTGAGACGCTCGACGCGCTGCAGGATTTCGTCGTGTCGATAAAAGGGCCACTGACGACGCCGGTCGGCGGCGGCATCCGTTCGCTCAACGTTTCGATCCGGCAGCAACTCGATCTTTATGCCTGCGTTCGGCCGGTGCGCTACTTCCACGGCATCGAAACGCCGCTGAAGCACCCCGAAAACACCAACATGACGATCTTCCGCGAGAACACCGAGGATATCTATGCCGGCATCGAGTGGGAATCGGGCAGCGACGGCGCGAGGAAAGTCATCAGGTTTCTCACCGATGAAATGGGTGTCACCAGCATCCGCTTTCCGGATACCTCGGGCATCGGCGTCAAGCCGGTGTCGTCCGAGGGTACCCGTCGGCTCGTACGCAAGGCGCTGCAATACGCGGTCGACAACGATCGCCGCTCGGTCGCGCTGGTGCACAAGGGCAATATCATGAAATTCACCGAGGGCGCGTTTCGCAACTGGGGATATGAACTGGCCAGGGAAATATACGGGGCCAAAGAAATCGGCGGCGGGCCCTGGTGCGAGTTCGAGAACCCCAAAACCGGTAATACGATCACCGTCAAGGACGTCATCGCCGACAATTTCCTGCAGCAGATTCTGACGCGGCCAAAGGAGTACGAAGTCATCGCCACGCTGAACCTGAACGGCGATTACATCTCCGATGCGCTCGCCGCTCAGGTCGGCGGTATCGGCATCGCGCCCGGCGCGAACATCGCCGACACCGTCGGCGTGTTCGAGGCAACTCACGGCACCGCGCCGAAGTATGCCGGTCAGGACAAGGTCAATCCCGGTTCGATCATATTGTCGGCCGAGATGATGCTGCGCTACATGGGCTGGGCCGAGGCTGCCGACAAGGTCATTCGCGGCATGGAGGGCGCGATCGGTGCCAAGCAGGTGACTTACGACCTCGCGCGCAACGAGCCCGAGGCGACCGAGCTGAGCTCGTCCGGTTTCGGCGCGGCCGTCATCGAGCACATGGGCTGACTCGTTACTGAAGCTCGATACGGTGCAGGCCGGTGTCGCGGATGATGTGCGCGGCAATTTCCTCGACCGACATCTGCGCGGTATTGATGTAGCGGATATCATGCCGCCGGAACATGTCCTCGACCGCCTTCAATTCGTAGCGGCACTGGTCGAGCGAAGAATAGCGGCTGTTCGGCCGCCGTGCCTGACGCATGTTGACCAGTCGGTTCAGGTCCGTGGTCAGGCCGTAGAGTCGGTCACGATGCGGCCGGATCGGCTCCGGCAGCTTATCCCCTTCCATGTCTTCCTCGGTAATCGGGTAATTGGCCGCCTTGATGCCGAACTGCAGCGCGAGGTAGAGACAGCTCGGCGTCTTGCCGGAACGCGACACGCCGATCAGGATGATATCCGCCTCCGGATAGGTGCGCGTGCGGCCGCCGTCGTCATGCAGCATCGTGTAGTCGATCGCGTCGATGCGCGACTCGTAGAGCGACGGATTGCTGATGCGGTGTGACTGCCCGGGTTGATGGTGCTCGGCGGCGAGCGCCTTCTCGAGTCGCGGCAGGAAATCACCGAAGGGGTCGATTACCAGCGCCTTGCTCTGGTTGATGATCTTCATCAGATCTTCGTCACCCATGGTGCAAATGACGATCGGCAGCTGGTTGCTGTCGAGCGTGCACTGATCGACCTCGTCGCGCACCGCGCTGGCCTTTTCGAAGGTATCGACGAACGGGATCGTCCGGGTCGTGAACTGGTGGCTCGGAAACTGCGCGAGCAGTGAAAGGCCGAGCGTTTCGGCCGTTATCGCGGTGCCGTTGGAGAGAAAGTAGACCTGTCTCGCATTGTCCGCCATTGCTGCTAGGGCCCTCGGAATCGAGTTGGTATACTAGTACACTTCGGCGCGGTCGCGTAACTTCAGTTTCAATTGCGAGAGATACAGATGTCGGATAATGTCCTGCCCCTCGAACAGCTGGGCATGGGCGACGTGGCCCGGGTGGGCGGCAAGAACGCGTCGCTCGGCGAAATGATCGCCAAGCTCGGCAATCTCGGGGTCGACGTGCCAGGCGGCTTCGCCACCACCGCGAGCGCCTTCGACGGATTCCTCGACGCAGCCGGCATCCGCGACCGAATCCTCGAGCGGCTCGCGGCGCTGGACACCGCCGACGTCAACGCGCTGGCCGCGGCGGGCGCGGAAATCCGCGGCTGGATCGTCGACGCCAGTTTACCCGCGGCGCTGGAGGCCGATATCCGGCAGGCCTACGCGGCGATGGCGACGGATGGCCACGACGCCACCGTCGCGGTACGCTCGTCGGCAACGGCCGAAGACTTGCCCGATGCGTCGTTTGCCGGGCAGCAGGAAACCTACCTCAATATCCGCGGCATCGAACAGGTGCTGCACGCGATCAGACTGGTATTCGCGTCGCTGTTCAACGATCGGGCGATCTCCTACCGGGTACACCAGGGTTTCGCCCACGCCGACATCGCGCTGTCGGCCGGCATCCAGCGCATGGTGCGCAGCGATCTCGCCGCCAGCGGCGTGATGTTCAGCATCGATACCGAATCCGGCTTCGAAGACGTGGTCTTCATCACCAGCAGTTACGGCCTCGGCGAAACCGTCGTCCAGGGCGCGGTCAATCCCGACGAGTTCTACGTCTACAAGCGACATCTCGGCGATGCGCGGCGCAGCATTCTGCACAAGACGCTCGGCAGCAAACTGATCAAGATGGTTTACGCCGACGGCAGCTCGCCGGCCGAGGCGACGCGGACGGTCGAAGTCGATCCGGCCGAGCGCGGGCGATTTTCGCTATCCGACGACGAGGTCACCGAACTCGCCCGGATCGCGGTCACGATCGAGCAACACTACGGCCGGCCGATGGATATCGAATGGGCCAAGGACGGCGAAAACGGCAAGCTCTATATCGTTCAGGCGCGCCCCGAAACGGTGCAGTCGCGCAGCGGGCGCGTAATCGAGCGCTATCGTCTCAAGCAGCGCGCCGAACCGCTGGTCAGCGGTCGCGCGGTCGGTAACCGTATCGGCCAGGGCACGGCCAGGGTCATCGACGACCTGTCGCAAATGGATCAGATCACCGACGGCGACGTGCTCGTCACCGACATGACCGATCCCGACTGGGAGCCGATCATGAAGCGTGCGTCGGCCATCGTGACCAACCGCGGCGGCCGCACCTGCCATGCCGCCATCATCGCGCGCGAGCTCGGTATCCCTGCACTGGTCGGCACCGGCGACTGTACTTCGACGATCGAGCACGGCAGTGCGGTCACCGTGTCCTGCGCGGAGGGCGATACCGGCTACGTCTATCCCGGGCTGCTCGAGTTCGAGCACGCGCGCCACGAGTTGTCGAAGATGCCCGACATCCCGGTCAAGATATCGATGAACGTCGGCAACCCGGAGCGGGCGTTCACGTTTTCGCGCCTGCCGCATGCCGGCATCGGCCTCGCCCGCCTCGAGTTCATCATCAGCAATTCGATCGGCATCCATCCGCGCGCGCTGCTCGAATACGAATCGATGCCGGCCGAAATCAGGCGGGCGATCGACGAACGCATTGCCGGCTACGCCGGCCCGGTCGAATATTACATCGACAAGCTGACCGAGGGCATCGCGACGCTTGCCGCGGCGTTCGCGCCCGAGCGCGTCATCGTGCGGTTGTCCGATTTCAAGTCTAACGAGTACGCCCACCTGCTCGGCGGCGACGTGTTCGAACCTCACGAAGAGAATCCGATGCTCGGCTACCGCGGCGCATCGCGCTACATCAGCGACGATTTCCGCGCCAGCTTCGGGCTGGAATGCGAAGCGATCAAGCGCGTGCGCGGTGACATGCAATTGAGAAACGTCGAAGTCATGATTCCGTTCGTGCGTACTCTCGGCGAAGCTCGCGCGGTGCACGAACTGCTGCGCGCCAACGGCCTCGAACGCGGTGTCGACGATTTCCGCGTGATCATGATGTGCGAGATTCCGTCCAACGTCATCCTCGCCGAGCAATTCCTCGAATACTTCGACGGCTTCTCGATCGGCTCCAACGATCTTACCCAGCTGACCCTCGGTCTCGATCGCGATTCCGGACTGGTCGCGGCGTCCTTCGACGAGCGCGACCCGGCCGTCATGCAGTTACTCGAGCGCGCGATCGGCGCGTGCCGCGCAGCCGGCAAGTATGTCGGCATCTGCGGCCAGGGCCCGTCGGACCATCCGGATCTCGCCGAGTGGCTGCTCGAACAGGGCATCACGAGCATTTCGCTGAACCCCGACACGGTGATCGAAACCTGGCTGTTCATCGCCGAACAGCAAAAGACGCGCGCCTGAGATGGCCGATTATGCCGCCGTAGGCGACGGTGTCTACTGTATCGACGCCGGCTACATCAGGCCGCAGCTCGCGTCGATCTACCTGCTCGTCGACGGCGACGAAGCGGCGCTGATCGACACCGGCACGACGCACTCGCTGGCCAACGTCGAGGCGACGCTCGCCGAGCTCGACATCGCGCCGGAACAGCTCCGCTACGTCATCCCGACCCACGTGCATCTCGACCATGCCGGCGGTGCCGGCGCGATGATGCGGCGTTTCACGCAGGCAACGCTGTTGATCCATCCGCGCGGCGCGCGCCACATGATCGATCCGCGCCGGCTCGTCGACGGCACCATTGCGGTCTACGGCGAGGCCGCCTTCCAAAGGCTGTACGGCGATATCGAGCCGATCGACGAGCGACGCGTCGAAATCGTCGAGGATCGGCAGTACCGGCGGCTCGGCGATCGCGAGCTGCAATTCTTCGACACGCCCGGCCACGCGCGCCATCATTTCTGTATTGTCGACACCGTGAGCGATGGAATCTTTACCGGCGACACCCTGGGGCTTAGTTATCCGCCGATGAAACAACTGGCGCGCGGCCTGGTCCCGACGACCCCGCCGACGCAATTCGAACCGCAGGCGCTCGGCGAATCGGTCGACCGCCTGCTCGCGCTCGAGCCGCGGCGGCTTTACCTGACGCACTACGGCGCCTTCGAGAATCCGCGTGCGCAGGCGGCGAGCTTACACCGCTGGATCGAGCAATACGTGTCGCTGTGCGAACGCATCGAGCCGCGCGACGACGCGGCCGCAGCGGAACTCGAAGCGGCGCTCGGCGAGCTGATCCTGGGCGGTTTGGACGACGCGAGTCAACCGCTGGACGCATTGCTCGAATTCGATATCCGTCTCAACGCGCAGGGCCTCGCGCACTGGTGGCGAGGGCGTAATGATGGCTGAAACGGTCTGGAAGCCGAACACCACCGTGGCGGCGCTATGCGAACGCGACGGCCGTTACCTGCTGGTCAGGGAAAAGGTCCGAGGCCAGGTTGTCTATAATCAACCCGCCGGGCATCTCGAGGCTGGCGAAAGCCTGCTCGACGCGGTGGTCCGTGAAACCCTCGAGGAGACACGCTATTGTTTCGAACCCGGGGCGCTGCAGGGAATTTACCGGTTTAGCCCGCCGGACAATCCGCGCAAGACATACCTGCGCTTCCTGTTTCGCGGCCGCGTAACCGGAACCGTTGAAGGCGAACTCGATGAGGGTATCATTGCCGCCGAATGGATGACTTACGACGAAATATACGCCTGCCGGGCGCAGCATCGCACGCCCGTCGTAATGCAGTGCATCGACGATGCGCGCGCTTCGCCCGGTTTTCCGCTCGACGTCATCAGCCGGGTCTTCGCCTGATGCGCTTGGCGGGATTGGCCTGCATATTGCTGACTTTGGGCCTGGCGGTGCCGGCCGCGGCGGCCCCCTACTTCGTGCACTGTTACGATTTTGGCTGCAAGAGTCGCCAGGAGGTGCGCTTCGACACGGCGCAGTGGGAGCGAATCCGCATGCTGTTCGTGCCGGCGCCGGTCGACGCTGCGGCCGAGCGGCAGGCGATTCGGCGCGCAATCGCAATGATGGAACGCTACAGCGGGATGATTACCGGCACCGCGGTCGACAAGGCCGGTAACGCGCAAGACCATGCGCTGCCGCGGCAGCAGGATTGCATCGACGAGTCGACCAATACCTGGCAGTATCTCGTGACGCTCGACGAGCTCGGGCTGTTGCGGCACTACGCCGCCGATCTGAAATATCGCCGCATCGTCTGGCTGGCGACGCACTGGACCGCGGCCATAGTCGAACGCGCGAGCGGTCGACGCTTCGCGGTCGACTCCTGGTATCGCGACAATGGCGAGCTGCCGCTGATCCAGCCGCTCGAAGACTGGCGTCGCAAACGTGACTGGCCGGTCGAATACAATCCCGAGCTGGCCGCCGAGCGGGGCTGAGGCGCATGTCCGGCGGCGAGAAAATCATCGTCGGCCTGTCCGGCGGTGTCGATTCGTCGGTCGCGGCCTACCTGCTTCGCGAACAGGGTTTCGACGTCGAGGGCCTGTTCATGAAAAACTGGGAGGAGGACGACGGCCCGGAATACTGCTCGGCCGCGGTCGATCTCGCCGACGCGACCCAGGTTAGCGAGCGGCTCGGAATTCGGTTGCACACGGTCAATTTCTCGAACGAGTACTGGGACAACGTGTTCGAGCATTTCCTGCACGAATATCGCTCCGGGCGGACGCCGAATCCGGACATCATGTGCAACCGCGAAATCAAGTTCAAGGCATTCCTCGATCACGCGCAAACGCTCGGCGCCAGTCGCATCGCGACGGGCCACTATGTGCGCAGCCGGGTCGTCGGCGGCGAATACCAGCTGCTGCGCGGCCGCGATGCCAACAAGGATCAATCCTATTTTCTCTACGCGCTCAATCAGTATCAGATCGCGCACGCGTTGTTTCCGGTCGGCGAACTCGACAAGTCGGAGGTGCGACGCATCGCCCGCGAACAGGGCTTCGTGACCCACGCAAAGAAAGACAGCACCGGTATATGCTTCATTGGCGAGCGCAAGTTTCGCGATTTTCTCGAGCGCTTCCTGCCGGCCCGGCCCGGCGAGATCGTCAGCGTCGACGGCCGCAGCCTGGGCGAACACGCCGGCCTGATGTACTACACCATCGGCCAGCGCCAGGGGCTCGGCATCGGCGGTATCGCCGAGCGCGACGACGCGCCCTGGTACGTCGTCGACAAGGATCTCGACGCCAACCGCCTGGTCGTCGGCCAGGGAGTCGATCACCCGGGATTGTTTCATCGCCACTGCAGTCTCGCCGACCTGCACTGGATCGGTGCACCGGTCGATCGCCTGCCCTGCGATTGCAGCGCCAAAATACGCTACCGCAGCGCGGACTCCACGTGTCGCATCACCGCCATCGAGGGCGATCGCGCCAGCGTGGTCTTCGCCGAGTCACAGCGCGCGATCACCCCGGGCCAGGCGCTGGTGTTCTACCGCGGCGAACAGTGCCTCGGCGGCGGAACGATCGAATCGGCTTTCGATCCGTCGTGAACGAAGTCGAAAATCAGACGCTCGCGCTCGCCGGCATGTTTCAGGCGGCGGTGCTGGTCGAAGCCCTCGCCGGCGGCGGCGAATACAATCGCGCAGCGCTCGACTGCAGCGTCGATAGCCTGTTCACTTTCGATGCCGCCAGTCCGCTCGAAGTCTTCGACGATGCGAAGCGTCTGGGCATCGGTTACGAGGCCCTGGTCGCCTACCTCGGCGGCGAGGCGCGCCAGTCCGGGCGCAACGTCGCTTACTACGTCATGGCGATGCTCAAGCTTGCGGTACAGTTGCAACGCAACAATCCGCTGGCGGAACGACTGCAGAAGGG
>JBFFXR010000100.1:0-10670 GCA_041569645.1 Gammaproteobacteria bacterium
CGATTCGTAGACGGCCTGCGAGTCGGCCGGCACGTACTCGACGTTGTTGCCGAGGCTCTCGAAGATGCCGCCGATGACGTAGGCCATGACGATCTGGCTCGACCAGTTGTGCAGCGGGATCACGATCGGCTTGGTACTGTCGGCCGCCTTGGCGACGCCGGTCGCGGCGAGCAGCGATATACAACCGGCGATTGCCAGCGCCCGGATGGAATTACGTTTGAGTGACTTCATTGACCTCCTCCTCGGAATCGTTATTGGTCTTGAAATGGTTAGCGTTCTGTGCGCGGTGTAACGAACGACTTATGGTAATGAAATCCACGAATTTGTAAAGTACCAATTCGACACCGATTGGTCTGATGGGTATACCGGGGACGGATCACCTGATTTCACTTAAAATAACCTAAAATCAGATATTTATATTAGCAACTGTAAATCTCTCTGAAACTATTTCTATTCAATTGTATTGTCATCAGGCACCAAACTGCCAACAAAATATACCAAAAATATACCAAAATGGTTCGTCACGACCGTTGCGGCACGTCAACCAGTATGCCGCGCGGTATCTCGGCCTGCCTGTCGTATAGCGGCAACTCCGCCAGCGTGCCGGCATGCAGTTCGCCGTCGACGCAGCGGATCGTGACCGTGTCGCCCTCGGCGAAGCCCGGCCGATCCATCAGCGCGATGCCGATGCCCGACTGCAGATACGGCGAGACCGCGCCGGCGGTGACTTTGCCGGCCGACTGGCCGTCAATGCAGACCTCGCCGCCGATGTGCGGCTCGGCTTCGCACTTGAGCCCGGTCAGGCGGGATTCGCGCGGCGCGCTCGCGAGCGCCGCCTTGCCGATGAAATCGCGCTTGTCTTCGTCGACGAATCTGCCGAGGCCGGCGGCGTAGGGGGTCGTGGTTTCGTCGAAGTCGGAGCCGGCGTTCAGAATCCCAGCCTCGATGCGGCGGATGTGCATCGAGTCGAGGCCGAAGATGCGCATGCCGAGCGGCTCGCCGGCGGCCGCGAGGTGTTGCCACAGTGCGTCGGCGTCGTGATGCGGCTCGGTGTAATACTCCCAGCCGAGCTCGTTGGTATAGCCGGTGCGCGTGATCACGACTTCCTGCCCGCCGAAGCGCACGCGCGCGATGCCGAAGTAGCCGAACGGGTCGGGCATACCGTCGTCGGCCGCGGCCGCGAGTACTTCCAGCGACGCTGGCCCCTGGACCTGCGACACGAATACCCGCGGGTCGCTGATCTCGACGTCCATATCGCGCGCGTGTGCGCGCGCCCAGCTGTAGAAATCGCCGTCGGCCTGCGCGTACCAGAACAGCTCCGGTTCGAGCCGCAGCAGCACGCCGTCGACGATCAGCCCGCCGTCGTCGTAACAGGCGAGGCCATAGCCGCAGCGCCCCGGCCTGATTTTGGTGATGTCCTTGGTGAACAACAGGTCGAGCAGGCGCTCGGCGTCGGGTCCCTCGAACTGCAGCGGCAGCTCGCCGGTGTGCAGCACTGCCGCCTTTTGCCGCAGCAGCCAGTAGCCGTCGACGGTATCGATCGCATCGAAACAGCAGGCCATCTCGCGCCGGTTGTAGACGCAGTAGTGCGGCCCGAGCGGGCGCTCGATGTGATGGTAGGGATGCCGCGCCAGGGAATAATCCCAGCCGGCGCCGGGCAGGGTCGAGACGAGATCGCGGGTCTTGCCGTCGCTGGAGAGCATGTGGGATACCGATGGTTGGTTGAACGCAGGACGAAAGTATCATGCGCCGCCGCCGGCTGCTAACGGAATGGTTGCTCGACCCACGGGCCGGGGCGGCCCGACCACGACAATCGGCTTGCGCCGCGCGCGCCTAGCGATAGTCCTGGTAGGATTTTTCCTCGACGATCGCCGAGTCCAGGTGCAGGTTGACGCGCTTCTTGACCGCGGCGCGTTCGTCGTTGGTTACGTAGACCGCGCGCGCGAGTTCGATGAAGCGCTCGCCGAATCGCCGGTTGCGTTCCTCGTCGCGAATGTCGTCCTCGATTTCCCAAAGGCGCTCGTTGATCGCCTTGAGCTGGGTGCGCATTGCGTCGAGTTCCGCGTCGGCGTCCACCGCGTCGGCCCAGACCTTGCGCAGCATTCCGAGCTCGGTCTCGACGTTGGCGACCTTGGCCGGGTCGGCAATGCGCTCTGCCTTGATCTCGAGGATCGTGATCTTGTCGAGCAGCTCGCCGGGCGAGATCGGGATCAGGATATCGTTCATCGTTCGGAACCGGGTTGCGAGGCGCGAATGGTAAACGCCGCGCCGCGTCAGCTCAACCGGAAACGCGCGATCAGGATTGGCAGCAGCATCAGGTTGGCGATCAGCGCGGTCACCATCGCAAGACCGCACAGGATGCCGAAATAAATCGTCGGTATGAAATTCGACAGCGACAGGATCGAAAAGCCGAGCACGATCGTGACCGAGGTGTAGTACATCGCGCGCGCGATCGTCGCGTGGCAGCGGCGGATCGCGGCCCAGTGGTCGTGATCCTGCGCGAACTCTTCGCGGAAACGGTGGACGTAGTGGATCGAGTCGTCGACACCGATACCGATGTTTATCGCGGCGATCGTGATCGTCATGATATCGAGCGGAATGCCGAACCAGCCCATCAGTCCGAGCACGAGGCCGGCGGCAATGAGGTTGGGCAGGATTGCGGCAAGCGACAGGCGCAAAGTGCGAAACAGCACGATGAACATCAACAGGATCGCGCCAAACACCGCGCCGAGCGTCAGGATCTGCGAGCGGAACAGGCTTTGCAGCAGGTTGTTGTAGAGCACCGCCATGCCCGAGATCGTAACCTGCTCGGGCTCGAGTCCGAATTTGCCGGTCAGGTCGAAATAAATCTTGTCGAGCAGCGCCTGCCGGCGCAGCGACTGGTCCGATTCGTAAAGCCGGATACTGAAACGCAGCTGGTTGCCGTCGGGTGAAAGATACGGCTCGATCAGCGCCTTCTTGACGTCGTCGGGCAGGCGCTTGTAGACGACGGCCAGCTTGAAGTCGCTGAACGGCTTGCCGTCGTTGAGCGTCTCCAGCATCCGCACCGCGGTATGTACCGACAGGACCTTGCCGGTCTCGGGCAGCTCGTCGAGGTAGCGATGAATCTTCTCGACCTCCTGCAAGCCGTCGCGGTTGAACCAGTAGCTCGACGACGTGATGTCGCCGTCGCTGGCGAACTCGTCGCCGCGTAACAGTTCGTCCTCGGGCGCGTCGATGATGACGTCCATCGGCGTGGTGCCGCCGAGCTTCTTATCGATTAGCGTCATGCCCTGGTAGATCTCGGTATCGTCCTTGTAGTAGTCGATGAAGCGGTTTTCGACCGACAGCCGCGGAAACCCGGTCAGCGCGATCAGCACCATCAGCGCGAACAGCAACAGCGCTGCGCGCAGGCGATGCTGAATGAAATCGGCCAGTGCGCCGGTGATGCGGCCGGTCAGGTCTTTTTCTTCCGGCGCGTCGATGCGCGGCAGCAGCATCAGCACGGCCGGGAAGATCGTGAATGCGAACAGGAAAGACACGCTGATGCCGATGACCATCATCCAGCCGAAATCGATGACCGGGCGGATGCCGCTGACGAGCAGCGAGCCGAAGGCGACCATCGTCGTGATCGCGGTATAAAAGCTCGGCACGAATTTGCTCGAAACGGTTGCGCTTACCAGTTCGAGCTGGCTGGCCGCCTTGTCGATGCGCGCCAGCTCCCGGTAGCGCACGACCAGGTGGATGATCAGCGACAGGGTGATGATCAGCAGCAGCGAAATGAAGTTCGACGAAACCACGGTGACCGGCCACTGGACCCGGCCGAGGAAGCCCATCATCGTCGCCGCGCTCAACAGGCACACGCCGAGCGGCAGCACGACCCAGCGGATTCGCCGGAACGATGCGGCGAGGATCACGATGATGAACAACACCACGCCGGCCCCGAAGACCTTGAGATCGCTGCGAATGAACGAGATCGAGTCGCTCGCGATCATCGGCACGCCGCCGAGATACAGCGTCGCCCGGTCGCGGTAACCGTCCATGACACGGCGAACCTCGCGAATCGTGCGGTCGAGTCGTTCGCGCTGCACCTGGTTCCCGGCCCGGATTCGCTCGCTCAACTCGTCGAGTCGTTCGCGCGCATCGGGCATCGTGCCGAGCTTGTCGAAGAGCTTGTCGCGGTTCGCGATCAGGTCGATCAGGGCCTGGTTGGGTTCGAGGTTGACCTGTATCGCGGTGGTGTCGCCATCGCTGTTGACCAGCAGGTTCCGGTACAGCGGGCTGGTCGTCAATTCGCGCGCGGCGAGACCGACGTCGGCGTCCTCGCTTTCGAGGGTGCGTACCTGGCGGGAGATTTCGACCAGGGTCGTCGGCGGGCTCTCCAGAAGCGGCACGTCGAGCAGGCTGACGACCGACGCGACGCCGTCGACTCGACGCAGCTCGTCGCGCAACGCGGTGATGTAGGCAAGCTCCGACTGGCCGAAAAGGGCCTGCTTCGGGCTATAGGTGACGATCAGGAAATCGTCGGAGCCGTACTGCTCGCGCACGCTACGATAGAACTTGAGGCTCGCGTCGTTCTCGAGCACCAGCGAGTCGGCCGACGCGTCTAGTTCGAAGTCGTCGATGTACAGCATGAAATAACCGATCACGAAAATTGCGGCGACGAGCGTGACGAGCGGACGCTCTAATACGAAGCGGCGATATGCGGCGGACAGCCCTGCGATCATGAATTACTTTCCCTGGCCGTCGGTTTCGTAGAATGATCTGGCGAAGCGATGGTAACCCCACTGGTATTGATCCAGATGGTCGACGACCAGGTGCTGGATTTGGTCGTTCAGATATTGCGCGCTGGAGTGTTCGTCGGCCGCGAGCCGGGCATGCTCGAGCGGTTCGATGCGCAGAGCGAACTCACCCGGCGGCGTACTTCGATAGATAGTAGCAATAAATACGTCGCATTCCACTTTGCTGCAGAGATTCTGTACCAGCGTCGTCGTCGGCGCGCTGACGCCGAAAAATGTCGCTTCGATTTTCGCCTTGCTGCGCGACGGCCGCTGGTCGGGCAGGATCATCAGGTTGCCGCCGGCGCGTAGCTCGACCAGCAGCTTGCGCAGTCCGTGCTTCTTGGTCGGTACCGGCGTGCCGCCGCTGCGCGCGCGAGCGGCGAAAATGAACTCGTCTAGCGCACGCGGCCTGCGCCGTTTGTACAGAATCATCGCCTGGCAGGCACGCCCGAGCCATAGACCCAGCGTCTCCCAGCTGCCGATATGCGGCGCGAGCACGATGCGTCCGCGCGTCGCGCGTTCGAACTCCGGGCAGATTTCGACTCGCGAGATCCGCTCGAGAACACGCTCGGGCGGCCAGCACCAGACCGCGGCAAGTTCGGTCATCGTGCAGCAGGTGTGAAAAATCGAATCGCGGTAGAGGCGCGCGCGCCAGTCGCGCGGCCGGTCGCCGAAGCAGAGGTCGATATTGGTGCGGGTCACTTTCGACAGCTGGTTGGGCGTCAGGCGGATGCAGAAAGCGATCAGCCCGGCGAGACGATATTGGGTCCGCAACGAGAATCGCGCCAGCAGTTCGAGGCCGCGCTGGACCGCGGGCATTGCCATTTACCGTTGCTGCTCGATTTTGGCCCAGCTGTCGCGCAGCGTCATCGTGCGATTGAACAGCGGCGCGTCGGCGCTGGAGTCGTAGTCGGCGATGAAATAGCCGAGCCGTTCGAACTGGTAGGGCAGCGGGTTGTCGCTGCAGTCGATCGCCGGCTCGAGCCTGGCGTTCGGCATGACCCGCATCGAATCCGGATTGAGCGCCGCGTGGAAATCGGCCGCCGCACCGGGATTCGGCACGTTGAACAGGCGGTCGTAGAGGCGCACGGTCGCGTCGACCGCGTGGCGCGCGCTGACCCAGTGCAGCGTACCCTTGACCTTGCGTCCGTCCGGGCTCGAGCCGCCGCGGCTATCGGGGTCGTAGGTGCAGATCAGCGTCTCGATCTCGCCGGCGTCGTTTTTCACGACCTCCTTGCAGGTGATGTAGTAGGCGAAGCGCAGGCGCACTTCGCGCCCGGGGCCGAGGCGGAAAAACTTTTTCGGCGGATCTTCCATGAAGTCGGCGCGTTCGATGTAGAGCTCGCGCGAGAAGGGCACCCGGCGCGTGCCGAAATCCGGGTTTTGCGGATGGTTGGCGCCGTCGAACCATTCTTCCTGATCCTCGGGATAGTTCTCGATAATTACCTTGAGCGGATCGATCACGGCCATGCGCCGCGTCGCGCGCACGTTGAGATCGTCGCGCAGCGCGTTCTCGAGCACGCCCATCTCGATCGTCGAATCCTTCTTGGTAATCCCGATCGCGTCGCAGAATTCGACGATCGATTCGGGCGTGAAACCGCGTCGACGCATGCCCGAGATCGTCAGCATGCGCGGGTCGTCCCAGCCGTCGACGATACCCTCGTTGACGATCTGGTTGAGCTTGCGCTTGCTGGTCAGCGAGTACTCGAGTTGCAGGCGCGCGAACTCGATCTGCACCGGCCGCGACGGCGTCTCGAGGTTATCGAGGATCCAGTCGTAGAGCGGTCGGTGATCTTCGAATTCGAGGGTGCACAGCGAATGCGTCACGCCCTCGATCGCATCCGACAGGCCGTGGGTGAAATCGTACAGCGGATAGATGACCCAGCGGTCGCCGGTGTTGTGATGGGTCGCGTGCAGGATTCGATAGAGTACCGGATCGCGCAGGTTCATGTTGGGCGAAGCCATGTCGATCTTCGCCCGCAACACGTGCTCGCCGTCGGCGAATTCGTCGTTCTTCATGGCCTCGAACAGCTTCAGGTTTTCGTCGACGCTGCGCTCGCGGTAGGGGCTGTCGACGCCGGGCTCGGTCAGCGTGCCGCGGTGGGCGCGAATTTCGTCGGCGCTCTGGCTGTCGACGTAAGCCTTGCCCTGTTCGATCAGGTCGATCGCCCAGGCATACAGCTGGTCGAAATAATCCGATGCATAGGGGTTGGCGTGCCATTCGAAGCCGAGCCATTCGACGTCGCGGCGGATCGCGTTGACGTACTCGATGCTTTCCTTTTCCGGGTTGGTATCGTCGAAGCGCAGGTTGCAGTGGCCGCCGTAGTCGCGCGCGATGCCGAAGTTCAGGCAGATCGACTTGGCGTGGCCGATGTGCAGGTAGCCATTGGGCTCGGGCGGAAAGCGCGTGACGACCCGCACGACCTTGCCCGCTGCGAGGTCGGCGTCGATGATGTCGCGGATGAAGTTGGAAGGCTCGCCGGCGCGGGTCTCGGACATGAGGGTCTGCTGCGGAATCGAATCGCGGGATTCTAACCGATACGCCGGCAAAGCTGAAACGCGTCGACCGCCTATATTCCGCTCAGGCCGAAGACCTGGCGCAGCAGATAACCGGTGTAGAACGCGAGCCCGGCGGCGGCGCCGCCGGTCAGCAGCGAGCGCATCCCGGCGACCATGCTTGGCCTTTCGAACACGGCGCTCTTGGCGATGCCGATCAGGAAAAACATTATCCCGGCGACGATCGAGCTCGCGACGAAGTTGTCCGCGGCATCGACCGTGGTGCGGAGGAACGGCAGCAGTGGCATTGCGCCGACGCCGACGAATGCGGCAAAAGTAACAAGCCCCGAGAGCAGCGGTCGGGTCGGGCCCGTCTGCAGACCGTGCTCTTCGGCGATCATCGTATCGATCCACAGTTCCCGGTCCCGGGTGATCGTTGCGACGATGGTTTCCAGGACTTCGCCCTCGAATCCCTTGGCGGCGAAGATTTGCCGGATTTCCTCGCACTCGCCCTCGGGCACGACGTCGATGTGTCGGGCTTCCTCGCGCCGCAGGCTGTCGAGGTAATCCCGCCGCGAGCGGTGCGATTCGTAATTGTTGACCCCCATGCTGAATCCGTCGGCGAGCAGATTGGCGAAGCCGAGAATCACCGCGATTCCAGACGGCAGGCCGGCGCCGACGACTCCGGCGACGATCGCGAAGGTCGTTACGCAGCCGTCGATGCCGCCGAGCACCGCGTCCGACACGGTTTCCGACCGGGGCGAGCGCTGCAGGCGCAGGCGGATCAGTTCGGGGCTGTGCCGGCGCCGGATCTCGGTTTCGCTGTGGCGTGCCAATTCAGAACCGTCCGGACAGGTCGGGCGTCGTCATTCGACGCTCATTCCCAGTAAGTCAGGAAGTCGTCGACCGCGGGCAGTTCGCGTGGCGGCAGCTCGGTCGCGGGCGTGCCGAGGTAGATGAAGGCGACGATGCGCTCGTTGTCGGCCAGCCCGAGCTCGGCGCGCACGAAGGGGTCGTAGGCGTTGTCGCCGGTCAGCCAGATCGAGCCGAAGCCGAGCGCGTTGGCGGCGAGCAGGATGCCGTGCGCGGCGGCGCCGGCGCTGTGCAATTGTTCGATCTCGGGGACCTTGGGATTTTCCGCCAGACGCGCGACGACGACGACGATCATTGGCGAACGCAGCGGCTTGTCGCGCTGTTTCTTGATGTAGATCGGGTCGACATCCGGATCGCGGCGCGCGACCGCCTCGCCGAAGATGTCCGACAGCTTGTAGCGCGCATCGCCCCGGACCACGATGAAGCGGTACGGTCGCAGACGGCCATGATCGGGCGCCGACATCGCGGTTTCGAGAATCTTTTTCAACTGCTCGTCGTTCGGCGCGGGATCGTTGAGCAGCTTGGCCGGAGTCGAGTAGCGTTGCAGCAATCGCAGCGGTTCGTTCATGCGCGGGCGTCGGGATTTGGCGTCGATGGCGGCAATGATACACTTCGGCCTCGCTCGATGCTTGCCTTTACCGATGATTCGATACCAGATCACCAGCGCCGATCCCGCGAGCCACTATTTCGACCTGCGCGTCACGATCGACGACCCCGACCCGGCCGGGCAGGCCTTTCGCCTGCCGAACTGGATTCCGGGCAGCTACAAGATCCGCGATTTCGCGCGCAACCTGCTCGACCTGCGCGCCGCCAGCGGCGGCCAACCGGTGGCGCTCGAGCAGCTCGACAAGTCGAGCTGGCGCGCGGCGCCGTGCGCGGGACCGCTCGAGCTCGCCTACAAGGTCTACGCCAACGACCTGTCGGTACGCGCGGCGCACCTCGACCATACCCACGGCTATTACAACGGCAGCAGCGTGTTCGTCGAGATCGTCGGCTGTGCCGACGAGCCTTGCGAAGTCGCGATCGAGCGCCCGCCGCCGGGCTACTGCGCCGACTGGCGCGTCGCGACCGCGCTGCCGCGCGCCGGCGCCGAAGCCTTCGGATTCGGCGCTTACCGCGCGGCCGACTACGCCGAGCTGATCGATCACCCGGTCGAGATGGGCGACTTCCTGCGCATTCCGTTCGAAGCCTGCGGCGTGCCGCACGACGTGATCCTGAGCGGCCGCTTCGCCTGCGACGCGGAGCGGCTCGCGGCCGACCTGACGAAGATCTGCGAACTGCACATCCGATTCTTCGGCAAACCGGCGCCGATGGATTACTACCAGTTCCAGGTACTCGTCGTCGGCGACGGATACGGCGGGCTCGAGCACCGCGCGAGCACCAGCCTGATCGCCAGTCGCAAGAGCCTGCCGCAGCCGGGCGCGCAAAAAGTCAGCGACGAATACCGCGATTTTCTCGGCCTCTGCAGCCACGAGTATTTCCACAGCTGGAACGTCAAGCGCATCAAGCCCGACGTGTTCGAGTCCTACGACCTGCAGCGCGAGGTCTACACGCCGTTGCTGTGGGCGTTCGAGGGCATCACCTCTTACTATGACGAGCTCGCGCTGGTTCGCGCCGGATTGATCGACGAGGCCAGCTATCTCGAGCTGCTCGGCCAGGCGATGACGCGCGTCGCGCGCGGCCTCGGGCGGACACGCCAGTCGATCGCCGAGTCGAGCTTCAACGCGTGGACGAAGTTCTACCAGCAGGACGAAAACGCCGCCAACGCGATCGTCAGCTATTACACCAAGGGTGCGCTGGTCGCGGCCTGTATCGACCTGAAAATACGCGAGGCGAGTGGCGGCCGGTATAGTCTCGACGACGTCATGCGCCGGCTGTGGCAGGCGTGGCGCTCGGATGAGCGCGGCGTCGCGCCGCGGCGAATCCAGGCGCTGGCCAGCGAGCTGGCGGGCGCCGACCTGTCGCCGCTGCTCGAAGCGTGGATCGACGGCACCGACGAATTGCCGCTCGCCGAATTGTTGCAAACGGTCGGCGTCGAGGTCGAGACGCGTGCCGCGAGCAACGCCCAGGACAAGGGCGGCAAGCCGGTCGACGGCGAATTGCCGGCGGCCGCGATCGGCGCGCTGCTGAAGGACGGCGAATTCGGCGTCGCGATCCAGCGCGTCGACGAGGGTGGCGCGGCGCAGCGCGCCGGGCTTGCCGCCGGCGACGAAATCGTCGCGGTCGGCGGGCTCAGGCTGAAACTCGCGGCCTTCGAGCAGCAACTGTTGCGCGCCCAGCCGGGCGAGCGCTGGCAAGTGCACGCGTTTCGCCGCGACGAACTGCACGTCTTCGACGTCGAGCTGGAGCCGGCACCGGCAACGACGATCGTGCTGCGCGCGACCGATGCGAACGCCGATGCGCGGCGCGCCTGGTTGCAATCGGGATGAGCGTCGCGCCAATCGACGCCGGGCGCATCGGCGAACAGGTCGAGCGACTCGGTCTCGACTGGCACTACCTCGAAGCGACCGGTTCGACCAACGCCGATGCGCTGCGCCTGCA
>JBFFXR010000101.1:0-10623 GCA_041569645.1 Gammaproteobacteria bacterium
CAGGAGCAGATTCGCGGGATTGCGCAAATCCAGCTGCGCGGCCTGATGGCGCGCCTCAAGGACACGGACATCGGCATTTCGATCAGCGATGCCGCGCTGGATACGCTTGGCGAGCTCGGCTTCGACCAGCTCTACGGCGCGCGGCCGCTCAAGCGCGAAATCCAGCAGGCGATCGAAAACCCGCTGGCGCGCTCGATCCTGTCGGGCGAATTCGAGCCCGGCGACCTGATCGCCGTCGATATCGACGATGGCCGCGAATTCAGTTTCGCCAAGCAAAGCCTACACTGAGTCGAGAAAAATGGCCTAAACCCGTGCCCGGCCTCGCAAAATGGAGCCGGGCTGGCACTATTTGCCAGTTTTGCGACTATAATCCTAGGCTAGCTGCGGAAGCCCCGCGGAAATTTGGCAATTTGACAACAATATGGCGGTTCTCGGCTCGATTCTGTTCAAGCGAACGCTGAAGAAATTTCTCGACTGCGACGATCTCGAGAGCGAGAAGGGCGTTGCGTTGATCGAAAAGCTGCGCGAGTCATCGAAGGATTCGCTGCCGCAGCTGATCGAGGTCATTCCCGATACCGACGGCATGCACCGCGCGGTGCTCGACGAAATCTGCCTCGAGAACGTCGGCATCGGCACCGAGGAGCTGTTCCTCGACAGCCTCGACAATACCGCGACGACGATTCGTTCGACCGCCGCGTCGATTCTCGCCAAGTCGACCCAGGTCAAGCCCGCCAAGCTGTTCAAGAAGCTGCACGAATCCGAGGCATCGCGTACCGAAATCATCGACATTCTCGCGTTCCAGCGCGAGCACTTGAGTCCCGAGCAAATCATTACCAACGCGCTCAAGCTCGACAAGGCCCACGCCGAAAAATTGCTGGAACTGGCGAAAGACGCGAAAAAGCCGCTCGATCTCGAGATGCTGCGCATCGAGCCCGAGACGATCGAGAGTCCGACGCTCAAAATCAAGCTGCTGCGCTACCTGGCGACGGTCGAACAGCCGGAGGTCGCGCAATTGATCGCTCGCTTCATCACCGACACCAACCGCACCGTCGTGATCGAGGCGTTAAAGTCATTGAAGAACCTGCCGGTCAAAATTGATGCCTCGGTCCTGCTGCCGCACGTCGAAACTCTCTCCGAGGTCGAGCGCGACATGGCACTCGAGATCATCAAGGCGCAGGCCGACAGCGAACTGGTGTCCAAGCTCGCGCCCTGGGCCTGCGGCAAGTCCGACCAGATACGCGAA
The DNA here is from genome assembly GCA_041569645.1 of Gammaproteobacteria bacterium. Taxonomy (GTDB): domain Bacteria; phylum Pseudomonadota; class Gammaproteobacteria. The sequence goes on from JBFFXR010000101.1 coordinate 1,244, forward strand.
GTCTTCATCAAGCTGCTGATTCGCCATATCACGCCCGAAGCGCTGGAAAAATTCTTTCTGCGGCTCGAGCAACAGGAGTGGTACGGCAAGGAACAGGCGCTCAAGACGCTGCAGCGCTTCGCCACCGACAAGCTGTTCGCCGCCGCCGGCAGCCTGACCGAAAACGACAGCGAATTCGTTCGCGACCAGGCCCAGCAGCTCGCCGCGCGCAGTTCCGACCCGGCCGATTTGAAAGCGCTGTGGGACAACGCGATGCACGAGAACTGGCAGGTACGCGAGACTGCGATCGAGGCGCTCGGTCGCTCCGGCAACCGCGAATCGGTACAGCTTTTGCGCAAGGTCGTCAAGCAGTACCCGGAATCCGCGGTCGCGGTCCTCAAGGCGCTCGGCGAACTCGGTTTCGGCAAGGGTCTCGAGATTGCCTTCGGCGTACTGCGCATGCCCGAGGCGCTGGTGCAGCGCGAGGCGCTCGAAACCATCGGCAAGCTGGTGACGCCGCAATACGCGCGCGCGGTGCGCGACAAGCTCATCGAAAAGGTGCCGAAGATGCAGGCCACGGTGCGCGACACCGCCGGCGAGGTGGTCAACCGGCTGACCGAGGAATACGATTTGCCGGCGCTTAACGTCGACCAGGAAACCTTCTTCGAGACCCGCCTGACCAAGATCGATGAAGCGACCCAGGTCGTCCCGCCATCGGGGTATCAGGCACCGACCGAGTCTGGCGCACCCGCCGACGCGACGCAGCTCTACCAGCACATCGAAGAATTCAAGGACGGCGATGTCTGGATGAGCCGTTACCTGATCGGGCGCGAGATCGGCCGCGGCGCGATGGGCCGGGTCATGCTGGCCGAGGACAAGATGGTCGGCGAGCCGCTAATTCTCAAGTTCATGCATCCGGAGCTGACGGCGGAACCCGGTTCGCATGAACGCTTTCTGCGCGAGGTGAAATATTCGCGCCGCGTCAGCCATCCCAACGTTATCCGGATTCACGACCTGCTCAGCCAGAACCTGCTGAGCGCGATCTCGATGGAGTATTTCGAAAGCCGCGGCATCGACGAATTATTGCGCGAACGAAAATTCTTCGCGCCGGTCGAAGGACTCGAGATCCTGCTGCAGGTCGCGGGCGGCATGGCCGCGGCGCACGCGCAGGACGTCATCCACCGTGACCTGAAGCCGAGCAATATCCTGATGAACGACAAGGGCCTGGTCAAGATCGTCGATTTCGGTATCGCCTCGGCGACGACTCAGTCCGATGCAACGCTGACCAAGACCGGTTCGATCATCGGCACCCCGGCCTATCTGTCACCGGAGCGCGCCAAGGGCCAGGAAGCCGACCATCGCAGCGACATTTATGCGCTCGGCATCATCGCCTACGGCATGCTCGCCGGCAAGCTGCCGTACAGCGGCGAACCCATGTCGCTGCTGTTCCAGCATCTCGAGGGCAAGGCGGCGCCGGTGCACGAGGTCAATGCCGACATACCGGCGCGAATCAGCGAGCTGGTGAAAAAAATGATGGCGGTCGAACTCGAAGACCGATTCCAGACGATGGACGAGGTCGCCGCGGCCATCCAGGAAATTCTTGCCGAGGAAAAGTCGTGAGCACGAGCCACCCGTCGATGCAGGCGACCATCGAGCGCAAGCTCGCGAACCGGTTCGACGCTGCCTATCTCGAGGTCGAAAACGAGAGCCACCGGCACAACGTCGCGCCGGGCGCCGAGTCGCATTTCAAGGTCACCATCGTCAGTGCCGATTTCGACGACCAAAAGCTGATCCAGCGTCATCGCCTGGTCAACGCGGCGCTCGCCGACGAGCTCGGGCAAATCCATGCGCTCGCGCTGCACACGCTGACGCCGGCCGAGTGGCAAGCGCGCGGCGCAGTCGTCGCCGACTCGCCGAAGTGCCGCGGCGGCGGCAAGAATCAGTAGACGCCGGACTTACAGTACGCCGCCACCGACCGGGTTGGTGTTATAGATCGCGGCGAGAATCTCCTCCATATCGATATCGAGCGCCCTGCCCAGTGCCTGCGCTTGCTCGCGGTGACTCTGCAGGCCGGGCAAATCGGGCGGCGCGGCGAAGCCGAACGCAATCGTATTGTCGAGCCCGGCCACCGGCACGCACAGCGTACGGCGAGCGAATACGAGCCGCAGATCGCGATAAAAGCGTTTGAAATCGGATTCGCTCGCGATCAGCAGGTTCAGGACGAGCGCGCCGCGCGGGCCGAGCATGGCCGCCAGCCGGCCGAGCATCGACTTGTCGAGCAGCCAGCGCGGCGAGTACGCACCGCTGAACAGATCGACGAGCACCAGATCGTAGTGCGAGTCGCAGTTTGCGACGAAATGCACGGCGTCGGCGTAGACATAGCTAAGCCCGGCGCCGGCCTTTGGCAACACGCCGAACTCGATCAGGCGCTCGATCAGGTCGGCGTCGATGTCGACCGCGGTGATGTCGACCTCGAAGTAGTGACGCAGATGATGCAGCAGCGAACCGGCCGCGGTACCGAGCAGCAAGACCCGCTTCGGTGGCGGCACGAACAGCAGCGCGCCGAGCATGAACTCGAGGTTTTTCAGCGCCAGCCGATGCGGTGCGTCAAGGTCGATTCGACTGTGCAAGGCGCCGTCGCTGCTGCGCAGCTCGAGCTGCCGGCCCGAGCGATGCAGCGTCATCGCATTATGCGCCGTCCGGAGCTTGAAATTTTGCCAATCCCCTTCCATATATACCTGTCGGAAAAACAATACACGGGCTAGTCGTCACGATGATATTCGACCGCGGCGTATTACGCACCAAACTGAAGGCCACCGGCATCCACCTCGGCCTCAGTTCCATCGTCTTCGTCATTCTCGCCTACCTGATCGTCTACGAATGGTATCCCGGGCCTTATTTCGCCGTCGACGGCGGCTGGCAGGGCATTCGCCTGGTCGCGGCCGTCGACCTCGTGCTGGGGCCGCTGATCACCTTCCTGATATTCGATCTGCGCAAGAGCCGGCGCGAGATCGTGTTCGACCTGATCACGATCGCGACGATCCAGGTCGGCGCGCTGATCTATGGCATCTACACGACTTACAACCAGCGTCCGCTGGCCATCGTATTGATGGATGACTTCGCGTTTTCGACGACGATGGATTTATACGCCGGCACGCTCGATTCGCCGCGGCTGCTGGAGGAGTACAGCGATCAGCAGCCGCCCATCATTTACGCCGAGATTCCGCGTGATCGCGAACAGCTGGACAAGGTTCAGCGGATCAAGATCGATGACAAGATTCTCGAGCACGCCCAGATCTGGTTGTACCGGCCGCCCGCGGAACTGGCGCCAGCGTTGCGTCAGCGGCAGATTCTGTACATGCAGATGCTCGACAGGTTCGAGCAGCGTGAAGTTTACGAAGCCTGGCTGCAAGCGAACGACAAGCGCGAGGACGAGGTTCTGATCGCGCCTTTCAACGGTCGCTACGGCCGGATCTGGCTGGTGTTCGACGGCGATGGCGACTACTTGTCCTATTTCGAGTAACGAGGTTGGAAAAATGCCTGTGACTATTATAAAATCCCGGGCCTTTTGGGGAGGCGCGCGCGCCTTGCCTGGCGGCCCGGACAGCGTTACGGAGAATAGAAATGCCGATCTACGAATATGCCTGTAACGAGTGCGGGCACGAGCTCGAAGCCCTGCAAAAGATGAGCGACGCACCGTTGACCGATTGCCCGGCCTGCGCGCGTCCGGCGCTGAAGAAGAAAATCTCCGCGGCGGGATTTCGCCTGACCGGTTCGGGCTGGTACGAGACCGACTTCAAGAAAAAGCCGAAGGACAAGGCGGAATCCGGCGACGGTGCCGATAACAAGGGCAGTGCCGACAAGCAAGGCAAGGACGGCGGCGACAAGTCGGCCGAAAGCAAGCCGGCCGGCGGCGCGGGCAGTTCCAAGGAAGCCGCGGCCTAGGCGCCCGGCTACCGGGTTCACCGCAGATCTGAACGCCAACCCAAGCGGACCTTTCGCCATGCGCACGCATTACTGTGGTGACCTCGACCGGCAGCAAATCGGCGACACGATCGGCGTCTGCGGCTGGGTCAACCGGCGGCGCGATCACGGCGGTGTGATTTTCGTCGACCTGCGTGACTACCGTGGCATCCTGCAGGTGGTCTTCGATCCCGATGATCCGGAAATGTTTGCCCGCGCCGAAACCCTGCGCAATGAATTCGTGCTGCGCGTCGAAGGCAAGCTGCGCGTGCGGCCCGAGGGGACCTTCAACCCGGAAATGCCGACCGGCGAGGTCGAACTCCTCGCCCACGATCTCGAAATTCTCAACCCGTCGGAAACGCCCCCGTTTCAGCTCGATGACGACGAGGTGCACGAAGACAATCGCCTGCGTTACCGCTACATCGACCTGCGTCGCCCGGAAATGCAGGAGCGCTTGCGGCTGCGTGCGCGCGTCACGCACTATCTGCGCAGCTGGCTCGAGGCGCAGGACTTCCTCGACGTCGAGACGCCGATGCTGACCAAGGCAACGCCGGAAGGCGCGCGCGACTACCTGGTGCCGAGCCGCAATCACCCGGGGGCGTTTTTCGCGCTGCCGCAGTCGCCGCAGCTGTTCAAGCAGTTGCTGATGATGTCGGGCATGGATCGTTACTACCAGATCGTGCGCTGCTTCCGCGACGAGGACCTGCGCGCCGACCGCCAGCCCGAGTTTACCCAGCTCGACATCGAGACTTCCTTTCTCGACGAAGCCGGCATCACCGGCCTGATGGAAGACATGATGCGCGGACTGTTCGCCGAAGTGCTCGGCGCCGAGGTCGACGATCCATTCCCGCGCATGCGTTATGCGGAGGCGATGGAGCGCTACGGTTCGGACAAGCCGGATCTGCGTATTCCGCTCGAGCTGGTGACGATTTCCGACCTGCTCGGCGAGGTCGAATTCAAGGTCTTCGCCGGGCCGGCGCAGGACCCCGCCGGGCGCGTCGCCGCGCTGCGCGTGCCGGGTGGTAACGCGCTGACGCGCAAGGAAATCGACGAATACACCGAGTTCGTCGGCCGCTACGGCGCGAAGGGTCTCGCCTACGTCAAGTGCAACGACGTAGCCGCCGGTCGCGACGGTCTGCAGTCGCCAATCCTCAAGTTTCTGCCCGACGCCGCGGTCGCCGCGATCGTCGAACGAACCGGCGCCGAGTCGGGCGATCTGATCTTCTTCGGCGCCGACAAGGCGCGCGTCGTCAACGAATCGCTCGGCGCGCTGCGCGTCAAACTCGGCGAGGATCGTGGATTGCTCGAGCCGGGCTGGCGCTTCCTGTGGGTCGTCGACTTCCCGATGTTCGAGTTCGACGAGCGCGAGAACCGCTGGACCGCGCTGCACCATCCCTTCACCGCGCCGGCGACCGACGACCCGCAAGCGCTCGCGGCGGACCCGGGCGGGATGCTGTCGCGCGCCTACGACATGGTGCTGAACGGCACCGAGCTCGGCGGTGGTTCGGTGCGGATTCACCGCATGGAAATGCAGCAGCGCGCCTTCGAGATTCTCGGCATCGGCGCCGACGAGGCCGAAGAGAAATTCGGCTTTCTGCTGAATGCGCTGCGCTACGGTTGCCCGCCACACGGCGGCATCGCCTTCGGCCTCGATCGCCTCGTCATGCTGATGTCGGGCGCGCGCTCGATCCGCGACGTGATGGCCTTCCCGAAGACCCAGACCGCGTCGTGCCTGCTGACCCAGGCGCCGGCGGCGGTCGGCGAACGCCAGCTGCGCGAACTGTCGATTCGCTTGCGCAAACCCCAGGGCGACGCCTGACGGCGTTGACAATCACCACGCCAGTCGTCAAAGTCCGCGACTATGGCTGACGAAGAAAACGCCTACAGTTTCACCACCGCGGCGACCCGCCACATCGAACTGAGCTGTCTCGGCAACGCTGGACTCAAGATGTGGCGCGGCGGGGTGCTGCCGGAAGTCACGCTGGCCTACGAATGCTGGGGCGAGCTGTCGCCGGCCGCCGACAACGCGGTGCTGATCTTCACCGGCCTGTCGCCGAGCGCCCACGCGGCGTCTTCGCCGGCCGATCCGTCGCCCGGCTGGTGGGAATACATGATCGGTCCCGGCAAGGCGATCGATACCGAGCGCTTTTTCGTCGTCTGCGCCAACTCGCTGGGCGGCTGTTACGGCAGTACCGGCCCGGGTTCGATCGACCCGCGCAGCGGACGCAAGTACGGTGCCGATTTTCCCGACCTGACGGTCGAGGACATCGCCAGTTCGGGCTACTACCTGATGCGCGAACTCGGCGTCGAAAAGCTGCACGCTGCGGTCGGTTCGTCGATGGGCGGTATGTCGTCGATCGCCTACGGCATGATGTATCCCGGCGAACTGTCTTATCTGATTTCTATATCGGCGGCCACGCAGGCGCTGCCGCTGACCATCGCCTTGCGCTCGCTGCAGCGCGAAATCATCCGCAGCGATCCGGACTGGAACGACGGTCAGTACAGCGAGGAGCGCAAGCCGCTTTCCGGCATGTCGCTCGCGCGCAAGCTCGGACTGGTCTCCTACCGCGCCGCCGACGAATGGAATACCAAGTTCGATCGCAGCCGCCTGCCGCCGGAAAAGCGCAGCGGCAAGCGCTTCGCGCACGAATTCGAAATCGAAAACTACCTCGAATACAACGCGCAGAAATTCATTCATTCCTTCGACCCGAACAGCTACCTCTACCTGTCGCGCGCGATGGACTGGTTCGACATCGCCGAGCACGGTGAGTCCGTCAGCGACGGTCTCGCCAAACTCGACGTCGGGCGCGCGCTGGTCGTCGGCGTGACGACCGATATCCTGTTTCCGCTGCGCCAGCAGCGCGAGATCGCGACGCTGATGCGTGACACCGGCACCGACGTCGAATTCGTCGAGATCGATTCGGTCAACGGCCACGATGCCTTCCTGATCGATGACGCGCAGTTTTCGCCGGTGGTCACGAAATTCCTCGACGAGTCGCGGCCGGCCTAGCTTCGAAGGGGGCAGTGTCGTTTGATCTGCCGGTATTTCGCCCGGTTCCGAGACTGGCCTTCTAGCAAACCCGCGCCTCGTGCCGGCTTCTAAGGATCAAACGACACTGACCCAGTTGATAGTGATGCCGGGGGTCACTGCAATCAGGAAGTTTCGATGCCGGGCGAGCGTTGCAGCGGCATTCGACCCTTTGCGACGAGCTCCTGGTAGCCGTAAACCGAGTTGCGCCCCGTCGTCTTGGCATAGTAGAGCGCATCGTCGGCCTGGCCGATCAGCGCGTCGAGCGACAACTCGCGGTCGAAGCGCGTGTAGCCGATGCTCGCGGTGACCCGCTCGATGGCGGGAAATTCGTGGTCCGCGATTTTCTCGCGAAACCGGTCGAGCGTCAGCTGCGCCTGCTCGGGCGTGATGTCCATCAACACCAGCGCGAACTCCTCGCCGCCGTAGCGGAACAGCAGGTCGTTTTCGCGAAACGAATCGATCATCAGCTCGGCCAGCAGCAGCAAGACCTCGTCGCCGAACAGGTGCCCCATGCTGTCGTTGATCGCCTTGAAATGATCGATGTCGAGCATGACGAAAATGGTCGGCGACAGGTCGATCGCGCGGCGCTCGCGTTGCGGCTTGCACTCGAGCAGTTGCGCGAGCTTTTCGTTGAATGCGCGCCGGTTGTAGAGCCCGGTCAGCGCGTCGCGGTAGGTACCCTGCAGCATTTGCAGCTGGTGGCAGTAAAAGTGGAACAGGAACTGCAGGTAGTCTTCCTCGATCAATTTGTCGGGATCGCGGCAACGGACCTGCAGCACGAAGTGCTTGCTCGTCAGCGGTTTGTACCGGCAATACCAGGCATCGGTTTCGGCATCGTAGTACCAGCCCGGCGCATCGTCCGCGGCGAATCGCTGCTCGAGGGTTTGCGTAGTCTCCGCGTCGAGGTCGGGCTCGAGGCCGCCGCTCGGCGTCAGCCGCTGCCAGCGACCGTCACCGTGCTCGTATACCTCGATATCGATCTCGTCGGCGTGGCCCGGCGCGATCTGCTGCTGGAAGGCTTCGTAAAGCAACTCGGGGTCGTTGATCCTGGCGAGCGCGTAGAAGGAGTAGTATTTGCATTCGACCATGATGCCCCCGACCCGAATCGGGCGATTCGAGCGCCTTCGTTATTATCTTGGTGCGACGGTGGGCCGATTTTAGGTGCCGCCATTTTCAAAGTCAAAACGGCGGCCGCGGGTCGGCTAGCGCTCGAGATATTTCAGCTTGTCCGGCACGCCGTCCCATTCGTCGGCGTCGTCGGGCGGCGGCTTGCTCGCGGTAATCACCGGCCAGACCTGCGACAGTTCCTCGTTGAGCTCGAGGAATTGCTCCTGGCCTTCGGGAATGTCGTCTTCCGAAACGATCGCCTCGACCGGGCATTCCGGTTCGCACAGCGTGCAGTCGATGCATTCCTCGGGATCGATGACGAGGAAATTGGGCCCCTCGTGAAAACAGTCCACCGGGCACACGTCGACGCAATCCATGTACTTGCAGCGAATGCAGTTTTCCAGAACGACGAATGTCATCGCGGCCCTCCGGGCGTCACGAACACGAGAGACCGCAGTCTAAATCGCAGTCGGCAAAAATCAAGCGGATCGTCGCCATTGCAGTTCACTCGCCTGCGAGGCGTTTCAGGCGGTACAGCAGCTCGAGCGCCTCGCGCGGCGTCAGCTCGTCGGGATCCACCGCGTCGAGCGCCGCGGCAATTTCGCTAGTGCGTTCATCGGCCGGCGCGATTTCGGGCGCGGGCGCGGGCGTGAACAGGTCACCCTGGGTATGGCCCGACTGCTGCTCGAGCTGCGCGAGTTTTTGCCGCGCGAGCCGGATCGCGGTGGCCGGGATGCCGGCGAGCCGCGCAACCTGCAGCCCGTAGCTCTGGTTCGCCGGCCCGGATTTGACCGCGTGCAGAAAGATGATGTCGTCGCCGTGCTCGACCGCGTCTAAATGCACGTTGGCGACCTGGTCGTACTGCTCGGGTAGCGAGGTCAGTTCGAAGTAGTGCGTCGCGAACAGCGTGAACGCGCGATTGCGTCGCGCGAGATGGTCGGCGCAGGCCCAGGCCAGCGCGAGCCCGTCGAAGGTGCTGGTGCCGCGACCGATTTCGTCCATCAGCACGAGGCTGGATGCGCCGGCGTTATTGAGAATGCTGGCCGCCTCGGTCATTTCGACCATGAAAGTCGAGCGTCCGCTGGCGAGATCGTCGCTCGCGCCGATGCGGGTGAAGATCTGGTCGACCGGGCCCAGCCGCGCGCGTCGCGCCGGCACGTAGCTGCCCATGTAGGCGAGGATTACGATCAGGGCCGTCTGGCGCATGTAGGTCGACTTGCCGCCCATGTTGGGTCCGGTGATCAGCAGCATGCGCCGCGTATCGTCGAGCTCGAGATCGTTGGCGACGAAAGGCTCGTCG
>JBFFXR010000102.1:0-10603 GCA_041569645.1 Gammaproteobacteria bacterium
CTGCGCGCTGATCGACATCTCCGGCACCTACGCCGGCGAAAAGGCCACCGTCGTCAACACGGTCAAGGCCGGCATCGTGCCGCAGATGATTCCCGGCGACAGCCTGTTCTTCGTCATGATCGATTCGAACAGCTACCACGAGGACAACCTCGTGACCAAGCTGACGCTCGACTACCGCCCGACCAAGGCCAACAGCCAGAAACTCGCGGTGGCGCAGAAGCTCGACGAGTTCAGCCGCGGCAAGGATCGCTCGAGAAAGACCGACATCAGCGGCGCGATGATGCTTTGCTCGGACTATCTCAAGGCGACCGGCTCCGGCACCCAGGTCATGTTCGTGTTCAGCGACATGAACGAGGAGCTGCCGGCGGGCGTCAAGCGCAACTTCGCCGAGGACGAGTTCGACGGCATCGATATCGTCGCGATGAACATCATCAAGCTCAACAAGGACAGCGCCAATCCGGAGGTCTACCGCAAGCGCCTCGACAAGTGGAGCAAGCGCACGACCGCGTCGGGCGCGCGCAGCTGGAACACGCTGCTCGACGCGACCAAGATCCCGGAGTATATCCACCAGGTGAAATCCTGACGTTACGGCAAACCTGATTTTCCTCTTGTTTTCAGCCCCGCCCCGGCGGGGCTTTTTTTGTCCGGCGATTCGCGCCGACGACAGGAACGCGCGACGCGACTGTCGGCATCTACTACTTGACATGGGCCTCGTGGCCATGACAATCGAGTTCCGCGCCAGCGTGGCGCAGGTTAAACAATCCACCCCAAACCGTGACGCGATGCGAAACCTGTTCCTGACCTTGCTTTGTTTGTTGACCGCGGGCGGCGCGATCGCCGAGCACGAAGCCGACCACCGCTATCAGGTCCGCGGCTTCGTACTCGACGCTAACGACAAGGCCATCGCCGGCGAAAACGTCGTGATCTCGTCGGGCGGCGCGCCGCTGGCCAGCGGCGAAACCGACCGGAGCGGTTTCTATTCGCTGCACCTGCACCTGCACAACGAGGATCTTGGCCGCAGGCTCCAGCTGCGCGCCGGCGCGGCGCGCGGGGAGATCGAGGTCTCTTTCGATCCGCGGGACCGGTCGACCGCGCGGGTGCACGACGCTAATTTCGTCGCCGGCCGCCTCGTCGAGGGCAGTCTCGGGCGCTGGCGCACGCCACCGTGGGCCTACGTGCTCGCGGGCTTCATCGTCCTCGGGGCGGCGCTGGTCTTGCTCGAGAAGCGGCGGCGGCGCAAACTGCAGGCACAGCATCTACAACACGCGGCGCCGGGACCGGCTTCCGGTGGCAAACGCAAGAAAAAAAGGCGCAAGAAGCGCTGACTGACTTCAGGTTCGAATTCGACACTGATTACGCAGGGATCGCCGATCCCATGGCGTATCGATGCGATCAGTCGGCCGGAAAAACCTGACCAGGAGTCTATACTTGATGGAACCGGCCCGTAATCGTTAGTCAATCGCAAGGTCGATCACCCATCTGGCGAATTGCGCGGACCCTATGCAGCCTTGCTGACTGACTCGGTCCGATGGACGGCTTGGTGTCCATGGAATGCAACTTGGAAAGCGGAAGGATCTATCATGAAACACATTTATATTACCCTCGGTCTCGCCTTCGTTTCACCGGCCCTGTTCGCTGGCGGCACGCACAGCCATAGCCACGATCACGACGCGGTGCAATCAAGCGTCGGCGAACCCGCCAGCGGCAAGCCCGATCGAATCATCCGGGTCGCGATGCGCGACAGCATGCGTTTCGTCTTCGAGCCGGCGCTGAATTCGCTGCGCCACGGCGAATCCGTCGAATTTCGGGTCCGTAACGAGGGTGCGATACCGCACGAATTCTCGATCGGAAATCTCGAGGAGCAAATCGCGCACGCGAAGATGATGCGCGAAATGCCGTCGATGAAACACAACGACCCGAACGCGATTACACTGAGAGCCGGCGAGCGTGGACGCCTGGCCTGGCGCTTTCTCGGCAATGACGAGGTCGTGTTTGCATGTAACATCCCGGGGCATACCGAGGCCGGCATGATACACAGCGTTGCGATCGATCGGGAAGCGGACGACCGGTTGGCGGCCTATCGGGATTAGCCCGCGAACGCCGCGGGCCGGCAAGCTGCCGGACGCCGGTAGCTGACGCCCGATTGCCGAGGCTCGGGCCGCCGAATCTAGTGCGCGTGGGTATGGTCGTCCGGCGGCTCCGATGCGGACAAGTCGTGCGAGTGGCGCAAGCTCAGACTGTCATGCGCATCGAGGACCACTTGCATCGACGGGCTGCCCACCGCCACATGACAACTGTTGCAGCTCTCGACCGTCGACTCGAGCGCGGCATAAAAATCCTTGCGGTTGCCGTGCTCGATCGCGGCATTCAGCTTGGCGAAATTATTCGCCATGAAACCGTTTGCCATCGCGCCCTTGACCGGGTCGACCTTTTCGATAATGCCGATCAGTTCCTGGATTCCCATCAATTCGTGCGACGCGAGCGCCCAGTCGTCTGCTTCGCCGGCGTAATGCATGACATGAAAACGTTCGGCGATCTCGGGCATCAGGCGGGTGACCGTGGGCCTGATCGAATTGAGTAATTCGACCGTTTTTTTCAGCTCGTCGACCTCGCGGCTCAACTGCTCGACCCGTTGCGATAACTGCCGTACGGCGTCCGAATCCCCGTTGGCCGGGACTACCGCCGGGTATTCCAGCAACAGGGCAAATAGTAGAAGTTTGACTGCGCGTCTGGACATGAGTCCTCCTCATCGTTGAGCGAATTTGCGAGCCCTGTATCGATCGGGGCAGGCTATCGCGAAATCTTCGCCGGCCCGGCGCCATAATTTAGCATAGCAGAAATCGACGGCCGTCATAATTCGGGGCCTTGCAGCTTCCGGGCGACCGCAGCGCGGAGGCGTTCAGGGTTCGCGCGCAAAGCCGGGGTCGATTGCCGGATGACCGCTGCGACGACGCGCGCCGCAAGATATGCGTGCAGCGCCGGGATATCGGGGCGATCGCCGTAGGTAGCGATGAAACGATCGTAGAAACCGGCACCGTCCAGGGTTCGCAGTTTGGTCGGCGTATCCACGGCTGCCTGCCAGTAGTTGGCGCGGGCCGGGTCGACCAGAACGACCCCATGGTCGTCGAGCAACGCGTCGCCGGCCTGGCTCGGAGCGAACCCGACGGCAAACAACGCCTCCGACTCGGCCAGTCTTTGCGATGCTCCGGCATCATCCAGGCTACCGAGGTCGATCAGATATACGTCGAGGCCGCCGAGATGACCGTCCGACTCCTCGAAGGCGTGCGCATCCTGTTCGCGCGTAGCCAGCAGGAAGCCATTCCTTGCCGAACGAGTCCATTCCGCGGAGGAATATTCAATCAGGCCGACATTGAAGCTATGCGCCGCGACCGAATTGAGATAAATTGGCCCCAGCACGCAAGGCACTACAATCGCGAATATTCGGGCTTTCATGCTGTAAAGATTAGCCGAACCCAATCCAAATCCAAATCGAATCTCCAGTCGTTACGACTGCGCCAACCGGGCGAAGGTTCGAACGAATGGCCGCGCGAGGAGGCTCGGCATTATGGCATATGATCGGAACAAAGCAGGCAGGCGTCGGTTTCTCGCGCTGTGGGGTGCGCTGGCAATGAGCCTGTTCGCCGCTGGCCTCGCGCGGCGCAAGCCGGAGCCCGCCAACCCCACCAAGGCAGCATTCGTCGGACCACCGTTACCCTCGTCGCAGACACAGGCACCCGCCAGGACAAGCCGCCTCCGGTACGCAACTCAAGTACGCGATCTGCATCCGGATAATTTCATCGTCGATAATTTGCCTTCGGCAACGATTGCGCAGGAAACCCCGGATATCATACTGCCGCCCGAACAAATCGCCGTTTTCCAGTCGGTGCGCGCACGCCTGTCGCGTTTGCAGGCTTATGTCGGTTTCGGCAATTTCAACGTCATCGGCTGGGACGAGTCGTTGCGCCATGCGCGCAGACAGGGACGCGTCGGCAACTTTTCCGCGGCCGAACTAGACTTCATCGAGGCACTGTTCTTCACCAACGCGGATTCACTCGGATTTTACGGCGACAAGGTCGTGACTCGTCTAAGCGAGACGATTGCGCGCAAGAACATCGTCAAGATCGCGGGCAGCGGACATTACCTGTTCAAGGGCCAGCCGCTTCGGACCTACCGCAAGATTCGCCGCGACGTTGGCGATTCGGTCATACTGACCTCCGGCATTCGCAGCGTGGTCAAGCAGATTCATTTATTCCTCAATAAGACCGCGCACGTCGACGGCAACCTGTCGCAGGCATCTTATTCGCTCGCGCCACCTGGTCATTCTTACCATGCGATCGGCGATTTCGACGTCGGCAAGCGGGGCTTCGGCAGCCGCAATTTCAGCGCCGCGTTCGCCGAGACCGACGAATTCAAACGGCTCGCCGATCTCGGTTACGTCGATATACGCTACCCGCAGGAAAACCCCTTCGGGGTTCGCTACGAGCCCTGGCACATCAAGGTCGTCTGATGCGCGGAATCGTTTTCGCGCTGCTGCTCGCGGCGACCGGGAACGCGCCGGCCGCGGAATTTCCGTTCACCCTGCACAAGCTGGAATCGGGGCGGCCGGGCCCCACGCTACTGATCATCGGCGGCATCCAGGGCGACGAGCCCGGCGGCTTCACCGCCGCGTCGTTGCTGGTCACCGACTACCGGGTCGAACGCGGTGAAGTCTGGGTTGTGCCGAATCTAAATTTCGAGAGCATTATCAAGCGTACGCGCGGCGTGCACGGCGACATGAACCGCAAGTTTCTCGAGATTTCCGAGAACGACCCCGAGTACCCGACCATCGAGAAGATCAAGCGGATCATCACCGATGCGCGGGTCGACCTGGTGCTCAATCTCCACGACGGCAGTGGATTCTACAATCCGCGCCACGTCGACAAGCTCGAGAACCCGCTTCGTTGGGGTCAGAGCATCGTCATCGACCAGGCGATCATCGAAGCGCCGCATTTCGCCGATCTCGAGGGCTTTGCGCTCGCCGCGATCGCCCGTGCCAACGACGGTGTTGGCTCGGCCCGCGATCGCTTCCGCCTGAAAAATACGCACACCCACCGCGGCAACCGGGAAATGGAAAAAACCCTGACTTATTTCGCAATCCGGCATCGCAAGGCCGCAATGGGTGTCGAGGCGAGCAAGTCCTACCCGACTGCGCGGCGAATATTCAACCACCTGCGCTTCGTCGAGGCAATATTTGCACAAATCGGAATACGGTATCGCCGCGATTTCGAGCTCAGCGCGGAGATAATCGAGCGCAAGTTGGGGCGCGACATCCAGCTCGCGCTGTTCGAAGATAAAATTCGCTACGATTTCGACAAGGCACGCGCACGCATCAACTACGTGCCGCTAAAAAAGTCTTCGCGTATCGCATTCCGCACCAACAATCCGCTGGTGGCGATCGTCAACGGCTCGAATTCTTTAAAGGTCCGATACGGCAACCGTGGCATCACGACCCTGAGTCCGCAATATTTCGACTACGACAATTCGCTCGGCGAGATCACGATGGTCGTTGACGGCCAAGACGCACGCGTACCCAGCGGTAGCGTGGTCGAGGTCAAGGACAGCTTTCTGATCAATCCGATCGATGGCATTCGCGTCAATGTAATCGGTTACCGCAAATCGGGCCGACGCAATGAAAGCGGATTGGTTATTCGGCGCAATGAGATCGCCAAACGATTCTCCGTCGATGAACAGGCGAACAGGTTTCGCGTCGAATTCTATCGCCAGAAAAAGTACAGCGGCATGATCCTGATCGATTTTTCTGGCGAGGCCAGACTGGGGTCGCAGTCCCGAGCGCTGCTTCCCGCAGGATAAACCTGCCTGGAACTCGCTACCACCGGCCGCTACTTGAATAAAAACGAGCAGCCCCACTCGCCGGTTGGCGGCAATTTATTCTCTTTAACGGAGAACCAATCGGGTTGCCTGCTTGTCGAACTCGTTTGTCAGGCTAAATTACTGCCTGATTAAAAGTAAAATTCCTACGCTCACTTCCTGGAGGAGACGACGAGATGATCACTAAAAGAAAAACCACGGGCAACGCCCTCGCTATCGCCGCGGCCGCCCTGCTCGCCAGCGCGCCGGTTACAAGCTACGCCAGCAGCGATGTCGGCAAGTGTATGGGCGCCAACGCCTGCAAGGGACAGAGTTCGTGCAAGACCGCGACCAGCAGCTGCAAGGGATTGAACAATTGCAAGGGGCAGGGATTTACCGAAATGACCAAGGCTCAATGCAAGAGCGCCGGCGGCAATTTCGAGACCTGAGATTTCACCGGTAATCGACACCAGACGCCGGGGTCCGGCAAACCCGATCCCCGGCGTCTTTCGATCGAACCGGTCACGGCTTACGCTCGAACAGTGCGTCGATAATCGGGCATTTGTCGGCCGGATAACTTTCCCCGAGGCATTGATCGATCATCGTCTCGAGCGCGCCTTTCAATCGCTTTAAATCGGCTAACTTCGCATCGATATCGTGCAGCTGCGCACGCGCCACCGTACGCACTTCCCCGCAGGAGTGATTGGGCTCGTCGACGAAGCCGAGCAGGGTCCTGATTTGCGCGATTCCGAAGCCGAGCTCACGGCAGCGCCGGATAAAGCCCAACCGCCGCGCATGGCCGTCATCGTATATCCGATGGCCGCCGGGACTGCGGGCCGGCGCCGGCATCAATCCGGTGCGTTCGTAATAATGCACGGTTTCCGTCCTGCAGTTGGCCGCGCGCGCGAGGCGGCCGATGGTCAATTCGGGCATATCGTCGAACTTCCCTTGAATCTGTAGTTACTACAGGTTTTATACTAGCACGTACCAAATTCCACGCGGATGCCCATGCCCAGACTCATTTCGGATTCCACCCTGACATGCCCCGAATGTCATTTCGCCGAAGTCCTGACGATGCCGACCGATTACTGTCAGTGGCATCACCGGTGCAAGCGCTGCGGCGTGCTGCTGAGGCCGCTCGACGGCCATTGTTGCGTATTCTGCTCATTCGGCAGCGTACCCTGCCCGCCCGTGCAGGCGGAACGCCTCGGTATCGCGGCGGAGGGCTGCCGTGCAAAAGGCTGACTGGACGCAAAAACCGCATTTCGGCTGGCTCGCGCTGTTCGTCAGCGGCGGCACGCTGATCTGTTGCGCGTTGCCGATCGTGCTGGTATCGCTTGGCTTCGGCGCGGTCGCGGCGAGCCTGTTCTACAACATCCCGGGCCTGCTGTTCCTGGCGGAGCAGAAGGCCTGGACGCTCGGTCTGTCGGCATCGTTGCTGGCCGTGCTGGCCTGGCTCGTCTGGCGCCCTGGCCAAAGCTGCCCTGCCGATCCGCAACTGGCGGCACTTTGCACCCGCGCCAGAACCTGGAATCGACGGATCTTTTTCGTCGGCGTCGTGATCTGGGGCATCGGCTTTTTCTTCAGCTACCTGATTCTGCCGCTGCGGCTATGGCTCGAATCCTGATGGAGTCGGTAACATGAAAAATATCCTGCTCGCGGGCATTCTGCTTGCGTTCCTGGTCCCCGTCACCAGCGGTGCGCGGACGCTCGAGGTCGACATTCACGGCCTGACCTGTGCATTTTGCGTCGACAGCCTCGAGCGCGCGTTCCGCAAGATCGAATCGGTGCGCGACATCAAGATCAGCCTCGAGCACAAGAAACTTCGACTCGTGACCGAAGGCGATCTGCCCGACGACGCAACCATTCGTCAAACTATTCTCGACGCCGGTTTTACTCCCGTCCGAATCACCGTATTGCCGAATGCCGCGACCGATTAAACGCGCCGCAATCCTGGCCGCTATCGCAGTTCTTATCTCGCTCGCCGGTCTCGATGCGCGCGCGATGGGGCTGCGCTCGCTGGTCGCGTTGCCGGTCGACAAGGGCGGTAGCGTCCTGCGCCTGACACTCGAGTCGGCCGACGAAGCCGCCACCGACGTGCTGATCGCGAATCTCGCCTACGGTATCGGCGCGCGGCAAACGCTGTTGCTCGGCTTGCCCTACCGAGTCGATCCCGGCGGCGACGATCGCAGCGGCGACGGTTCGCTGCTTTATCGCCACATCGCCTGGCAACGCGACAGTTTCGCCGGCACCCGCCGGCTGGGCCTGCTCGTCGGGGCGCTGGCGTCGTCGCAGTCGGACGACAACCCCGCGGCGCAAATCGGTGCGGTCTACACCTGGTTCGAGAATCGCAACGAATTCGATGCCGACCTCGTCTTCCAGGCCGGTAGCGGCGACCGCCCTGACGCGGCGCGTTACGATCTCTCCTGGCAATATCGCCTGCACCCGGAACGCTACCCGGAGTGGGGGCTCAGCCGCGAATGGCACGGCGTAATCGAGCTGAACGGCCGCTGGCGCGATGGCGAAGATGTCTTACACCAGGCAACCGTCGGATTGCAGTGGGTTCACCCGCGCGCGGTGCTCGAAGGCGGCTTCGCGCGCGACATCAGCAATGGCTCCGAAGAATTGCTGTTGCTGAGCACCCGCTTCCATTTTTGACCGCGTTTCCCGGTATTGGCTGATCGGGGTCAACCACCTCGATCCGGCAGAACACATCATTGCAGTATGAAGTCTCGATTCTTTTTCCTCCTGCTCGCGCTGCTCGCGCTCGAAGCCTGTGCGCCACGCGAGGAACACCGGTTTGCGGGCTACTCCGAACCACTGCCCTACGTATCGAACGGTGAGCGAATCTACTTCACCGGGGCCGACTCCACGGGTTACCCGATCCCCGCGACGGGCGGTCGGCGTGGCGCCGGCATGCACCGGCAAATGCACGGCGGCGGTTGCGCTGGCTGCCACGGCGCGAACCGGGAGGGTCGGCGCCTGTGGCCGCAGTTCTGGATCAAGGCACCGGCGCTGACGCCGACGGCGTTGTTCGACGACGATCACGGGGATGACGGCCACGGCGACCATGCCATCTACGATGCCGAATCGTTAAAGCGGGCGATCACGCGCGGTATCGATCCGTCCGGGCAATCGCTCGACGCAGCCATGCCACGGTGGCGAATGAATGCCGCCGACCTCGACGATCTCATAGCCTACCTGCGACAAACGCACGATCATGACTAATGCCGGTTCGGCGGGCGGCTGAACTCGGCGGCGATCGCCGATGCGCGGACCGGTTTTGAAAAAACGCTTGACCTGCAAGTAGCATACAGGTTGTAGTTTGCGCGCCAGTCTCTATTTTTCGTTCGAGGGAACCTCGCCATGCTGACCGTCAATCAACTCGCCACCCGCGTCGGCGCGCCGGCGCACGTCGTCCGTTACTACACCCGAATCGGCCTGCTGCAACCGGCGGCGCAGCGCGCCAACGGCTATCGCCTGTATGCGCCGCAAGACGCCTCGCGTTTGCGCTTCATTCGCCTGGCCAAACAGCTTGGCTTCACGCTCAGGGAAATCGACGAAATCATTCGCCACGCCGACGTCGGCGAGTCGCCGTGCGCCGACGTGCGCCGCATCATCCAGCAGCACATTGCCGAGAACCGGGCCAAAATCGACGAGATGCTACGCCTGCAAAACCGCATGGAGAGTGCGCTCGACCAGTGGGAGTCGATGCCCGACGGGGTGCCCGACGGCCACAGCGTGTGTCACCTGATCGAATCCTTCAAACCCGAAGACCCGCCTGCAATCACCTAAGTAGTCTCCCATGGACAATGTTCACAGCTCCGAATCCGATGCCGCGCCGGCCGCCGCGACCCTGATCGATCCGGTCTGCGGCATGACCGTTGGCGCCGACGGCGAGCATCGCCACGCGCACGACGGCGTCGAATATCGATTCTGCAGCAGCCATTGCGTCACCAAGTTCAGCGCCAACCCGGCACATTACCTCGGCCCCGGGCCTGATATCGACCCGGTCTGCGGCATGAGCGTCGCCGCCGACAGTCCGCACCGCTACGTGCGCAACGGCCTCGAATTCCGTTTCTGCTGCGCGCCTTGCCGCGACAGGTTCAGCGATGACCCGGCGCGCTATCTCGAGGGCCGGGACGAACCGGAGGTCATCGAGGGCGCGATGTACACCTGCCCGATGGACCCTGAAATCGTCCAGGACCACCCGGGTAGCTGCCCGATCTGCGGCATGGCCCTCGAGCCGATGGGCGTACCGCTGCCGACGACGCGCGTCGAGTACACCTGTCCGATGCATCCCGAAATCGTGCAGGATCGGCCCGGAACCTGCCCCAAGTGCGGCATGGCGCTCGAACCGCGCACGGTCGAGGTCGAGGAGAAGAATGAGGAACTGATCGACATGAACCGGCGATTCTGGATCAGCGCCGCACTGTCGTTGCCGGTGTTCGTGCTGGCAATGCTGGCCGACCTGGCGCCCGGGCTGTTGCCGGAGGGTCTGTCCATGAAAACCGTACAGTGGATCCAGTTCGCGCTCGCCAGCCCGGTCGTGCTGTGGGGCGGCTGGCCGTTCTTCGAGCGCGGCTGGTTGTCGATCAGGACGATGAACCTGAACATGTTCACGCTGATCTCGATCGGCACCGGCGCGGCGTGGCTCTACAGCGCCTTCGCGACCGTGGCGCCGGGCATCTTCCCCGCGTCCTTCCGCGGCGCGGACGGCCAGGTCGCGGTCTACTTCGAGGCGGCGGCGGTGATC
>JBFFXR010000103.1:0-10603 GCA_041569645.1 Gammaproteobacteria bacterium
GCTTGCGCCGCGACCTGGGCGATGCCGCCGCCCATGGTGCCGGCGCCGACGACCAGCACGGTGGCGCCGTCGAGCCGGCTCATTCGGGAATCCAGTTCGGCTTGCGCTTGGCGAAAAATGCGGCGAAGCCTTCCTTCGCTTCGGCAGTCGCGCGCACGCGGCTGATCGTCTGCGCGCTGCGTTCGACCGTGTCGTCGTCGATCGGGCCGACCGCCATCGCGGCGAAGTACTGCTTGATTTCGCGTTGCGCCTCGGGGCCGCCGGCAACCAGGTCGTCGAGCGCGGCGTCGACCGCGGCATCGAGCTCGTCGGCGGCGGCGACTGCATGCGCGAGGCCGATTGCGAGCGCCTCGGCGGCGCGGATTCGCGTCGTCGTCAGCGCCAGCCGGCGCGCGTGGCGCTTGCCGACGGCGTTCAGCACGTACGGTCCTATCGTCGCCGGCAGGATGCCGAACTTCGCCTCGCTGACGGCGAAACTCGCGTTGTCGGCGGCGATCGCGACGTCGCAGGCGCAGGCGAGACCAACGCCACCGCCGAGCGCGGCGCCCTGGATGCGCGCGACGGTCGGTTTCGGGCAGCTGTCAATGCGACGCAGCATCGCCGCGAGCTTGCGCGCATCGTCGAGATTCCACTCGACCGACGCTTCGCTCGCGCGCTTCATCCAATCGAGGTCGGCACCGGCGCTGAAATGCTTGCCGTCGCCGGCGAGTACGATCGCACGTACGTCGACGTCGCCGCCGAGCCGGTCGAAGGCGGCATCGAGCTCGGCGATCATTTGCTCGTCGAACGCGTTATAGACGTCCGGCCGCGCCATCGTGATCTGCGCGACGCCGGGGCGGCGCGTTTCGATGCGCAGCGTTTCGGTTTGATTCATCGTTCGGCCTCCGTCAGTGCGGATGGATCGCCGCGGCGAGGGCACCGCCCCCGCTGCTGAAACGGCAACGATGTTAAACCGGATGCCCGACGCTGTCGATTCGGGCTTCGCTTGCGAATCAGTTGAAGCGCACGTACTCGAAATCGACCGGCTGACGGTTGATGCCGATCGCCGGCGGCGCGATCCAGTTGGTGTACTTGCCGGGTTCGACGACGCGGCCCATCAGGCTCGCGACGAACGCGCGGTCGTCGTCGGTCGGCAGCCAGGAATCGCGTTGCGCGTTCCACTGTGTCTTGCTGATGACTTCGCCGGCGGGACTGATGAAGGTGCCGGCGAGCGCGCCGATCTTGCGGTGGAAAGCCTTGTGCGGGACCTCGAGGCGCTGCGGCAGGCCGGCCTTTTCGATTACGCGGTTCCAGCGCTTGACACCCGACGCGGCCTCGCGGATGTAATCGTCGCGCAGGACTTCGTTCAACGCGTTGAGCATCGGCACCTGCTTTTCGACGAGTTCGCCGTCACGCACCGTCAGCACGGGGTAGGCGTCATTCTTGAGGATGTGGTCGTCCTTGCGCTTGCCCTCGGCGTAGCGTCCCTTGAGCCCGGTCGAGTAGTAGATCGCCGCGTTGCTCGATTCGTCGGCGCCGAACAGGTCGATCGTGACGCTGAAGTGGAAATTGAGGTAGCGCTGGATCGTCGCCAGATCGATGACTCCGGCCGCGCGCAGCTTCGCCGGATCGTCGGTCTTGAGTTCGTTCATGACGTCGCAGGTGCGTTCGACGATTCGCGACACGCCGGACTCGCCGACGAACATGTGGTGCGCTTCCTCGGTCAGCATGAAGCGCGTGGTGCGCGCCAGCGGATCGAAACTCGATTCCGACAGCGCGTGCAGCTGGTACTTGCCGTCGCGGTCGGTGAAATAGGTGAACATGAAGAACGCCAGCCAGTCGGGCGTCTTCTCGTTGAACGCCTGCAGGATTCGCGGGTTGTCTTCCTCGCCGCTGCGACGCTCGAGCAGCGCCTCGCCTTCCTCGCGGCCGTCGCGGCCGAAATACTTGTGCAGCAGGTAGACCATCGCCCACAGGTGACGGCCTTCCTCGACGTTGACCTGGAACAGGTTGCGCAGGTCGTAGAGACTTGGCGCGGTGAGCCCGAGATGGCGCTGTTGCTCGACCGAGGCCGGTTCGGTGTCGCCCTGCGTGACGATGATGCGGCGCAAATTGGCGCGGTACTCGCCCGGCACCGACTGCCAGGCGTCCTCGCCCTTGTGGTCGCCGAAGTGAATCTTGCGGTCGTCCTTGCCAGGGTTTAAGAAAATCCCCCAACGGTAGTCGGGCATCTTGACGTAACCGAACTGCGCCCAGCCGTCCTTGTCGACGCTGGTCGCGGTGCGCAGGTAGACGTCGTAGTCCTGCGAGCCCTCGGGACCCATGTCCATCCACCAGTCGAGGTAGCTGGGCTGCCAGTGCTCGAGCGCGCGGCGCAGCGCGCGGTCCTCGGCGAGGTTGACGTTGTTCGGGATCTTTTCGTTGTAGTCGATCGATGACATCAGGGTCTTACCTTTGATAATTGAATATGGCCGTCATCGCGATGCGCGCGGCTGTTTTGCGTCATTGCGAGGCGCGCAGCGTCGAAGCAATCTCCGGGTTCCCGCCACCGATCGGGGAGATTGCTTCGCCGGCTGACGCCTCCTCGCAATGACGGACAGATGTTCATTTACACCCGGTTCCAGTCGAACTTGGATTTCTCGCCGGTACCGTAAACCTTGAGCGCGCCGTGCTCGCCGACCGCGTTGGGGCGCTGGAAGATCCAGTTCTGCCACGCGGTCAGGCGGCCGAAGATGCGCGTCAGCATGTTTTCCTGCCCGTTGAAGCGCAGGTTGGCCTCCATGCCGGTCAGCGCATCGGGCGACATCGCGACGCGCTCCTCGATCGCGATGCGCAGCTCGTCGTCCCAGTCGAGTTCGTCGGGGTTGCTCGTGACCAGGCCGAGTTCGAACGCGGCGTCGGCATCGAGCGGCTGGCCGGCGCGCGCGCGCACCGCGGTGAGTGCCGGCTTCTCGGCGTAGAAGCGGCGGCCGAGTCGGCTGTCGCCGGTAATCATCGGGTAGAGGCCGAAATTGGCGTCGCCGACGACGATTTGCGGCGCGTCCTCGGGGTCGTCGGGCAGCGCGAGCATGTAGCTGCGGTCGCAGGCCAGCGCGAGTTCGAACAACGTGCCGGCGAAACAACTGCCTTCGTCGACGAGTGCGAACAGGCTGCGCGAAGTCACGTCGAGGCGCTGCAGCGTGCGTCGCAGGTAACCGACGGTTTCGCGCACGAACCAGTGGTCCTTGTGCTCGAGCAAGGTTGCGTCCGTTGCCAGCATTGCATTGGCATCGCCCTCGGTCCTGATCAGCCAGGTGCCGAGGTCGAGCTGGTTGCTGCGCAGCGACAGGACCGCGTCTTCGAGTTCACGCGCCAGCGCGAGCGGGTACCAGTCGGCGCCGGCGGCCTCGATCGCCGCAATGTCGTCGGGCTGTTCGCCGGCCGGCGCGCTGACGGTCAGCGTCGCGGTGCGCGCGCTGCGGTCCATTTCGACGCGTAAATGTCTATAGCGCAAAGCGTCGTCTTCGATCGTGCGCTCGAGCGGCGTCAGCTTAACGCCTTGCGCATCGGTCGGACGATCGCTCTCGGCGGCGAGTTCGCGCGCGCGGTTCTTGACGGTCTCGTCAAAGACTGCCGGCTTGGCGATTTTGTCGACCAGCCGCCAGTCTTTCGCGCGCTGTCCGCGCACGCCCTCGGTCGTCGTGCAGAAAATGTCGGCGAGGTCGTGGCGCACGTGACGCTTGTCGGTGATGCGCGTGAGCCCACCGGTGCCGGGGAGCACGCCGAGCAACGGTACCTCGGGCAGGCTGACCGCGCTCGAACGGTCGTCGACGAGGATGATTTCGTCACAGGCGAGCGCGAGTTCGTAGCCACCGCCGGCGCAGACGCCGTTGATCGCGGCGATGAACTTGAGGCCGCTGTGGCGCGACGAATCTTCGAGACCGTTGCGCGTCTCGTTGGTGAACTTGCAAAAGTTGACTTTCCACGCGTGACTGCTGGTGCCGAGCATGAAAATATTTGCGCCGGAGCAAAAAATCTTGTCCTTCAGGCTGGTAACGACCACCGTTCGCACTTCGGGGTGTTCGAAACGAATGCGGTTAATCGCATCGTGCAATTCGATGTCGACGCCGAGATCGTAACTGTTGAGCTTGAGTTTGTAGCCGGGGCGCAGGCCGCCGTCTTCGTCGATATCGGCGGCCAGCGTCGCGATTTCGCCATCGAAGCTCAACTGCCAGTGTTTGTAGCGGTCTGGATGGGTCTGGTAGTCGACACGGTCGTCGGGCATCGCGGGACTCCTCCGCTTATTGAATCGGATGCGGGCGAACTATAGTGCAATTTACGCTGGCGAGTCAAGCAATATATTGCATTAAGCGGACTCGCGGGGATCGCCGGTCGCGGTCTCGACGATGCGGATCAATGCGGCCAGCGTTGCGTCGAGCGACTGCCCGCTGGTATCGAGCCGGTGATCGGACTTGGCGTAGAAATCGCGCCGCGATTCGAGGATCCCGCGCAGATCCGCCATCGCCTCGTCGGATGCCGCCATCGGCCGAAAATCGCCCTGCGCGACGACGCGTTGCATGTGATCCTCGGGCTCGGCCATCAGCCAGACCGTCGTGAAACGGCTCAGCAACAGCTTGAAGTTGGCCGGGTCGGAGACGAGGCCGCCCGGCGTTGCGACGACGACCCGTTCGTGTGCGCGAATCACCTCGTCGAGCGCTCGGCGTTCGTGGCGGCGATAGGCACTTGCGCCGTAAAGATCCTGGATTTCGCCGATACCGCACCCGGCGAGTTGCTCGATTTCGCGACTGAGTTCGACGAACGGAACGTCGAGATGCTCGGCGAGCCGGGCCCCGAGCGTCGATTTGCCAGCGCCGCGCAGGCCGATCAAGGCGATGCGCGCGGCCGCCGAAGGGACTTCGGGCGCGTCGCCGAGTACCTCGCCGATTGCGATTCGGGCGCGGCGAAGATCGTCCTCGCCGCGCCCCTCGAGCAGCGAGCGGATCAGCAAGGCTTCGGGCGAAGCGGTCGTGAAATCACCGATCAGCTCGGCCAGCGGACAATCGAGAGCCGCCGCGACCTCGGCCAGAACCAGCACCGATACGTTGCCGTCACCGTACTCGAGGTTGGCGAGATGCCGTTCGGATACGCCGGTTGCGCTCGACAGCGCCTTGCGCGTCTGGCCGCGGCGCTCGCGTAGCGTGCGCACCCGCTCGCCGAGGGCGACGAGGAAGCGGCGTGCATCGGCGTCGCGCGCGGTCGCCGGCGGTTTTGCAATCGCGCTTTTCACCATGATGCGAGCGCGGCGTGGTTGCCTGGTTGCAGTATATTGCTTAACATGTCGACATAGACGGTGTATAGTTCATATATGCACAATAATTCATGTTTGCCGTAATGGCAAGTATCGCGTGAGACGGGAGAACCGACATGACGCAAGACGAATTCCATCGCGAGATCGCGGGTCTGACCGCAAAAATCGCCGACCGACCGCTCGATGCCGATCTCGAAGCCTGGCTCAACGCCGAGTACGGCGCCGGTTCGGACGGCTTCGCGCGGCTTGAACAGAGCTGTCGCGACGGCATCGTCGCCGGCTGGCTGTGCCAGCACGAGGCCGGCGGCATTCGCTACGGCCGCGTCTTCAAGCCCAGCGACGAACTGCACGGGTTTTCGGTCGACGTCGTCGATATGGACGATGTCGTCGGCCCGCATCACGCGCATCCCAACGGTGAAATCGATCTCGTCATGCCGCTCGACGGCGACGCGAAATTCGATGGTCACGCGGCCGGCTGGGTCGTCTACGAACCGGGCAGCGCGCACCATCCGACGGTCACCGACGGTCGCGCGCTGGTTCTGTATTTGTTGCCGGCCGGCAGTATAGAATTTACCCGCTGACGCGGCACGCGAGCCCGGGGGATGAAGCCCTGGCAACGAGGAGGACGACATGATGACCGATCCAAGACCGGTAGACGCCGAGATTTTCAATTACGCGGACTACCTGTTCGAACTGAACCAGGGACGCGGCGACAAGATCGCCTATGTCGACGATCGCGACACTCTGAGCTTCGCCGAGCTCGAGGACCGCAGCCGGCGTCTCGCCGCGGCGCTGGACGCCGCCGGCGTGCGCCGCGAAGAGCGCGTGCTGCTGATGATGCACGATTGCAACGACTGGCCGGTCGCGTTTCTTGGCGCGATGTACGCGGGCATCGTGCCGGTAGCGGTCAATACCCTTTTGACCGCCGACGATTATGCCTACATGCTTCGCAACAGCCGCGCGCAGGCGGCGCTGGTATCGGCGGCGCTGCTGCCGGTGCTGCGCGAAGCGATGGCCGCCGGCGATCACGAGGTCGGCGCGGTATTCGTCGCCGGCGATGCCGACGGGCTCGACGGCAGCGAGCAGGCGCTCGACGCGGCGATCGGTGCCGCCGGGCCGCGCGCCGCGCCGGCCAGGACCGCCCCCGACGATCCGGGTTTCTGGCTCTACTCGTCGGGTTCCACCGGCAAGCCCAAGGGCACCGTGCACACGCACGCCAACCCGTACTGGACCTCGGAGCTCTACGGTAAGGGCGTGCTCGGTATCAACGAAAACGATATTTGCTTTTCCGCCGCCAAGCTGTTTTTCGCCTACGGTCTCGGTAATGCGCTGACCTTCCCGCTGTGCGTCGGCGCGAGCAGCGTGCTGCTCGGCGGCCGGCCGACGCCGGACGCGATCTTTGCAAGGCTCGCCGCCCAGCGGCCGACGATCTTCTTCGGCGCACCGACCGGCTATGTCGGCATGCTCGCTTCGCCCGACCTGCCGGACGCCAAAGCGCTGTCGCTGCGGCTCGCGGTATCGGCCGGCGAGGCGCTGCCCAAGGATCTCGCGCAGCGCTTCAGCGAGCATTTCGGCATCGACATCCTCGACGGCATCGGCTCGACCGAGATGCTGCATATCTTCATTTCGAACGTCCCGGGCAAGGTGCGCTACGGCTCCAGCGGTTACCCGGTGCCGGGTTACGACGTCGAACTGCGTGGCGACGACGGCCGCCCGGTGGGCGACGGCGAAATCGGCGACCTGTACATCTGCGGGCCGAGCGCGGCGCTGATGTATTGGGGCAATCGCGACAAGACTCGCGAAACCTTCCAGGGCGAATGGACCAAGAGCGGCGACAAGTACGTTCGCAACGACGACGGCAGCCTTACCTGCTCGGGGCGCAGCGACGACATGCTGCGCGTCAGCGGCATGTACGTGTCGCCGTTCGAGGTCGAGGCGACGCTGCTGGAGCACGACGCGGTGCTCGAATCGGCGGTCATCGGCGTGACCGACACCGAGGGACTGACCAAGACCAAGGCGTTCGTCGTGCTGAAGAATGGTCAGCAAGCCGACGCCGACGAACTCAAGGCCTTCGTCAAGAGCCGGCTTGCGCCGTACAAGTACCCGCGGCTGATTGAGTTTATCGAAGAGTTGCCGAAGACCGCGACCGGCAAGATCCAGCGCTTTCGCCTGCGCGAGCGCGAAGGCGAGCAGTGAGCGACGACGTCGAGTTCGTCGACATCGACTGGGCCAACCGGCCGGTCCGCATCGAGTACCGGTGGGTCGGCGTCGCTGAAGCGGCGCCGCTACTCGTGTTTCTCCACGAAGGTCTGGGCTCGCTCGCGCTGTGGAAGGATTTCCCGGCGCGGTTGTGCGCGGCGGCTGGTTGCCGCGGTCTGGTTTACTCGCGTCCCGGCTACGGTCGCTCGACGCCGCGCGTGTCGGGCGAGGCCTGGGCACTCGATTTCATGCATCGCCAGGCCTGCGAATTATTGCCATTGTTGCTCGACGCGCTCGGCGTCGACACCGCGGCGAACCCGCCGTGGCTGTTCGGCCACAGCGATGGTGGCTCGATCGCGCTGATCTTCGCCGCGCGTTACCCGGAACGTTGTGCCGGCCTGATCGTGATATCACCGCACATATTCGTCGAGGACGTGACCATCGCGAGCATCGAGCGTGCTCGCGAGGCTTATGCGCATACCGATCTGCGCGACCGCCTCGCGCGCTACCACGACGATCCGGACTCGGCATTTCGCGGCTGGAACGACGCCTGGCTCGACCCGGCGTTTCGCGACTGGTCGATCGAGGCGGAACTCGACGCGATCTTCTGTCCCGTGCTCGCGATGCAAGGTGTCGACGACGAGTACGGCACGCTCGAACAAATCCGCGCTATCGCAGGGCGCGTACCGCCAACCGAGTTGCTCGCGCTGCCCGACTGCGGCCACTCGGCGCACCGCGATCAGCCCGACGCGGTGATTGGCGCGGCGGCGCGTTTCGTCGCGGCGCACGACCCGGCGTCGGGCAGGCTCGCGGGCGCGGGTTAAACGGGTGTTCTTATCGGCGCGGTAGCGATATAGTAAGCGCCATCGCCGCGCGGCGGCATCATCCCCGGTTCGGTCGAAGAACGGGACAGTGGCAATCGCCGCAGGCAGAGTGACATAAACGGGCGCGCCGCGCCCGGACAATAACCCGGTGGCCAGGCCACCGATAACTGAAGAGACTCCAGAGGAGAATAAGATGTTTAGCAAGACACTCCGAACCTTTCTGATTGCGTGTGCCGTTATGGCGACCGGCGCGGCGCAGGCCGCCAGTGTCAAGATCGGCTTCATTACGACGCTGACGACGCCGGCGAGCGTCATCGGCGAGGACATGAAGCGCTCGGTCGAACTCGCGCTCGAGCACATCGGCTACAAGATGGGGCCGCTCGACGTCGAGATCATTTTCGAGGACGACGGCTTCAAGCCCGACATCGGCAAGCAGAAGACCGACAAGCTGGTCAAGCAGGACGACGTCGATTTTGTCGTCGGTTACATTTGGTCGCACGTGTTGCTGGCGTCGATGAAATCGGTCACCGACACCGACAAGTTCCTGATCAGCGCCAACGCCGGTCCGTCGCAGATCGCCGGCAAGCGCTGCCATCCGAACTTTTTCTCGACCTCGTGGCAGAACGACCAGACGCCGATGGCGATGGGTGAGCACCTCAACCAGCAGGGCGTCAAGTCGATCTACATCATGGCGCCGAACTATGCCGCCGGCAAGGATATGGTCGCCGGTGTCGAAAACACTTTCAAAGGCAAGGTGCTCGGCAAGGACCTGACCAAGTGGGGCGCCGACGCGCAGCTCGATTTCTCCGCCGAGCTGGCCAAGGCCAAGGCTTCGGGCGCCGAAGCGCTGTACGTGTTCTATCCGGGCAAGGCCGGCGGCGCGTTCATCAAGCAGTACCAGCAGGCCGGTTTGCAGGACACGATGCCGCTGTACTCGGTGTTCACGGTCGACTCGATTGCGTTGCCGAAGCTGCAGGCTGCGGGTCTGACCGGCGTGCTCGGCTCGAAGAATACACAGCAGTGGTCGCCGGATATCCTCAACGCCGCCAACCAGCGCTTCGTCGGCGACTACCTGAAGAAGCACGGTGTCTACCCGTCATTCTACGGTGCGCAATCCTACGACTCGATCATGCTGATCAAGAGCGCGATCGAAAAAGTAAACGGCAACCTGAAGGACAAGGACGAGCTGCGCGCGGCGCTCAAGCAGGCCGACTTCGACTCGGTGCGCGGCAAGTATAAGTACGGTAACAACCACATGCCGATCCAGAACTTTTACCTGCGCGAAGTCGTGGTAGACAGTGAGGGCCGCTGGACGACCAAGATCGTTTCCCGGGTATTCGAGAACCACCAGGATCCGCACGCGAAAAAGTGCAAGATGAAGTAGCCGTTCACGGGCCAGGCCCGGCTCCCGCCTGCGGGAGCCGGGCTTTTTTGTTTCGCTCCTGAATCCCCGGCATGGACTGGAATCTGCTGATCACGCAATTGATGAACGGGGTGCAGCTCGGCCTGCTGCTGTTCCTGCTCGCGTCTGGCCTGACGCTGATTTTCGGCATCATGGATTTCATCAACCTGTCTCACGGTTCGTTTTACATGATCGGCGCGTACTTCTGCGGCACGGTGGTGGCCTGGAGCGGCTCGTTCCTGATCGGCATCGTGTTCGCGCTGGCGGGCATGTTCATCGTCGGCGCGGTGGTCGAGTGGTTCATCGCGCGCAAGCTTTACCGCGAGGATCACCTCGATCACGTGCTCGTGACCTTCGGCCTGATCCTGATCTTCGACACCCTCGTGCACCTGATCTGGGGCGCGCAGGGCATGGCGATCCCGCTGCCCGATATCCTGAACGGCCAGATCACGCTCGGCACGCTGGTCTTGCCGACTTATCGCCTGCTGATCATCGTCGCCGGTCTGGCGGTCGCCGGAATCCTCTATATCCTCGTCGCGCGCACGCGCCTCGGCATGCTGATCCGCGCCGGCGCGTCGAACCGCACGATGGTCGAGGCGCTCGGCATCAACATCAATCGGCTGTTTCTGTTCGTGTTCGCGCTCGGCGCGGCGATGGCCGGTTTCGCCGGCATGCTGATCGCGCCGATCACCGAGGCCAGCATCGGCATGGGCAACGACATCATCATCATCGCCTTCGTCGTCGTCATCGTCGGCGGCATCGGCTCGATCAAGGGCGCGTTCTACGCCGCGTTGATCATCGGCCTGCTCGACACGCTGAGCCGGTCGTATCTCGACGTGCTGCTGCAGTTGATGATGCCGGTGACCTACGCCGAAACCGCGGCGCCGGCGCTGTCGGCGATGCTGGTCTACA
>JBFFXR010000104.1:0-10560 GCA_041569645.1 Gammaproteobacteria bacterium
CAGCCACCGAGGGATTCGAAGCGGTCGGCGAGACCCGGGTACGCGGGCAATCGAAATCGATCCGACTGTATACGCTGGCACCGGCCGGGCAGCCCGATTAGACTGCGCGCCATCATGTCCGCGAAAAAACCGGCAATGAAGACGATGTTCGGCGGCGCGACCGGCGGTTTTTTCGATCTGCCACGCGCCACGCCGGATTCGACCGACGCCGCCGACGTGGTCGTCATTGGCGCGTCCGCGGCGACGCCTTACCCGAGCGTCGGCAGTTATTGCGCCGGCGCGCCCGAAGCGATCCGCGCGGCTTTCGGCTGGCCCGGCGTGCTCGGGCACTACGACTTCGACGTCGGCGGGCCGCTGCTGCCGCGAGGTGCACAGGCCGTCGACTGGGGCAATCTCGACTACAGCGAAACCGATTTCGCCGCCAATCGCGAAACCATTCGCCAAACCGTCGCCCGCGCGCTCGAGCTCGGCGCGGTGCCGCTGGTGCTCGGCGGCGACGATTCGGTGCCGATCCCGGTGCTCGACGCCTATGCCGAACACGGACCGCTGACAATACTGCAGCTCGACGCGCACATCGACTGGCGCGACGAAGTCGGCGGCGAGCGGCTTGGGTTGTCGAGCAACATGCGCCGCGCGTCGGAAATGCCCTGGGTCGAACGTATCCTGCAGGTTGGCGCGCGTGGCATCGGCAGTGCGCGGCCCGGCGATCGCGACGACGCGCTCGCCTGGGGCGTACGATTCTTTCCGCTGCGCGAGTTCAGGCGCGACGGCTTCGCGCCGATCGTCGACGCGATTCCGGCCGGCGCGAATCTCTACGTTGCGCTCGATATCGACGTCATGGATCCGGCAATCGTACCGGCCGTGATCGGCCCGGCGCCGGGCGGCTTCGATTACTGGCAAGTCGTCGAGCTGCTCGAGGCCGCCTGCGCGCGAGCGCGGCTGGTCGGTTTCAACCTGGTGGAACTGATGCCGGCCAACGACATCGGCGGACGCGGCGCGCTGGTCGCGGCGCGATTCGTCGCCTTGATGCTGGCGCTGGCAAGCCGGCAACGGGTCGCGGGCTAGCGATTCCGGGTGCTCAGTTACCGGCGGCGCGGAGCAGGTGTTCCCAAGCGTCGGGCATGATCCGGCCGACGAGTTCGAAACCGCCCGCTCCGTCCGGCCTGAATACGACGCCCTCGCCCTCGGCCGGGTAAACCGGAGTGGCTTCGCGCGCGACGTTGCCGTGCGCAACGATGATCCGGTTGCCGCCTGCCGGTGGCGGTGTCGCCAGTAATTTCCGCGCGCGCGCGACGATCGCGCCGCGGCCACCGAAAAAACTCGCCGCGCGCAGGTTCATGACGTCGGTCGACGCGCGCACCGGCCCGAGATCCATCAGCCGCGCGGTTTCCATCGTGCGGCAGTAGGGGCTGGCAAGAATCTCGCCGACCGGGATCGCCAGGCGTCGAATCGCGTCGCCGATGCGGCGCGCGTCGGCGCGGCCTTCGTCCGACAGCTGACGCATGCGCGCGGCTTCGCAGCTCAACCAGTCGTCGGCCTCGCGCACGTGGTCGGCCTGGCTCCAGTCGGTAGCGACGTGGCGAAAATAAATGCTGGTGCCGCCGGTGCGTAACGCGTCGAGCAGCGCGCCGTCGCTGGCCACGGCGATACCGGCGACCATCGCCAACATGCCCGCGAGCACGCGCCGCAGGAAACCGCAAACCGTAATCGTCGAGGTTTTCATTGCCGGCTAGCCCCCGGGCCCGTAATCGACCGTGGTCGTGTAGGCCGGGTCGTCGTGCAAGGCCCAGTAACGCCGGCGCAAATCCAGCGTGACCGGCCCCGGCGAACCGTCGCCGATCGCTTCGCCGTCCAGGCGCGTGACCGGGATGATTCCGCCGGCGGTGCTGGTCAGGAAGATTTCGTCGGCGGCGCAGGCCTCGGTCGCCGGCAATTCGCGCTCGACCGCGCCGTGCCCGGCAGCGGCCGCGAGTTCGAGCACGGTGCGGCGGGTGATGCCCTCGAGCGCGCCACGCGCCGGCGTGGCCAGCTCACCCCGCTTGACGATGAATACATTGAAACCCGGACCCTCGACCAGGTTGCCGGCGGCGTCGACGACGATCGCGTTGTCGGCGCCGCGGGCGTAACCGTCATATTGCGCCATGACGAGATCGAGCCAGTGATAGTTCTTGATTACCGGGTCGACCGATTCGGGCGGGATGCGCTGGCGCGAACTGACGTGCAGATCGAGCCCGGTCCGCTGGCGCTCGGGATCGGCGATCCAGACGAACGGAATCGCGAAGGCGAAGAAGCGATTGCGGCAACTGCGTGGATCGCGCGAACCCGGCTCGGGCAGCCCGCGGGTGCAGCCCATTTCGACGTAGGCATCATGCAAGCCGCTGCGGCGCACGCATTCGACCAGGATCGATTCGATCTCGGCGTCGTCGCGTCCGGGATCGAGCCGCAATCGCTCGAGGCTCGCGCGAAAGCGGGCCAGGTGATCGGCGAGCCGGAAGAAACGCCCCTGCCAGACGTGGGCGACATCGTAGGTCGCGTCCGAGTGCAAGAATCCCCAGTCGAACAGCGAGATCCGCGCATCGGCCAGCGCGACGAAAGCCTCGTCGACGAATGCGCAACCGGGACCGAGATCGTCCATGCCGGATATCGCTCAGCCGGTTTCCTCGCGGTGCGTGGCGGCGAAGTCCGCCATGCTGGTGAATTCCCACTCGATCGTAAAGTCGCCCTCGGGCGGCGCGGTCGCGCCGAGACCATCGACATCGTGGCGCCGGTTGATCCAGACCTTCGGCAAACCCGTTTGCGTCGCCGGCACCATGTCGTGGGTCAGCGATTGCGCGACGTGCAGGATTTCACCCGGCAGTATGCCGAGATCGCGGCGCACGCGCTCGAGCATATACTCGAAATTGCGCAAATCCGGCTTGTAGCTGCCGACGTCCTGAGCGGTATAAATTGCGTCCCATTCGATCTCGAGACGGGCGTTGCTGCCCATGTAGCTGACACGGTCGCAGTTGGTCAGCGTGGCCATGCGGTAGTGGCGTCGCAGGTAGGCCAGCGACTCGGCCGAATCGGCAAACGCCGGCCAGTCCTTGACCGATTTGCCGAAAGCGATGGCCTCGTCGTCGGTGAGCTTGATTTGCCATTTTTGCGCCAGCGCGCGGGCGACGTCGGCGAGCAGGTCGCGGTAGACCCGACGTGGCGTTTCGCGCTGCTGGCGCAGTTCGAACTCGGCGAACAGCTCGAGCACCTCGTCGCGCTCGAGGCGGATCGGCAACTTGTCGAGCAGCGGCGCGAGCGCGGCGTAGATACCGCTCTCCCAGTCGATCAGCGTGCCGTAGGTATCGAAGGTCAGGAGCTTGTAGTCGGAAAGTTTCATGTGTCACCCGCAGTGCAGCGCCCGGCGCGCGCGAGCGGACATTATAACCCGGGGGTGACGAGTTGACAGGCCGGCACCCGACCTGGCTTGTGACGGGAATTAGTTGCGGTAGTGCCGCGGAATCGCGTAGCTATCGCCGAGAAACTCGCCGAACATTTCGGCGATTTCGGGATGATTGACCGGCTCGCCGGATTCGTCGACCAGCAAATTCTGCTCGGATACGTAGGCGTGGTAAGCGGTCGAATCGTTTTCCGCCAGCAAGTGGTAGAACGGCTGATCCTTGCGCGGGCGAATGTCTTCGGGGATGGCTTGCCACCATTCCTCGGTATTGTTGAATTCCGGATCGACATCGACGATGACGCCACGAAAATCGAACAGCCGGTGGCGGACCACTTGGCCAATCGTGAATTGTGTGTTCGTGACGTTCATGCCCTTTATATATACGCTGGACGCGCTTTATCAAGTATCGAATGCTCAAACTGTGACCTTGTACAAATTCATTTTTTGATGATAAATATAGCAATATCAATCGCTTAGGAGGGCCTCCTCAAAATTGGCCGAGACCTTTCCGCAAATCCGCGCGTACCTCGAACGAAGCGGCCGCGCCTTCGAAATTCTGCCCTGCGCACCCGAGCTGGCGGACACCGCGGCGTTTTGCGCACACTATGGCGCCGCCCTCGACAAGTCGGCCAACGCGATCCTGGTCAAGAGTAAAACCGGGGGCGAACGCTTTGCGTTGTGCGTACTGCTCGCGACCCATCGGCTCGATGCCAATCGGGTCGTGCGCAAGCGCCTCGGCGCGCGCAAGGTATCGTTCGCGAGCGCCGACGAAACCCGGCGGCTAACCGGCATGGAGATCGGCGGTGTGACGCCGCTGGCGCTGCCCGACGACCTGCCGATCTGGATCGACGCCGCGGTCATGCAATGCGACTACCTGCTGCTCGGCGGCGGCAATCGCGAATGCAAGCTCAAGGTCGACCCGCGCATCCTGCTGCTGCAGCCGTCCGCCGAAGTCGTCACCGACCTCGCGCGCAAAGCCTGAAGCGCAAGCCCGCGGGAACTCGGGCGCGGCGCGCGCCTCTAACTTCGCGAGTCCAGCCCGATCGTCACGCGACCCGCCGCGCGGCCATTTCGAATCGAGGAGTGCGAATATGAATCACCCGCGAAGAAAGTTCGTCGTCCAAGCCGGCGCCGCACCGCTCGCAATGCTGCTCGCCCAGACGCGGGCCTGGTCGGCCGAGATGCCGCGTGTCAATCCTGGCGGCGAGACGGCGAAAAGCCTGAACTATACCCACGCCTCGACCGATCCGGCCAAACGTTGCGCCAATTGCCAGTTTTACACCGATCCGAGTCGCGCCGACTGGGGGCCCTGCGTCATCTTCCCGGGCGAGTTGGTCAACGCCAACGGTCTGTGTAACTCGTACTTCAAGCGGGCCGGCTGAGGGCGTTTGCTGCGACTTGCCCGGCCGACCCGGTGGCGCTATTGGGCCGCGTCGCCGATTGCGCTATCCTGACGCGCGCGCACTCGCCACCAGGATAGGTACATGATCAGCGAAGCAAACGCAAAGACGAAGCAGGCGGCCGACAGCAAGCCGCCGGCAAAGAAATCGCCGGGCAAGAAATCCCCGGCGACGAAAGCGTCCGGTAAAAAGGCCGCGACGAAAAAAAAAGCCGCACCGAAGAAGAAAAGCACCACTACGAAGCAGAGCCCGCCGAAGAAAAAAGCCTCGCCGAAGAAAAAAGCCGCTACGCAGGTTCGCAAACAGGCCGCGGCGAAGTCGCGCGAGGCGCTGGTCCGGCAGCTCAAGACCGACCTCAAGGCCGCCCGCCAGACGCTCAAGGCCGCGCGCGTCGCCGCGCGTGAAGAACTGCGTCTTGCCAACACCGCCGCGCGCGCGGAGATGGACGCGCTGAAGCAAAACCTGAAAGCCGCGCTCAAGCGCGAGCAGGAACTACTCAAACTCGGCGAGCAGCGCGCCAGGAAGATGCTCGAGGCCGGTCAGCGCTGGGAGCGCGAACAGATCGCCCGCATCAGGAAACTCGCCGCGAGCCGGGGCGGCAAGAAAAAATAGCGCCGCGCCACCGCCGCCGCGAATGTCACTCGAATCGAGGCTCCGCCGCATCGCACTGGAGCGGCAGGGATTGCTGCGCAACAGCCCATTCGGCCGCGGCAAGGGCGCGACGCTGCGCGCGATCGAGCACCTGGGCTACGTTCAGATCGATACGATTTCGGTGGTCGAGCGAGCCCATCATCACGTGCTTTTCTCGCGCGTACCGAATTACGAACCGGTGATGCTCGAGCGGCTGGTGGGCGAGCGCAAGGTGTTCGAATACTGGTACCACGCCGCCGCCTGGCTGCCGATGCGCGACTACCGCTACGCGCTGCCGCGGATGGCGAAGATGCACGGCGACCGCAGCTGGTTCCCGGCCGCCGACCGCCGGCTGCAGCGCGAGATCCTCGCGCGCATCGAAGCCGAGGGCCCGCTGCGGACACGCGACTTCGAA
The DNA here is from genome assembly GCA_041569645.1 of Gammaproteobacteria bacterium. Classification (GTDB taxonomy): domain Bacteria; phylum Pseudomonadota; class Gammaproteobacteria. The sequence continues at coordinate 5,876 of JBFFXR010000104.1, forward strand.
GATCCCGATCACGATTCGCGTGGCTGGTGGGAATGGAAGCCGGCCAAGCAGGCGCTCGACCAGTTGTTCATGCAGGGAGAACTGATGATATCGGGGCGCGAGGGATTTCAGAAAATCTACGATCTGCCGGAGCGCGTGCTGCCGGACTGGGTCGACACGCGCGCGCCGACGCACGCCGAATTCGCCACCTACCTTATCGATACGACTCTGCGCGCACACGGCTTCGCGACGCAAAAGTCGATCACTTACCTGCGCAAGGGGCAGGAGTTGCGGCGGGCGGTGCGCGCCGAGCTCGACGCGCGCGTCGCGGATGGCGCACTCGTCGAACTGGATCTCGGTAACCGTAATCCGGTCTACATCGATCCCGAGCTGCTCGAGCGTCGCGCGCCGCCATGCCGGGCGCAGGTTCGCATCCTGTCACCGTTCGACAATTGCGTGATCCAGCGCGAACGCACGCGCGACCTGTTCGGCTTCGATTTCCAGATCGAGTGTTACGTCCCCGAGTCGCGCCGGCGTTTCGGTTACTTTTGCCTGCCGATTCTCTACCGCGACCGCTTCGTCGGGCGCGCCGACTGCAAGGCGCAGCGCCGATCGGGTCGTTTCGAAATCAGGGCGTTGCATCTCGAACGCAAGTTCGACGCGGGATTCGACGCCGCATTCGACGCGGCGCTGGCCGACTTCGCGCGCTTCAACGGTTGCGAGTCGATCGACGGCCGCGGCGCCTGACGCGCGGACTCAGACGGCCGGCGCGGCCTGCCGCACCGGCAGCGGGTCGCGCAAGCTGCGCACCTGGTTACGGCCGGCCTCCTTGGCCTGGTAGAGCGCCTGATCGGCCTGGTTGAGCAGATCTTTTGCCGTGGCACAATCCGGCGACAGACTCGCAACGCCGGCCGATGCGGTCATGTTGGCGAAGGCCGGATCGATATCCGGCTCGGCGGTGCTGGTGGCGAGCACCACGCGGATTCGATCAGCAATTTCGGTGGCCTGATCGAGATCGGCGGCTGGCAGGATCAGCACGAATTCCTCGCCACCGTAGCGGCACGCCATGTCGCCGGTGCGCAGGCTCGAGCGCAGGATGCGGGCGAACATGCGCAGCGCGCGATCGCCGACCTCGTGGCCATGCGTGTCGTTGAGGCGCTTGAAGTAATCGAGATCGAACATCACCACCGACAGCTCGTCCTGCGAGCGCTGCGCGCGATCGATTTCGATTTGCAGCGCCTCATCCATGTAATGCCGATTGAACAGTTCGGTCAGCGCGTCGCGCGTCGACTTGAACTCGAGCGATTGCTGCAGGCGCATGCTGTAGATCGCGAAGCCGGCGCGCTCGACGAGCAGCGGCAGAATGGTCCGGGCGCGTTCGTCGAGCGGGATCGCGATACCCTCGAGATGCAGCAGGCCGAGCGTCTCGCCGCCGGCGCTGACCGGCAGGCACATTTTCTTCCGCCGGATGCCGCAGTTTGCCGCGAGGCACTGGTGATGGATTTGCGTATCCTTGTCCGGGAAAGGTGTCGACAGCCGGTAGGACCAGCAGGTGTGCGCCTCGATGGTCTCGCCTTGCGTAGCCTCGCCCCACTGCCCGGCCGGCGTGAACTCGTTGGCGCGTGGATCCAGCAGGAAGATCGAACCCGAGGATTCCGGCCATAGCTGCGCGATGGTGTCGATGATCGTCGTGCTGACTTCCTCTAGGTCGTTGCACACTTCGATATAGCCACTCATCCGGTTGAGCGCCTGGAAGTCGACATGGTGCTGCTTCAGCGCGCCGATCGACTCCTTGAGCTGCTGGTTGGTGTTCATCAGAATTTCGGTCGTGATTTCCTGGTTCGCGATATAGGCCCTGGCGCGCCCGACTATCGGCCACAGCGCAATCGCGGTCGTCGCCGAGACCACCGCTGTCGCGACCATGACGACGGCTTCCAGGTAGTAATCGGGGTACCAGATCGTGACGATTCTGATGACGTGCGTCATGCCGCAGGCGAAGATGAAGGCGCTGAACATCACGAAGACCCACTTCATATGACGCGACTGCTGCCGCCGCATCGTGACCAGCAACGCGATCGGAATCGAAAAATACGACAGCGCGATGACCGCGTTGCCGAGCACCATGCTCCAGAGCAGGCCCGGATTCCACAGGAAACAGTGCCCGTGCGGCATGAAGGAGTCGATATTGAACCAGTTATTCAGCATTTCGTTGCAATCCGGCTATTGCGTGAACCCGGGTCGCGCATCGATTTCGCCCGCATGCGGACGCCGGCGATCGCGTACGACCAGTCGAGGGTCCACTCTGCGATTGTCCGAACTCTCGGAAATCTTATCGGCTAGGCAACGAAAATGCTGAGCGCGAAACCCGGGGCGCCTGTTTCGGAGCGCGGCGCGCTCAGTTCAGAATCGCCTTGCCCATCTCCACGCTGATCGCGCGCGCGGTCTCCGAGAAATCGTTGATCACGTCCGGCGGCAGCTCGATCAGCGCGCGGACCCCGGGCGCGACCAGGTTGTCAACGTCGATCGGCCGTGCTGCGCTGGTGCAGGCGTGGGCAAAATGCAGCAGCGCAGTTTCGACCCGCAGCGCGGGCGCTGCTTCCGGTTCGGGCTGAAAGCGGATCAGCGTCTGCAGTTCGGGCGACAGGTTCCAGTTGGCCATCAGCATCGCGCCGATATCACCGTAGTGATGATCGAGCATCTGGCGCTGAATTTCGTGCACTGGCTCGCGGGCCTGCACCGACAGCCGGATCGCCTCGCGGGCGTGGTCCGGAAACTTGGCGCACAGCACCAGCGAGCCGACGTCGTGCAGCAGGCCGGCGACGAACAGGCGATCGCTGCGCTCGAGCTTCAGGCGATCGGCCATCAGCCGGGTCAGCACGCCACAGTAGAGGCTGCCGTGCCAGAACGGTTTCAATGGCAGGATATCGTTGGGCAAGTCGAGACTCGAGACCGCCGACACGCCGAGCACCATCGAGTGCAGCTGATCGAGGCCGACCAGGTTGAGCGCGCGCGACAGGCTCTCGACCGGTTCGGGAAACCCGTAGTAGGAACTATTGACGACCCGTAGCAGCCGCGCCGACAGGTTCGGATCGACGACCACGACCTCGGCGAAATCCTCGATATCGGCAGCCTCGTCTTCGAGCAGACGGCGGACCTTGAGATAGATTTCGGGCAGCGAGATCAGATCGGTGACTTCCTGTAACTCTTTTTCGATGTCTGGCATTGCTGATTTCCGTGTTGCGGATGACGTCGATCGGCCAGGCGCGATACTGGCGGACGCCGGGGCACGCGACCCTTCCCGACCATCGGAGTATCGGCAGAGCAGCGAATTTATTTAGCCATCATGGCGCACGGCAGGTCGAATCCGGTTCGCAGGAAGTCGCTGGCAGAGGGGTGATGTCTCGGGATCGAATTTCGCCGTCACCAAGGTGCCGGGGGCAAGTCGATTGGCTCGGGAAAAATCATGACCCGTTAACCTTCGGTGTTCATGGCCGCATTGCCGTCGAGGGCCACGCCCTGGCCCCCGTATTGGCAATGCGATTGTTTATTTATTAATCGATCGGAACTATCGCCCCCGGTTGCGCGATGACCTGGCGGGCGACCTTCTGCCCTGCCTCGACGCTTGCCTCGACGCTTCCACCCTTGAGCCGCGTCGCCAGGTAGCCGGCATTGAAACTGTCGCCCGCGGCCGTCGTGTCGACCACCCGCTCCGGGGCCTCGACGGGATATTCGTGGCGCGTGCCCTGACGGTCGACCAGGCAGGTATTGGCGCCGCGTTTCAGAACGATTTCCGCGCAGCCCAGCCCGGACAGTCGCGCCAGCACCGACGCGGGATCCGCATCTCCCCACAGCGCGGTTTCGTCGTCGATCGACGGCATGGCCAGGTCGCAGTTGCGATAGGCCAGCGTCACCCAGTCGGCGGCATCGTCGTCCGGCCACAGCCGGGGCCGATAGTTACTGTCGAAAGCCACCTGGCCACCGGCGGATCTGAAGGCGTCGAGAAAATCCAGCAATTGCCGGCGCCCGGCGGGTTCCAGCACCGCCAGCGTGATGGCGGAAAAATACAGCCAGTCCAACGCGCCCAGTTGCTTTTTCAGGACCTCTGCCCCAGGCGTCTGAAACAGCTTTCTGGCCGGCGCCTGTTTGCGCCAGTAAAAGAAACTGCGTTCGCCCGCCGCATCGGTGCGGATCAGGTAAAGACCGGGCAAGCTGTCGGGCAGGCGTTCCACGCTATCGGTGAAAAGACCTTCGGCCTGCCAGCTTGCCAGCATTTCGTCGCTGAACGGGTCGTCGCCGAGGACGGTGACGTAATGCACGTCGATCGCCGTCGCGGCGCAGCGCACGAGATAAATCGCCGTGTTCAGCGTGTCGCCGCCGAAACCGCGCAGGCAGGTGCCGTCGCCCCGGTCGAACAACTCGATCATGCACTCGCCGATAATTCCAATCTTCATCCGGGCACCTTGATTCGCCAGCTTCGAAACAGCAGCAGTATGCCGGTTGACGGCAGCGGAAAAAAGCGCCCGGATCCGCACCTCCCTCGAGCCGCAACCCAGGTACGCGACCGGAAAAATTCCGACACCGTAGTCACGGCGCGCAGCAGGCCAAGGTAAATACTAAGTAAGCGCAAGAAATTGAAATTTCGACCAGCAACGGATTTTCGCCGTCGCGAGAGCGCCGAGAGCAAGGCGGAATTTTTCGCGATAGCG
>JBFFXR010000105.1:0-10449 GCA_041569645.1 Gammaproteobacteria bacterium
GGTATTCGGTAACGACCTTGGAGCCCGGCGCGAGCGACGTCTTGACCCAGGGCCGGGTCGTCAGGCCCCGTTCGCGGGCCTTGCGCGCGACCAGCCCCGCCGCCATCATGACCTTCGGGTTCGACGTATTGGTGCACGACGTGATCGCGGCGATGACGACGTCGCCGTTCTGCAACTCGTCGTCGGATCCGCGCTCCCCGGCTGTGCCGCCGACGATGGACTCGGTCGCGGCCTTGATGCCCGACAGCGCGACGCGGTCCTGCGGCCGCTTGGGTCCGGCGAGCGAGGCCTCGACCGAAGACAAATCGAGTTTCAGCGTACTGCTGAAGACCGGGTCGGCCTTGTCGGGTTCGTACCACATGCCCTGGGCGCGGCAATACTTCTCGACCAGCTCGAGCACCGTATCGTCGCGGCCCGTCAAGCCGAGGTAGCGGAGGGTTTCGGCATCGACCGGGAAAAAGCCGCAGGTCGCGCCGTATTCGGGCGCCATGTTGGCCAGCGTCGCGCGGTCGGCAAGCGGCAATTGCGCAAGGCCTTCGCCGTAGAATTCGACGAACTTGCCGACCACGCCGTGCGCGCGCAACATTTGCGTGACGGTCAGGACCAAATCGGTCGCGGTGATTCCCTCGCGCAACTGGCCGCTGAACTCGAAACCGACGACTTCGGGGATCAGCAGCGATACCGGCTGGCCGAGCATGCCGGCCTCGGCCTCGATGCCGCCCACGCCCCAGCCGAGCACGCCGAGGCCGTTGACCATCGTCGTGTGCGAATCAGTACCGACCAGGGTGTCCGGGAAAGCGTAGGTCTTGCCGTCGGCTTCCTGCTGCCAGACGGTGCGGGCAAGATATTCGAGGTTGACCTGGTGGCAGATACCAGTACCCGGCGGCACGACCTTGAAGTTTTTGAACGACTTGGCGCCCCATTTGAGAAAGCGATAGCGCTCGTCGTTGCGCTTGACCTCGAGCGACACGTTGACCGAGAAGGCTTTCGGCGACGCGAACTCGTCGACCATGACCGAGTGGTCGATGACGAGATCGACCGGAATCAGCGGATTGATTCGCTGCGGGTCACTGGCGGCATCGCGCATCGCGGCGAGGTCGACGACCGCCGGCACGCCGGTGAAATCCTGCATCAGCACGCGGGCCGGCCGAAACGCGATTTCCCGGTCGGAGCGGCGGGCCTCGACCCAGTCGGCGAACGCGCGCACGTCGCCCGTCGCGTCGTCGCCGCCCTGCTCGTAACGCAGGATGTTCTCGAGCAGCACCTTGAGCGAATAAGGCAATCGTTCGATCTCGGGGTGGTCGGCAGCCAGCGTTTGCAGGTTGTAAAAGTGATATTGCTTGCCGTCGATATCCAGGGTATCGAGGGTGCCGAAGCTGTTTGATCCGGGTTTCATCGAGCTTCTCCCAAAGGTTTAGTGCGGAGAGTATATCGCGTTATTTCGCCGTGCGTAATTTACTCGCGCGCTATTCGCAAAGAAACTGGATTACGTTGGGATCGTTGAGATCGACTTTCTTGCCGAGACTGATGTAACCCGAGCCGAACAGCGTGAATTCCTCGCGCCGCAGGAAAATGTCCTGCCCTTCGGTGGTGCGGATAAAGGTCCCGTTGGTGCTCTGGTCGGTAATGATGAATTTGCCGCGGCGGTGCTCGATCTTGGAATGGTGGCGCGATATCAGGTCGCCCTGAATAACCATTTCGCAGTCCTTGCCGCGGCCGAGGACAAACGACGCGGTGCCGATCGGAATCTCGGATTCGCTGCCATTGTATTTCAGGGTAAGGTTTTGCGCCTGTTCGTAGCGCGCCGGGTTGGTGAAGCTGCTGGCCGTCGCCATGTTGGTCAGATCGCCGTCTTCTTCCCAGCCGAACAGGTAAACGTCGAGCTGCTCGTTGCGGCCCTTGACGCGGATGCGATCGTAGGGGCGCATCGCGTTCGACAGGTCGGCCCCCTTGACCATGAACGCAATCTCCTGGGTACACAGGATCTGGCGCGCCTTGGCCATGCTCGCGATGCGCGACGCGACGTTGACCGTGTCGCCGAAGATATCGTCGTTCTCGAGAATCGCGCTGCCGTACTGCATGCCGATACGGATCGACACGCCGATGGTTTCAGGCGATCGATCGTCCTCCATGGTTTCCTGGATCGCGCGCGCCGCGTGGACCGCCATATCGACATCGGTGAAGTAGACGAGAATCTCGTCGCCGATCGTCTTGACCAGCTGACCGTTGTGCCGGCGCGAGATCGAGATCAGCGTATTGAGCGCCTTCGAAATACGTTCGCGCGCGAGTTCGTCGCCCATATTCTCGTACATGGCCGTGCTACCGGCCACGTCGGCAAACATCACTACGCAATTGATCGTTTCACGCGACACTTGGATTTTCCATTTCGAAAGCCGGGCAACTGCCGCCACCCCGCGAGGCGCCGATATCGGGCCGATTCCGGTGGTCCGGCGCGAATCGCGCCGGGATCCGTCGAAACCGGGGCGAGTCTACCACGACCGCTGCAGCGCTTCCTTAGGTTTATATAGCATGTTGCTGAATATAAGGAAGAATTGGCGGCAAAATTTACCGCATTTCGGCGCGGATGTAGGCAATCGCGCGCTCAATTCGGGTCAGACTGCGCGCGCGGCCGAGCAGCGCGATAGTCTGGTCGATCGGCGGCGAAAAAGCACCGCCGGTGAGCGCGACGCGCAGCGGCTGCCCGACCTTACCCATGCCGACGCCGAGATCTCCCGTCACCGCTTCGATGACCTCGTGCAGCGCCTCCCTGTTCCATCCCTCGAGCGCGCTAAATCCGGCGTGCAGGCGTTCGAGCGGTTCGACAGCGTCTGCAACCAGTGCCTTCCGCGCCGCCTTTGCGTCGTATTCGGCGAACTCCTCGAAACAGTAGCGAATGCTGTCGACCAGCTGGTTGATCGTCCTCGCCCGCTGGCGATAGAGGTCGACTACCGGATCGAATTCGAAGTCGTCGGCAAACTCGATGCCGAGTGTTTGCAGGCGATCACGCACCACAGCGACGACCCGCGCGAGCGGCAAATGCATCAGGTACTGCTGGTTCATCCAGTCGAGCTTGTCGGTATCGAACGAAGCCGCCGACGCGTTGAGGCCCTCGAGGGAGAACAACTCGATCATTTCGTCGCGGCTGAAAATTTCCTGGTCACCGTGCGACCAGCCCAGCCGGACGAGGTAATTGAGCATCGCCTCGGGCAGGTAACCTGCGTCGCGGTAGTGCATGACGCCGACCGCACCGTGACGCTTGGACAGGCGCTTGCCGTCGCTGCCGAGGATCATCGGCACGTGCGCGTATTCCGGCAGCGAAGCGCTCAAAGCCTTGAGAATGTTGATCTGTCGCGGGGTATTATTTACGTGATCGTCGCCTCTGATCACGTGGGTAATTGCCATGTCCATGTCGTCGACCACGACCGATAGATTGTAGGTCGGACTGCCGTCGCTGCGGGCGATGACGAGATCGTCGAGCTCGGCGTTGCGGACGCTGACGACGCCCTTGACGTGATCGTTGAAAGCAACCTCGCCGTCAAGTGGATTGCGAAACCGAACCGCCATTGTCGCACCTGGCGCCGGTTTCAATTGCCGATCTCGGCAGTGGCCGTCGTAGCGCGGTTTCTGCCTGGCCGAGATCTGCTCGGCGCGCAGCGCGTCGAGCCGCTCCCTGGAGCATTCGCAGTAATAGGCGTCGCCCTGTTCGAGGAGTTGCTCGATGACCTCGCGATAGCGGCCGAAGCGCTCGGTCTGGTAGAACGGCCCCTCGTCGTAATCGAGACCCAGCCAGTCCATGCCGTCGAGAATGGCCTGCACCGATTCCGGCGTCGATCGTTCGAGATCCGTATCCTCGATGCGCAGCACGAACTTGCCACCGGTCTTGCGACTATAGAGCCAGCAGAACAGCGCGGTGCGCGCGCCGCCGACGTGCAGCACACCAGTCGGGCTCGGAGCGAAGCGGGTTTTGATCATGGATTTTTGCTACGGCCGGCTATGAAACGCGCGGTATTTTACTAGATTCGCCGATTGCCGGCAGGCCTTTCGGCACTCAGAAACGCTTTTCTATCTCGAGCACCGAGCCGGCCTGCTGGAGCCTGGTGTGCCGCAGGAAAGAATTGCCGAGCAATACCTCGGGCGGCGCGGCGCCCTCGATGACGGTCGCATCGACGTCGCGCACCAGAATACCGCCGATGCTGACCGAGTCCAGCTTGATCTGCCAGACCGGCACGACCGAGGCCGCGGTCTGCGCCGAGCCCGGTACACCGTCGCGCCGATAATCGATGTTTAGCCGTCGCGCCTTTGCGCTCGAAAGCGTCACGTAGGTTGCGCCGGTATCGACCAGGAAGCGCGTCGTCTGACCGTTGATCTTGCCCGTGACGAAATACATCCCCAGATCGTCAGGGTAGATTTTCATCGCGCTGCGCGTCGGCGCCTTGAAATTACCGGCGATCGACTGGTTCAAACCGAGTTCGAGACTGCGCCCGTCGATTTCGACGACCGCGCCGCGACCGGAAGCCGATTTTAGCAATACGCCCTTGAAGCTTTCGCCGGCCCTGACGACTTTCTGCTCGCCGTCGATCTGCAGCAGGGCCTTGTCGGTGAACAGGGCGATGACCTTGACGTCGACGCCGGCGCTCGGCGCGCCGGTCGCAGCGAAAATCAGCAGCGCAGCGAGGCTGCGGCGCATCGGCCGCATCATGCCAGCCACCAGTGCGCGGCCTGCAGGCAGCCGAGCGCGTAGCCACCGGCGAGCAGGTCGTCGAACATGACTCCGAATCCGCCTTGCATCTTCTTATCCGCGATTTTGACCGGCCAGGGTTTGACGATGTCGAAAAACCTAAATAGCACAAATCCGGCCAGTATCCACGGCCAGGTCGGCGGCAACGCGGTCATCGCCAGCCAGAAGCCGACGAATTCGTCCCACACGATCGCGCCGTGATCGTGGACACCGAGCGCGTCGCTGGTGTAGCGGCACAGATAGACACCGAGCGCGAAGCCGAGACCGACCACGATCAGGTAAAGCGGCCAGTCGAGCTGCGCGAGCAACAGATAAGGCGGTATCGCCGCAAGGGTGCCGCAGGTGCCGGGAGCCCGTGGTGCGAGGCCGGAACCGAAACCGAGTGCCAGGCAGTGCAGCGGGTTGCGCAACATTGCTGGCGACGGGCTAGCCAAAGTGCCTGAACCCGCTTGCGGTCGCAAGGTCGATGCGCTGGTCGTCATACTCGAGCAGGTAGTCGCCGGCGGTTATTTCACCGATCACGCTGAGCGGACAGTCAGCATGCGCCGTATTCCACGCAGCGATAGCGGCGCGTCCTGCCGGCGGTACGCAACAACAGATTTCGTAATCGTCGCCGGCGCCGAGCGCGTATTCCCAGGCGCCCTGCCGGCGAATGTAGTCGTTGACTGGCAAGGCATCGCGCTCGAGTCGCGCACCGCAGTCGCTGGCGCGCAGAATATGCCGCAAATCGCCCTGCAAGCCGTCGGACAAATCGATCGCAGCGCTTGCCTGGGCGCGCAGGAACGGCACGAGTTCGAGGCGCGGATGCGGCCGATTGAGCGCGCGCAGGCAAGCTTCGGCAAGCTCTGACGGCAGCTCGGCGCGGCCTTCGGTACAGGCCAGCCCGAGGCCGGCATCACCGAGCCGTCCCGAGACCACGACCAGATCGCCCGGCGACGCGCCGGCGCGGGTCAGGTAGGCGTCGGTCGGCACCGTGCCGGCGACCTGCACGGTGATCGCAAGCGGACCGCGACAGGTATCGCCGCCGATCAGCGCGACGCCGTAGGCGCGCGCCGCCGCATCGAGGCTGCGAGCGAATTCGTCGAGCCAGCTCGCGTCCGCGGTCGGCAGGGTCAGCGACAATTGAAACCAGTCCGCCTCGGCTGCCATCGCCGCGAGGTCGCTCAGGTTCACCGCCAATGCCTTATGAGCAATATCACCGGCGGCGGTGCCGGACGGAAAGTGGATTCCCTCGACGAGCGTGTCCATCGCGACGACGAGCTGCTGTCCCGGCGGCAGCTCGACGACCGCGCCGTCGTCGCCGATACCCAGCCGCAAATTTGCCGAAGGCGCGCCGATCTCGCCGAAGTAATCCTCGATCAGCCCGAATTCATCGATCGCCATCGCTACCCTTGGCGTTCTTTTCGACGGCGCGCAACTCGGCGGCCAGCGGATCGAGCACGCCGTTGACGAACTTGTGACTGTCGTCGGCGCCGAATCGTTTCGCCAGGTTGATCGCCTCGTTGATGACCACCCGGTAAGGGATCTCGAGATGCTCGAGAAATTCGTAGGTCGCGATTCGCAGGATGTTGGTTTCGATCGGATCGAGGTGATCTTCGAACTGCGCGACGTGCCGGTGAAACATCGCGTCGAGTTCGTCTACGCGCGGCGGGATCGCGTAGAGCAGTTCGAGAAAATAGGCCTGGTCGCCGGCCGCGATCCCCTGCTCGGCGAGGTAGTGGTCACGAATCCAGTCGAGCTGTTCGCCGGAGAGCTGCCACTGGTAAAGCGCCTGCAGACCCTTTTCGCGGGCATGCTTGCGTTGTTTTATCGCGCGCGCCTTGTCATTCACCGCGGGTCCGGGGACTACCTGATCTTGCGCAGCAGGCTGACCATTTCGAGCGCCGCAAGCGCCGCGTCGGCGCCCTTGTTGCCGGCCTTGGTGCCGGCGCGCTCGACCGCCTGCTCGATCGTATCGGTGGTCAGGATGCCGTTGATGACCGGCACCGAGTGCGCCAGCGCGAGACCCGCGAGGGCTCGCGCGCTCTCGCCGGCGACGAGATCGAAATGCGGCGTTGCACCGCGGATAACGGCGCCCAGCGCGATGACCGCTTCGTGCTTGCCGGCGGCCGCGTATTCCTGCACCGCGAGCGGGATTTCGAGCGCCCCTGGCACGTGGCTGACGGTGATGTCGCCGGCGTCTATACCGGCGCGCGCGAGGGTGTCGAGCGCGCCGCGCAACAGGCTTTCGACGATGAAATCATTGAACCGCCCGGCGACGATCGCGACCTTCGCCCGCGCCACCGTCAGATCGCCGTCGATTTGCTCGACTTCGGCCATGGATCAATCCGCCGCCTTGTAGTAGTCGACGACCTCGAGACCGAATCCGGCGAGGCCGTGGAACACCTTGGGCGCGCTCAACAGGCTCATCTTGCGCACCCCTAGATCGGCGAGAATTTGCGCGCCGATGCCGTAGGTGCGCTGATCGTCGCCGCGATCGTCGTCGGCGTGGCCCTGGATCAGGCTCTCGATGCGATGGACGATGTCCTTCGGCGTCTCGGCCTGGCGCAGGAACACGATGACGCCCTCGCCGGCGCGGGCGATGGTCTGCATGACGTCGCGCAGTGGCCAACCGCGACCCTCGGTGCCGGCGAGCGCATCGGTCAGCGTATTTTGCACGTGCACGCGCACCGGAATCGGCCGCTCGGGGTCGATCGTTCCCATGACCAGCGCGAGGTGCAGCTCACCGGCGATGCTGTCTTCGAAGGCGTATAGCCTGAACTCGCCGAAATCGGTCGGAAAAACCGATTCGACCAGGCGTTCGACCGTGTGTTCGTTCTCGATACGATAGCGAATCAGATCCTCGATTGTGCCGATCTTGAGATGATGCCGACGGGCGAAAACCTCGAGGTCCTTGCGCCGCGCCATCGAACCGTCGTCGTTGAGAATCTCGACGATGACCGCGGCCGGCTCGAAACCGGCGAGCCGCGCGAGATCGCAACCGGCCTCGGTGTGACCGGCACGAAACAGCACCCCGCCCTTGCGCGCCATGACCGGAAAGATATGCCCCGGCTGGACGATGCTGTCCGGTGTCGCGTCGGGCTTGACGGCAGCACGGATCGTCGTCGCGCGGTCGGCTGCCGAAATGCCGGTTGTCACGCCCTCGGCGGCCTCGATCGAAACGGTGAAATTGGTTGCCATCTTTTCGCGGTTGTCGCCAACCATCAGCGGCAGGCGCAATTGCCGACAACGCTGTTCGGACAACGTAAGGCAGATCAGGCCGCGCCCATAGGTGGCCATGAAGTTGATGTGCTCCGGAGTGACCGCCTCGGCCGCCATGATGATGTCGCCCTCGTTCTCGCGGTCCTCGTCATCCATGATGACGACCATTTTGCCGGCCTTGATATCGGCAATGATTTCCTCGGTCGAATTGAGCTGCATGTCGAGCTCGACGGGCTTGTTCATTTCAGCGGCTTTGTTCATCTTCGATAAATCCCGATTCTATCAGGGTTTGCAGGAAGCGTTGATCGCGTTCGGCGGCGGATTCCGCGCCGCCGTCGAGCAACCGCTCGAGATATCGCGCCAGCAGATCGACCTCGATATTAACCCGGCTGCCGACCTCGTAGAACCGAAAAATGGTCTGCGCCTGCGTGTGCGGCACGACATTGACGTCGAAGCGATTGCCGTCGACCGAATTGACCGTCAGGCTCACGCCGTCGAGCGTAACCGACCCCTTGACCGCGACGTAACGCTGCAGAACGGGATCGATTTCGAAGCGATAGCGCACCGAACGCGCCGCCGCTTCGAGTTCGATCAGCGTCGCGAGCCCGTCGACGTGGCCGCTGACCAGGTGCCCGCCGAGCGCGCGTTCGAGCGTCAGTGCGGTCTCGAGATTGACCGGGTCGCCGGCATCGAGCCCGCCGAGGCTGGTCTTGTCGAGCGTTTCGCGCGAGACATCGGCGGTGAAGCAACGGTCATCGAAGTCGACCGCGGTCAGGCAGACACCGTTGACCGCGACACTGTCACCGGGCGTCGTGCGGTCGAGATCGAGCGCCGCCGCGTCGATCAACAATCGCAGATCGCCGTCGCGCTCCTCGCACCGCCGGATGCTGCCCACCGCTTCGACGATTCCGGTAAACATCAGCCGAGTTCGAGCGTGTAGTGCGTCATCGGCAGCGCCGAGCCGGTATCGAAGGTCGCGCCGGCCTCGATGCCGGCGGTAGCGATCTCGACCGCATCATCGCGATCGGCATAGATCGCGTGCATCGCGCCCAGCGCCAACTCGGCGCCCGAACCGATCGCCCAGAAACGCGTGTACTGGTCGACTTCGCGCAGCGCGTAGAGGCCGAATATCCCGCTGCGATTCATGATCAGCGCATCGACGCGCGACGACTCGTAGACGTCGTCGTCCTCGTCCTTGCTGTTCAGGTAATACTCGTCTTTCAGAATCGGGTGCAGCTGCCGGAATGTCTCGAAGATTTGCGCGCGACCGGACAGGTCGACCTTGTCGGCGTGGTGTTCGAGCAGGTTGCGCACGACCAGATGGTGCGCGGCGCTGCCGACGATACCGATATAGTTGTCTTCGCCGAAACGGATGATCTTGTCGGAATCGGTGACGAATTCGGCCGCCTGGCGGGTATCGCCGAAGGTGGTCAGGCTGTCGGCGGCGATGCAGGCGAGCCCGGGTTTGACGACTGCGACGATGGTTGACACGTTGACTTACTCCAGTGACAGGGTCAGGCGAATATCGTCGCCGACCTGGCGATTATCGCGGATGGTAACATCGCGACGCGCGGCCATCTCGCGAATTTCGCCGAGATCGAAGCCGCCGCGCGCGGCATTGCCGAGCAGATGCGGCGCGAGGTAAAGCACGATCTGGTCGGCGTGACCTTCGCGCACCAACGCGCCGGCGAGTCCCGCGCCGCACTCGGTATGCACTTCGTTGACGCCGCGCCGGGCGAGATCGTCGAGCATCGCGCCAAGGTCGATCCGGCCGTCGCCGGAGTCGTCTTGCCGGACGATCGTCGCGCCCTGCGCCTCGAGTCGCGTGCGGCGCGCGGTATCATCGCTCAGTGTGTAAATCCAGACTTCACCACCGCGGGAAAATATTCGTTCGTTACCGCCGAGATCGAGGCGCGCATCGACGATTGCGCGCGCGGGCTGGCGCGGCGCGCGCGCCTGGCCGAGCGCGGCGGCGTCGAGCCGCAGGTCGAGCGACGGATCGTCGGCCAGCACGGTGCGCGCGCTGCTCAGTATCGCCGACGCGCGGGCACGCAGGAACTGTACGTCGCGGCGCGCCGCCTCGCCGGTAATCCACTGGCTGACGCCATTCATGAGCGCGCTCTTGCCGTCGAGCGAGCAGGCCATCTTGACGCTGACGAACGGCCTGCCTCGCTCCATGCGCTTGACGAAACCGCGATTGAGCGCGCGCGCCTGCGTCTCGAGCACGCCGCAGACGACCTCGATACCTTGCGCGCGCAGTTGCTCGAGGCCGCGCCCGCCAACATCGGGATTGGGATCGGCCATCGCGGTGATAACACGCGCCGGGCGACATTCGACCACGGCATCGACACAGGGCGGCGTGCGGCCGTGATGCGAACAGGGTTCGAGCGTGACGAAGAACTCCGCGCCGGGCGGAATCTCGGCCGCCTCGATAGCGTTGACCTCGGCGTGCGGCCCGCCGGTAAACTCGTGCCAGCCGCTAGCGAGCAGGCGCTCGCCGGCGACGATAA
>JBFFXR010000106.1:0-10404 GCA_041569645.1 Gammaproteobacteria bacterium
CGATCGTCGAGCGTGACGAAGGCTTCGCGGCCCTTGAAGGTGTTGCGCATGCGGATATCGACGACCAGGCCGCAGACCGTCGCCGGCTGCTCGGCCTGGCGGTAGCGCTCGCCGTTACCACCGTTAACGCCGCCGGTGTCGAGGCGCTCGAGCCACTGGGCGAGCCGCGTCGGCGCGATCTGCGCGACCTCGGCGGCGACCATTTCGAGCGGATGCCCGGTCAGGAACAGGCCGAGCGCCTCTTTTTCGGCGGCCAGCCGTGCCCGCTCGTCCCACGGATCGCAGGCCGGCGGCTGCGGCGCGGCATCGCCGGGCGCGATGCTTTCGAACATGTCGTTGATGCCGGCGTCGAGGTTGTGCTGTTGCTGCTCGGCGGCCTGCAGCGCCAGCGGTAGATGCGCCATCAGCGCGGCGCGGTGCGCGCCGAAGCAATCCATCGCGCCGCCCTTGACCAGCGCCTCGATGACCTTGCGATTGCACCTGGCCGAATCGACCCGCCGACAAAAATCGTCGAGCGACCGGTATTCCCGTTCGCCGCGCGCCGCGACGATGCTTTCGATGGCGCCCCGGCCGACACCCTTGATCGCGCCGAGACCGTAGTAGATCACCCGCGCCTGCCCGGCGGTGAACTGGTAGGCCGAGCGATTGATATCCGGCGGCCTGATCTCGAGCTCGAGCGCGCGGCAGTCGTCGATCAGCGTCACGATCTTGTCGGTGTTGTCCATGTCGGCCGACAGCACCGCGGCCATGAACTCGGCGGGGTAATGCGCCTTGAGCCAGGCCGTCTGGTAGGAAATCAGCGCGTATCCGGCCGAGTGCGACTTGTTGAAGCCGTAGCCGGCGAACTTCTCCATCAGGTCGAAAATATAGGTCGCGGTCTTCGCGTCGACACCGCGCGCGACCGCGCCGTCGGTAAAGATTGCGCGCTGCTTTTCCATTTCCTCGGGCTTTTTCTTGCCCATTGCGCGGCGCAGCAGATCGGCGCCGCCGAGCGAGTATCCGGCCAGCACCTGGGCGATCTGCATGACCTGCTCCTGGTACAGGATGACGCCGTAGGTGGGCTTCAAGATCGACTCGAGCGCCGGATGCGGGTATTCGACCCGCGCGCGGCCGTGCTTGCGGTCGATGAAGTCGTCGACCATGCCCGACTGCAGCGGGCCGGGCCGGAACAGCGCGACGAGCGCGATGATGTCCTCGAAGCTGTCGGGCCGCAGGCGTCGGATCAAATCCTTCATGCCGCGCGATTCGAGCTGGAACACCGCGGTGGTCCGATAGTCCTGCAGCAGTCCGAAGGTCGCGGCGTCGTCGAGCGGGATGCTGGCGATGTCGAGCGCATCGCCATCGCGCCCGGCGTTGATCGCGTCTACCGCCCAGTCGATGATCGTCAGCGTGCGCAGACCGAGAAAATCGAACTTGACGAGGCCGACGGCTTCGACGTCGTCCTTGTCGTACTGCGAAACCAGGCCGCTGCCGCCAGGCTCGCAGTACAGCGGCGTGAAGTCGGTCAGGTCGCTGGGCGCGATGACGACGCCGCCGGCATGTTTGCCGACGTTGCGCGACAGGCCTTCGAGCGAGCGCGCCATGTCGATCAGCATGGTCACTTCTTCTTCCTGCTCGTAGAGTTCGCGCAGCGCCGCCTCGCTCTCGAGCGCCTTGTCGAGCGTCATGCCGACCTCGAAGGGTACCAGCTTGGCGATGCGGTCGACGAAACCGTAGGGATGCGACAACACCCGGCCGACGTCGCGGATGACGGCCTTGGCGGCCATGCTGCCGTAGGTAATGATTTGCGAGACCTGGTTGCGGCCGTAGAGTTCGGCGACGTAGTCGATGACCTCGTCGCGGCGGTCCATGCAGAAATCGATGTCGAAATCGGGCATCGATACGCGTTCGGGATTCAAAAATCGCTCGAACAGCAATTCGTAAGCCAGCGGATCGAGATCGGTAATCTCGAGCGCGTAGGCAACCAGCGATCCGGCGCCCGAACCGCGTCCGGGGCCGACCGGTATCGAATGCCGCTTGGCCCAGGCGATGAAGTCCATGACGATCAGGAAGTAGCCGGGAAATCCCATGCCGATAATGACGTCGAGCTCGGTTTGCAGGCGCGCGTCGTAGGGCTCGCGATCCAGTGCCTGGTCGTCGTCGCGCTGGCGGGCGAGAAACTCGAGACGCTTTTCGAGCCCGGCCTCGGCGACGTGACGGAAATAGGTCTCGGTGGTGAAGCCGTCGGGTACCGGGTATTCGGGCAGGTAGGCCGCGCCGAGCTCGAGCCGCAGGTTGCAGGCACGCGCGATCGCGACCGTATTGTCGATCGCCTCGGGAATATCGGCGAACAGTTCGCACATTTCGTCGGTCGAGCGCAGATATTGCTGCGGCGAGTAGAGCCGCGGCCGGCGCTCGTCGTCCAGCGTGAAACCGGTACAGATGCAGACACGCACCTCGTGAGCCTCGAAATCGTCGGCATCGACGAAGCGCACGTCGTTGGTCGCAACCACCGGCACGCCGAGCGCGCGCGACCAGGCGACGGCCTGCGCGATATAAGGCTCTTCGTGGGCGCGGCCGGTGCGCTGCAGCTCGAGGAAAAAGCGCTCGCCGAAAATCTCGCGCCAGGCGGCGAGATAATCCTCGGCGAGCTCGACGTTGTGGAGCTTGAAGGCCTGCCCGATATCGCCGTCGAGACCTGCGGACAGCGCGATCAGGCCGGTGTTGGCGTCACGCAGCCAGGCGGCCTCGATGGTCGCGCGATCGGCCAGCTGGCCGTCGCGATAAGCCCGGCTGATCAGGCGCTTGAGATTGCCGTAGCCGATCTCGTCCTGGCAAAGCAGCACGAGCCGGCTCAGCGGTTCGGCGCGCTCGTCGTGGCGAATCCAGACGTCGGCGCCGAAGATCGGCTTGATGCCGGCGGCGATCGCGGCCTTGAAATGCTTGACCGCGGCGAACATATTCGCCTGATCGGTCAGTGCCACGGCGCCCATGCCGCGCGCGCGGACCTGTTCCATCAGCGGCCGCAGGCGCACCGTGCTGTCCTGCAACGAGTATTCGCTGTGCAGGTGCAGGTGGACGAACTCACGGCTCATCAGAGCAACTCCCGCACCGGCGCGAAGCTGCGACGGTGCACCGGGCAAACCCCGTGCTCGCGCAACAGACGTCGATGCAGCGCGGTCGGATAGCCCTTGTGGCGCGCGAACTGGTACTCGGGGTAAAGCCGGTCGAGCTCGAGCATCAGCCGGTCGCGATGCTGCTTGGCGAGAATCGACGCGGCCGAGATACAGGGTTGTGTCAGGTCGCCACCAACCACCGCCTCCAGCCGATATCCGTCGACTCGCGGCAGCCGGTTGCCGTCGACGAGCACGTGCCCGGGTTTCAGGCCCAGACCGAGCAGTGCGCGCCGCATCGCCAGCAAGCTGGCTTCGAGCACGTTGATTGCGTCGACTTCGGCGTGGCTGGACTCGGCGACGGCCCAGGCTCGCGCGCGGCGTTTGATCTGGAGTTCGAGGGTTTCACGGCGCGCCGGCGACAGGCGCTTGGAGTCGGTCAGGCCGGCGATCGGGCGGCGCTCGTCGAGGATGACGGCGGCGGCGACCACCGATCCGGCCAGCGGCCCGCGACCGGCTTCGTCGACGCCGGCGACGAGCTTCGCAAATGGGAATTCATCCATATATAATGCGCCGTCCGAATTTCACCCTTGCCACCGATGTCTCGAAAACTGAAGGTCGCCGTAGTTGGCGTCGGCCATCTCGGCCGCTGGCATGCCGACAAATATGCCGCCTGCCCCGGTTGCGATCTCGTCGCCGTGGTCGACAGCGACGCCGGCCGCGCCCGCGAGATCGCGCAAAAACTGGGTGTCGACGCTATATCCGATTATCGCGATCTGATCTCGCTGGTCGACGCGATCAGCCTGGTCGTGCCAACCAGCGGGCATTATAAAATTGCCCGGGACTTTCTCAAAGCGGGAATTCACTGCCTGATCGAAAAACCGATCACCGAGACCGTCGCCGAGGCCGCGGAACTGGTCGAACTGGCGGCGCGCGAAGGCCTCGTTCTGCAGGTCGGCCATATCGAGCGCTTCAATCCGGTCATGCTCGGTCTCGCCGAGCGCCTGACGGCGCCGCAGTTCATCGAATCGACGCGGCTGGCGCCGTTTACGCCGCGCGCGACCGACGTCAGCGTCATTCTCGACCTGATGATCCACGACATCGACCTCATTCTCGATCTCGTCGCCAGTCCGATCGAGCGGATTTCGGCGAGCGGTATCCCGGTGCTGACCGAGACGATCGACATCGCTAACGCGCGCATCGAGTTCGCCGGCGGCTGCGTCGCCAACGTCACCGCCAGCCGTATCAGCCGCAAGCGCGAGCGCAAGCTGCGCGTATTTCAGAAAGACGCCTATCTCGCCGCCGACCTGCAGGAAAAACTGCTTGCGGTGAACCGCAAGGGTGAAACCGACAATGCCGAAGGCTTCAAGAACATCACCCATGAAGAATTCCGTTTCGACGACAATGACGCACTCAATCTCGAGGTGCTCGACTTCGTCCGCGCGATCCAGAGCGGCGAGCGGCCGCTGGTCAGCGGCGAAGACGGTCGCCGCGCGCTCGCGACGGCAATAGACATCACCCGCCAGATCAGGACAAGCCCATGAAGATCCCGATGGTCGACCTCAAGGGTCAGTACGCCAGCCTCAAAGCCGAAATCGACGCCGCGCTGCTGGACGCGCTGGCCGAGACCCGCTTCATCCTCGGACCCAACGTGCAGGCCTTCGAACGCGAAGCAGCCGACTTCCTGGGCCTGCGCCACGCGATCGGCTGCGCCAACGGTACCGACGCGCTGCACCTCGCGCTGCTCGCCGCGGGCATCGAGCCGGGCGACGAAGTCATCACTCCGGCGTTCACCTTCATCGCGACTGCCGAGGCGATTCGCTACGTTGGCGCGACCCCGGTGTTCGTCGACATCGAGGCCGACAGTTTCAATCTCGACGCCACTCTGATCGAAGCCGCGATTACCGAGCGCAGCCGCGCGATCCTGCCGGTGCACCTGTTCGGCCAGCCGGCCGACATGGACGCAATCCAGGCCATTGCCGACCGGCACGGCCTGCATGTCATCGAGGACTGCGCGCAGTCTTTCGGCAGCCGCTACCACGGCAAGGCTACCGGCGGCATCGGCAGTTGCGCGGCGTTCAGCTTTTTCCCGAGCAAGAATCTCGGCTGCTACGGCGACGGCGGCATGGTCACGACCGACGACGACGACATCGCCGCGCGGGTTCGCATGCTGCGCAATCACGGCAGCAGCCGGCAATACCACCACGACGTCATCGGTTTCAACAGCCGACTCGACGAGCTGCAAGCCGTGATCCTGCGGATCAAGCTCGGGCACATCGACGACTACAACCGCAAACGGCGCGCGGTGGCCGAAACCTACAATCGCCTGCTCGCCGACAGCGGCCTCGTCACGCCGGCGATCCACGACGATCGCGACCACGTGTTCCATCAGTACACGCTGCTCGCCGACGATCGCGACGCGCTGCGCGAACGCCTGCTCGCGCGCGAGATCGCCTGCGCGATCTACTACCCGGTGCCGCTGCATCGGCAACAGGCGTTCGCCGACACCGTTCAGCCCGACTTGCCGGTCACCGAGGCGACCGCGCGCCGCTGCCTGTCGCTGCCGATCTTCCCGGAAATGACCGAACAACAGGTCGAAACCGTTTGCGAGGCCGTGCTCGCGAGCCGATGACGGCGGCGCAAATCATGGTCCTTGCCGGCGAGGCGTCGGGCGACGCGCACGCCGCCGAGTTCGTCGCGGCGCTGCAGCGCATCGATCCGGAGATTCGCGCCAGCGGCATGGGTGGCGATGCGATGCGCCGCGCCGGCGTCGACGTGTTTTTCGATTCGTCGATCATCGCGGTCGTCGGCCTGGTCGAGGTATTGAAGCACTGGGGCGACATCAAGCGCGCGATGACGGCGGTCGAGCAGCGCCTGGAACGGGATCGGCCGGATTTGCTGATCCTGGTCGACTACCCCGAATTCAACCTGAAAATGGCGCGCCGCGCGCGCCGTCTCGGCATCCCCGTACTGTTCTACGTCAGCCCGCAGGTCTGGGCCTGGCGACCGAAGCGGATTCACAAGATCGGCCGGCTAATCGATCACATGGCGGTGATATTCAAATTCGAGCAGGCCTGGTACGAGCGTGCCGGCATTCCGGTAACCTTCGTCGGGCATCCGCTGGTCGACAAGGTACCGGCCGGAGTCGATGCCGACGGGGTGCGCGCGCGGCTCGGCGTGGCCGCCGGAAAACGCCTCGTCGGCTTGTTTCCGGGCAGCCGGCAAAGCGAGATCACACGCCTGCTACCGCTGTTGTTCGAGCTTGCGGAGCGCATGCGGGCGCGCGATCCGCAACTCGAGTTCGTGCTGCCGGTCGCATCGACGCTCGACGCGGACGAGATCGAAGGCCATTGCCGCGAGGCTGGGCTCGACATACGTGTCAGCCGCGACGACATTTACGACCTGATCGGCGCCTGCGACGCGATCGCGACCTGCTCGGGTACGGTCACTCTCGAAATCGCCCTGCTCGGCACGCCGATGTGCATCCTGTACAGAATGTCGGCGCTGTCGTACGCGATCATGCGCCGGTTGATCACGATCCCGCACATCGGGCTGGCCAACATCGTGGCCGGCGGCGCCGTAGTGCGCGAATTCCTGCAACGCGACGCGACCGCCGAGGCGGTCGCAGACGAACTGTTTCGCCTGCTCGACGATACCGCTTACCGGCGCGAGGTCATCGCCGGCCTGGCGAAAGTCCGCGACAATCTCGGCGACGGCAAGGGCGCGGAGAACATGGCGCGGCTGGTAATCTCGCTGCTGCAAAAATAAACTGGCGACACGACCGGAGGCGAAGCGATGAGCGCAAGAGGACATTCCGAAGGCATAACGATGAGCGGCGGCGGGCTGTATTCGCTCGCGACGCTCGGCGCCAAGCACGTCATCGACGCGGCGACGCCACTGGTGGTCGACGCGATCGGACAGCTGCCCGAGGCAAGCCTCGCGGCGGGCTTCACGCTATCGGACATGGGTACCGCCGACGCCGGCACCTCGCTGTCGATGATCGCCGCGGCGATCGAGGCGGTGCGCGCGCTGGCCGCCGACCCGCCGGTCACGATCGTCTACTCCGACCAGCCGCGCAACGATTTCAACGCGCTGATCGCCAACGTTCACGGGCTCGGACCGTTCGAAACCTATCTCGACAAGTACCAGCGCGTCTACCCGCTGGTTTCGGGCACGACCTTCTATAAGCAGATCCTGCCCGACGCGACGCTCGACATCGGCTTCTCGGCGACCGCGATGCACTGGTTGAGCGACAAGGTCTGCAACATTTCGAACCACGTGCAGGCGGTCGGCGCCGAGGGCGACGAGCTGACGGCATTCCGCCGCCAGGCGGCCAGCGACTGGCGCACGATCCTGCTGCATCGCGCGGCCGAACTCAAACCCGGCGGCAGGTTGATCCTGATCAATTTTGCGCGCGACGAAGCGGGTCGCTATCTCGGCAACACCGGCGGCGTCAACATGTTCGACACCTTCAACGCGATCTGGCTCGACTTCGTCGATCAGGGCCGGATCACGCGCGCCGAGTATGAAAACATGACGCTGCCGCAGTACTACAACACGGTGGAAGAATTCAGCGCGCCGCTCGTCGACCCCGACGACGCGGTTTTCCGCGCCGGGCTGCGCCTCGAGCACATCGATACCCGGATCGTCAAATGCCCGTTCGCCGAGGACTTCGCCGGGCACCGCGATGCGGCCCGCTTCGCCGACGAATATATTCCGACGATCCGAACCTGGAACGAGAGTATTTATTTCAATGCGCTCGATGCCGCTCGGCCGCTCGACGAGCGAAAAGCGATCATCGAGGACTACTACAACACCTACAAGCAGATGGTCCGTGACAATCCCGACGGCCATGGCATGGACTACGTCCACGCCTATATGGTCATTAGTAAAGAGTAGTGGCGGGATGGCTCACGGCTGGCAAGGGGGTCAGAGCAAAAACTGCTTCACTGGCCAGCTAAGCGCAAACTAGAGATGCCGTTTTTGGTCTGCCCAATAAAACCACGGGATGTAAACGTCATTGCGAGGAGGCGCAGCCGACGAAGCAACCTCCCGGTTCTGGCTCATTTTCGGGGAATTGCCTGCGGCGTCGAGACGAGAACTCAGGTCTCTACCGGATACCCCGCCTTTTCCCAGTCCGGCATGCCGCTGTGGCTGATGCAGACGATCTGGTTCAGACCCTGGAAGCTCAGGTTCGTCGTCGCCATCTGCGCGCGCCGACCCGAACGGCAATACAAATAGATTCGATCGAAGCGGCGTAACTCGTCGGCATGCTCGTCCTCGGTGCCGAGCGGAATGTTGCGCGCGCCGGGCACGTGCCCGCGGGCGAACTCCTCGGGCGTGCGGTTATCCATGATGAGTCTGTTGTCGGGCAGGTCTTGCCAGATCCCGTGCAGGTCGTCCATCGTGAAGTCGCGCAGCAGGTAGCGATTGCGGTCGAACTCGATGCCGACGCTCATGTTGGCCGGGACCGCCTCGTTGATGCGCTTGGGCATGTCGAGGTTGAGATTGTTCATCAATTCGACGAACTCGTCGCGCGAGCGCCCGCCGCCGAGCCGGGGGTTCCATTGCTTTTCCTCGCCAATCGTCGAGGTCGTGCGGCCGTTGTAATCGTGGCACGGGTAAACCACGGTATCGTCGCTGAGCACGAACAGCTTCTGCGTGATGCTGTCGTAGAGCGTGCCGGGATCGCCATCCTGGAAATCGGTACGCCCGCAGCCGCGAATCAGCAGTGCGTCGCCGGAAAAAAGCATGCCATCGCTGAAATAGCTGACGCAGCCGTTGGTATGTCCCGGCGTCTCGATCGCGCGAATCCTGTAATGCCCGACCTGCACCGTCTCGCCGTCCTCGAGCGGCACGTCGATGGCCCTGATGCCCGAGCTCTTGCCATAGACGATCTTGGCACCGATGACTTCGCGAAACTTGCCCGAGGCGGTGATGTGATCGGCATGCGCGTGCGTCTCCATCGCGTACAGCAACTCGATGCCGAGCTCCTTGATGATTTGCAGGTCGCGGTCGAAGGTTTCGAGCACCGGGTCGATGATCGCGCCCTCGCGCGTGTCGGCGTCAAACAATAAATAGGTATAGGTGCAGCTCTCGCGCTCGAACAGCTGCTTGACTGTCAATTGGCGGGTGGTCATGGCGATTCAGTGATATTTTGCGGCGCCGATCAGTGTAATTTTTACCTCGCGCGAAGGCAATCGGCAATGGTAATTTGAACGCGTTTGACTATCATTCGCGCGAATGGACATCGACCCGCTCATCGAATTCCTGACGAATCTCGACCCCAACCACGCGATCGCGGCGCTGGTCGCGTTCGCGGCCCTGCTGCTGGTCGTGCTCAATCGGCGACGGCTCGCGGGAACCTGGCGCGAATGGCGCATTCGGCGCTTGCTCGATGACATCGGGCACGAGCAGATTCGCAATCTCTACTGCCCCGACGGGCTCGACGGTTACCACGAGATCGAGCGCCTCGCGCTGGCGAGCGATTCGATTCTCGTCATTGCCTACCGGCGCTTCAGCGGCAAAATATACTGCGCCGAGCAAATCGATGAATGGACCCAGATGATAGGCCGGAAAAGCTTCAAGTTCGCCAACCCGCTATTCGAACTCGAGCATCAGCTGACTTCGTTGCGCCTGCAGATCGGTAACGCACGAATCGAGGGATTTATCTTTTTCGATTCGAGCGCCGCTTTTCCCAAAGGTCATCCGGAAAAAGTATGGCATCCGGGCAACATTCCGCCATCGCTCATGGGCGAACACTGTCCCCCGCCAAACGCCGAAATCCAGGACGCCTGGGAACGCCTCAAAGCCTTGCACCAGAGCGGTTCAAAAACCGCGGAGCTCGGTGTTAAAGCTTGAAATGTTGACATAGAAGGCACAGAATGTGCCCGTTGTCAGCGGGGCCCCGTCCGAGGGGCCTTGTCACTATTAAAACCATACAAAACAAAATCGATAATAACGGAGAGAACCAGCAATGAAACGTCGTGATGTAATCAAAGGTGGCGTCGCCGCCGCCCTCGCAACCGGAGCAGGCGCAGTCTCGGCACCGGCGATCGCCCAGGGACGCATAGAAATAACCATGGTGTCAACTTGGGGCCGAGATTTTCCCGGCCTCGGCACCGGCGCGCAGCGCTTCGCCGAGCGCCTGACCGCGATGACCGACGGCCGCATCAAGGTCAACTACTTCGCCGCCGGCGAGCGCGTCAAGCCCTTCGACTCGTTCGACGAGGTCGCCTCGGGAAATTCCCAGATGTACCATGCCGCCGACTACTACTGGAAAGGCAAGCACCCCGGCTGGGCCTATTTCACC
>JBFFXR010000107.1:0-10340 GCA_041569645.1 Gammaproteobacteria bacterium
GACGAGAATACCGATCGAGAAGATCAGCGCGAACAGCGATACGCGGTTCAACGTGAAACCCCAGGCCCAGGACGCGAACAGCGTAAGCGCGAGCGTGACCGCGATCGCGACGCCGACGATGACGGCCTCGCGCAGGCCGAGCGCGAACACCACCAGCAGCACGACCACCGCGGTCGCGAACGCGAGCTTCTGGATCAACGTCAGCGCCTTCTCGTTGGCGGTTTCGCCGTAGTTGCGCGTGACCGTAACCTCGACGCCGTCGGGAATCACGATGCCGCTCAATTGCTCCACCCGCTCGACGATTTGATCAGCGATCTCGATCGCGTTGCTGCCGGGCTTCTTCGCGATCGCGAGCGTCACCGCGGGGAAGCGGCCACGGGTTTCGATGCCCTTGTCGGACGCCGCCGGCCCGGTGCCGAACCAGACGTATTGCGACGCCTGCGTCGGCTCGGTCTCGATCGTCGCGACGTCGCGCAGCAGTACCGGCACGCCGGCCGACAGTCCGACGACGAGGTTTTCGACGTCGGCCGCCTCGCGCAGGAACACGCCCGCCTGCAGCGTGATTTCGCGGTCGTCGCGCACCAGTGTACCGGCGTCGCGCGACTGGTTGGCGGCGACGATGCCGGCGCGCACCTGTTCGAGATCGATGCCGTAGCCCGCCAGCCGCACGGGATCGAGCAGGATGCGGATGCGCTGCGGCGTGCCGCCGAGCGCGTAGATGTCGCGCGTGCCCGGCACGCGCTTGAGCTCGGCCTCGAGCGAGTGCGCGACCTGCAGCAATTCGAGCGATGTCAGGTTTTCGTCCGGGCTCCACAGCGTCAGCGCGACCACCGGCACGTCGTCGATGCCGCGCGGCTTGATGATCGGCTGGCCGACGCCCATGTCGGCCGGCAGCCAGTCGGCGTTGGAGAAGATCTTGTTGTAAAGTCGCACGATTGCCTGGTCGCGCGGCTGGCCGACTTCGAACTGCACCGTCAGGATCGAAAGCCCCGGCCGCGACACAGAGTAGACGTGCTCGATACCAGCAATTTCCGACAGCACCTGCTCGGCCGGCGTGCTGACGACATGCTCGACCTCGAACGCGGTCGCGCCGGGAAACGGGACGAATACGTTGGCGAAGGTCACGTCGATCTGCGGTTCTTCCTCGCGCGGCGTGATCAGCACTGCGAACAACCCGAGCAGCAGCCCGACGAGCGCCAGCAGCGGCGTGATCTCGGTCTGCAGGAAGCTATGCGCCACCCGTCCCGACGGGCCGAGACCGTCGCTCATTGCGCGCCGGCCAGCTGTTGCTTGAGCGCGATGCCGGCGGCGACCGGGTCGAGCGCGATGGTCTCACCGGCGTCGAGCCCGGCGAGAATTTCGACCTGCTCGCCGAAACGGTTGCCCGGGCGCACCTGGCGCAGCGTCACGCGTTCGTCGGCGTCGATGACGTAGACCGCGTTGACCTCGGTGCGCGACACCAGCGCGGCCTGCGGAATCAGCAGGCGCTCGGTCTCGCCGAGCGCGATCGCGACCTTGACCAGCATGCCCGGGAACAGCGGCAGCGGCTGCCGCGGCAGCTCGAGGCGCACGCGGAAGGAATGGTTCTGCGGGTTCGCGAACGGGTGGATCGTGATCCGGTCGACCGCAATCGATTCGCCGCTTTCGATCACGACAACGCGCGCTTCGCGGCGCGCACGGAGTTGCGCGATCATCGACTGCGGCACGTCGGCGCTGACGCGCAGCTCGCCCACGGCGTAGCCGCTCATGATCGGCTGCCCGGGGCTGACCGATTCACCGGGCTCGACGTGACGCGCGACGACTACGCCGCTGTAGGGGGCCTTGACGATCGTGTGGCCGAGCAATTCCTCGGCGCGCTCGAGACCGGCCGCGGCAGCTGCCCGGCGCGCCTCGGCCGCCTTGAGCGTAGCCTCGGCGCGGTCGAATTGCGCCCGCGAAATCAATTTTTGCCTGAGCAGGTCCTGGCTGCGCTTGAATTCGAGGCGCGCGTCGCCGAGACCGGCGCGGGCTTCGGCGAGCGCCGCGCGGGCCTGCTCGACGCCGGCGCGGTATTCGCGGTCGCGAATACGCAGCACGACCTGGCCCTGCTCGACGTAATCGTCGACGTCGAAGTTGACCGCCTCGATCTTGCCGGCGACCTCGGCCGACAGCGTCGCCTGGCGGCGTGCCTCGACGACGCCATCGAGCTCGCGCTCGAGCGACATCGCGGTCGGTTCGACGATCAGGCGCGCGAGCGTCTCGGCGGCCGCATCGGCGCCGCCGAGCCAGCCGGCGAGCAGCGCCGGCGCCAGGTATTTGATTCGCATGATGACTTCCGGGATCAAGCGGTTTCGATTCGGCATTATATTAGAGTTTTCTAATATAGTTACAATACCACCTTGGTGATATGATGAGCGCCAGCCCGCGCCAACGCTTGATTCCGGACAACTGATGCCCCGTCGACGCCTTTTTCCACTATTTTACCTGATCCCGATGCTGCTTTTCGGCGCCGGACCCGCGACCGCGGCCAACCGGCTCGCCGACCATCCGTCGCCGTATCTTGCGCTGCACGGCGACGACCCGGTCGACTGGCGCGACTGGCAGGCCGAGGTCTTCGCCGACGCACGTGAAGGCAACCGCCTGGTGCTGGTCTCGATCGGATACTTCTCGTGCCACTGGTGCCACGTCATGCAGCGCGAGAGTTACCAGGACGCCGAGGTTGCCGCGCGCCTCAACGAAAGTTTTATCGCGGTCAAGGTCGATCGCGAACTCGATCCCGATCTCGACCAGCGCCTGATCGCCTTCGTCGAGCTCGTGCGCGGGTCGGCCGGCTGGCCGCTCAACGTGTTCCTGACTCCCGATGGCTACCCGGTCACCGGCTTCACCTACCTGCCGCGCGATCGTTTCCTCTACGTGCTCGAGCAGCTCGATGCCGAGTGGCGCGAGCGCCACGCCGAACTCGGCCGCGCGGCGCGGATTTTCTTCGAGCGCGAAATGATGGGTGATCCCGGCAGCGCGCAACAAGCGCCCGAACTGCCGGTGGTGCGTCTCGTCGATGCTTTCGTTGCGCAGACGATGCTCGCCGCCGACGAACTGCAGGGCGGCTTCGGCAACACCAGCAAGTTTCCGAACGTGCCGCAGATTGCCGCGATGCTCGAAATCGTCACGCGCCAGCCGCAGCTCGACCCCGACGTCGCCAATTTCGTTCGCCTGACGCTCGACGTCATGGCGACGCGCCACCTCAACGATCACGTCGAGGGCGGTTTCTTCCGCTATACGGTCGACCCCGACTGGCAAACGCCGCACTTCGAGAAGATGCTCTACGACAACGCGCAACTCGCGTCGTTGTACCTGCGCGCGCACCGCCAGTGGCCCGACCGCGGCTACGCCGGCGTCGCATTGCGCACGCTCGATTTCGTCGAGGCGCGCCTGCGCCACCCCGCCGGCGGCTACATGTCTAGCCTGTCGGCGGTCGATACCGATGATATCGAGGGGGCCGCCTACTGGTGGACCCGCGAACAACTCGACGCGCTGCTGAACGCCGAGGACCTCGGTTATCTCGCCAGTCAGTGGCAGTTGCAAGCCGCGGACAGCGAGTTCCTGCCGCGAGCGCTGGTCGGCCCCGGCGCCAGCGGCGACGAAATACGCAATCGCCGCATACTCGAAACGCTGCGCGCCGGCTCGCGCCCGACGATGCCGGCCGACGACAAGCGTCTCGCCGGCTGGAATGCGCTGCTGCTCGAAGCGCTGGTACTCGCCGCGCCGCTGGACGACAAACAGGCAAAGCGCGCCCACGCGCTTTATGCGCAAATGCATGAGCACTTCCTGCGCGGCGACGAACTCGTCCGCTTCGTTCATGCCGGCGGCAGCGTCGCCGGACAATTCGAGGATTACGCGTTCGTGGCGCACGCCTTCGATGCCTACGGCCGCGCCTTCGAGGCCGCGTCCGCGCGGGCGCTCGCGGCGCGACTCGTTGGAGATGCGTACGCGCGCTTCTTCCACGACGGCCGCTGGCGGCACAAGCGCGAAACGCTGATCCCGGTTGCGCCGGGCGACTGGATCGCGACCGACCGCGTGCTGCCGTCGCCGATGTCGCGCTGGATGGGGGTCGCGCTCGATACACCCGGTGTCACGCCGGAATTGCGCAGCGCCGCGCGGAGCATGCTCACGCGCGCGACGAAAGACTTGCTCGATGCGCCGTATTTCTACGGCAGCTTCATTCTATTGCGTAGCACTCACGCCGGCTAATCGCCGTGCCGGCGCGACAAATTGACCACCGACTTTGCTTCGGCTTGTTTCGGTGTTTCGGGTGTTTCGGGTGTTTCGGGGTCGGACCAAGATCGGGTGTTTCGGGGTCGGACCAAGATAACACTCTGAATTTAATATAGTTACTCGCCAAAAGCGGGCCTATTAGACGCTTAAACAGCCGATTTCATGGTCGAAATGGGGCTGCTAAGCCCGGAATCCGGATTCGCCCCGCCCGGTGAATCTTTAAACGTCGCTTTTTACCCCAAAAATAGGCCGTCTAAGCAAATTACGAGGCCTTGATACGAACAAAAATCCCTTTTAATCAGCGTGTTATCAAGGTCCGACCCCAGCTTCGCAGCTTCAGCTTAAGCCGGCTGAACGGCGCGCCGGCGCGGTTAGTTGACCGCCGACTTGGGCGTCTCGGCGCTACGCTCGACCTTTTCGAACTCGACCGGCGGACGATCCCCGCCCCCCGCGCGCGGCCGCCCGACGAAGCGTTCGCCGAGACGCTGGCGGCGCAGCGTGTCGTCGGCCTGCTGATGCACGCGCTTGTCGTAAGCCAGCCGGTATGACCGCGGAATCGGCTGGTCGGAATCGAGATCCCGCACCCACAGGTAGATCGAGCCGGACTCGCCGCGCTGCATGTCCGGCTCGACCGTCACGACGCTGACGAGCTCGAAATTATCCGGCAGCTCGTCGCGCGCCGGCCAGCCGAGATAAGCTTCGAGAGCGCCGTAGTGCCACAGGTAAAACGCAAAGCAGGCGCCGACCGCGGCGAACTTCAGGCCCGGCCTGATGTCGCTGCGCAGTACCGCGAGCACCAGCACGAACAGCAGGAAGACGTAGGCCAGCGCGAGGGCGAGAATCGACGGTATCATTGGTTTATCCCGGGTCCGTGACCTGCGCCGGATCGAGCTGGTACGGCGTCAGGACTTTTTCGAGTTTGCTCATTGTGACGATTTCGCCGTTGCCGTCGAGTTCGAATCGCAGCACCGTTCGCTCGTCGTCGACCCGCTCGAGCATGACCTGGTCGATGTAGACGAGTCGCAGCGTCGGATTGACCTTCTCGATCTTGACGTTGACCGCCACCGGCAGGTCGCTGTGCGACTCGTAGTAATGCAGATTGACGATGTACTCGCCGGAAATGATGCCGCGGATCGTGACGACTTCCTGGTTGATCGGATGCACCATCCGGCGGCCGTTGATCATGACCGTATCGTTGATGTCGCCGCGGTCGTCGCGATCGAGATTCAGCCAGCCGGCTTCTTTTCGCAGGTAGGAGACGGTTTCGCGGTACGGATCCTGGACCCACAGGTCGACGTCGTCGGGCTGGTGGTCGGGCCAGCTCGCGGTGATGATGTATTCGGCCTTGTAATTGATATTGCCGAGCTTCGCGATCGGGTTCATGAACATGATCGAAATGAAGAACAGCAGCGTGAAACCGAGCAGCGTATTGAACAGCAGGTCCGTGAACGGATCGGTCAGCGGCATGCGATGGCGCCGGCGTCTCATTGCGCACTGGCCCGCCAGGTTTGCTCGCGCACGTCGTCGAGCAGGTTGTCGACGCTCCAGTCGAGGAGCTGATATTTCATGTTGAGCAGCACGCCACAGCTCAGGCCGGTCAGGGTCGTGAACAACGCGACCTTCATGCCGCCGCTCATCTGCGCGAGCAGGCTCTGCATGACGTTGATGTCGATGCTGTTGAGATCGACCAGCGAGCCGAGCATGAAGATGAAACCGATAACGGTACCCAGCAAACCCAGCTTGAGCATCAAGTCCGCGATCACGTAGCCGAAGCGATACTGGCCGCGACAGCGGCCGTCGAGCACGTCGAGCAGCAGGTCGCCGTTTTCGTCGGTCGCGCTGCCCGCCTGGCGCATCAGCGCGTAGTAGCGCGGCACGTTGCCGTGGTCGTCGACCGCATCGTCGCGGCCGACCGCGTCGAATTCGCGCGACAGGCGGTAGCCGACGAGAAGAAAATGCAGGCTCGCAGCGGCATAAATCAACAGGATGACGCGCGAAATGTAGCTGTAATCCTCAGCCAGCAAACGCTGCAAAAGGCCCGCCTCGGCGAACAGCAGCACTGCGAAGGCTTCGAGACCGAACAGACTCAGGCACAGCAGCAACAGGCCAAAGGGTTTGTCGAGGATCGGTTTCATCGCGGATTCCCGGGTTCTGCTGACGCAGTTTACGGCTTGCCGCAACAACGGCAAGCCCCGGCTGGCTCGCAATCGCACGACGACTATGGATATCCGCACGGCGATCGCGGAAAATTATCACTTCGTGATCGCATTCAGGATAAAATTCACCATTACCGGCGGCTGGTCGATCGAATTGCCGGTCGAACCCGCGATCGACGCTAAATGGACGCCGCTTGATTCGTATCAAGACCGGCAAGGCGCGGACGGCGAGACTGGGCGCATGCGACGCCCGATCGTCCACAAGTCAAACGTCAACTGAGGATTGCAAAGCCATGTACAACAAGATCCTGGTCCCCGTCGACATGGCGCATCTCGCCGAGAGCGACGCCATTATCGAAATCGCCAAGGAGCACGCCGCCGAGAATTCGCGCATCGTGCTACTGCACGTCATCGAAAACATCCCGAACTACGCCGCGATCGAGCTACCGGCCGATTTCCGCGAGAAGGCCATGGCCGGCGTGACCAAAGAACTGCAGGCGCTGGCCGAGAAAAACGGCGTCGACGCCGACGTCGACGTGCGTTACGGTCATTCCTACAACACGATTCTCGACGTCTCCGAGAGTATCGAGGCCGACCTGATCATCATCACGTCGCACCGCCCCGGACTGAAGGATTACTTTATCGGCTCGACCGCGTCGCGCGTCGTGCGCCACGCACCCTGCTCGGTGCTGGTGGTCCGCTAGCGCGTCGCCTCAGTTCGCGGCAAAACCTTCGCCGGCGCGGCGATATTCGTCGCGCGGCGGCGCGAACATATCGATGATGACCGCGCCGGCGGGCCCGGCGCGAAAGCCGTGTTCGACGTTGCCCGGAGTGCGCCAGAAATCGCCCTCGCCGACCTCGATCTCCTCGCCACCTTGCGTGCGCACGCCCGAACCGCGCAGGCAAAAGCCCCACTGCTCCTGCGGATGCGCATGCACCGTGCCACTGGCATTGGGCTCGACACGCACGATCGAAACCATCGCCTGCTCGCCCGGAAATATTCGCGTTGTAAGGCCGTCGGCGAGTTCGCGGGCGATACCCTGTTCGGTCGCGTCGACGTTGAAGAAGTTCTCCCGTTGGGACATTTCGAATACTCCCGCCATCGGCGTGTTCGGAAAGCCCCAGCTTACTCGAATCACTCGGTCGCCGAAAGCCGCGCCGCCGGCTTGGGCTATTGCCCGAGAAGCTCGCTTTCCAGCGACAGGTAAACCTGGTAGGCATTGATGCGGTTGCCGGCCTCGAAGGCCGGCAAGTGCTCGAAGCGCGACCAGTCGGTGGCGACGTAAATCTCGTCGAAGCTCATCAATTCCTCGACGCCGCGGCCGAGGTTATCGCGCATGTAGGCCAGGTATTCGCGAGTCAGCGACAAGGTCGCCGACGGCTCGAACGATGCCGGCCCGTGCCCTGGCACCAGCGCGCGCAAGCCGGTGGTTTCTAGGCGCTCGAGGGTTGCGAGCCAGTGACCGGTGTCGCCGTTGCCGATGAACGGGATACGCCCCTCGAATATCAGGTCGCCCGAGAACAACACCAGGTCGGGTTCGACCAGCATCATCATGTCGCCATCGGAATGCGCCTTGCCCTGATAGCTGATCGTGAAGCGTTTGCCGCCGAGCTCGAAGCTGCTCGAGCGCGAGATGATTTCGTCGGGCGGCACCAGGTAGGTATCGTCGTTGACCCACGGATCGAGCGAAAAGCGGCGTTCCTCGAGCCGTTCGGCGGCGGTTTCGGAATCAAGGTAATCGTTGGCGCCGAGCGGCGCGTGCACGCTCACGCCGACTTCCTTGAACACCTGCAGGCCGTAAAAGTGATCGGCGTGATAGTGACTGGCGTAGACGCGCCGGATCGGCTGGTTGGTCTTGGCCCGAATCAGCCCCAGAAACACGCGCGCGAGCGCCGGCGTGCCGAGCGAATCGAACACGACGACGCCGTCGTCGGTGATGACGAATCCGGCGTTCGACACGAAACCCTGGTTATCGGTGGCGACGCCGGGCTGTCCCTGCACGTAATAAATGTCCGGCGTAATCTGCTCGAGACGCATCCCGCCGCCTAGCGGCGCAAGGTCGGCCGCGAAGGACAACGTCGGCAGCAGCATGATAATTATGAATTGGAAACGCATCGACGCTTGCCTTTCTGATTTTGTTCTCATTTTCGGCAAGCCCCGCGCGAATGAAAATACTCATGTTGGGAGGGAAAGCTCGCGCCCACTCGACCGCTTCGAACACGGTCTCGTCAGGCTGGTAGCCAGCGGCGACGGCGCGGCGCCTGGATCTCGCCGGCCATGCCGTATGCTGGTATCCTGAGTCGATGCATTCCGACGGTCGAGCCGCGTCGGGCAAAGCGCCGGGACTTTCGTGCAATTAGGAATTCGGGGAGGAAAGCGCGTATGTACAAATCGATAATTGCAGTAATCGTCGGCCTGATACTTATCCGAATTTCACCCGTCGCAATGGCGACCAACCCGATCGTCACCCACGCGATCCAGGAGGAATACGAGTACATTCTCGACAACCTGCGCAACGCGATCATCGGCCGTGGCATGAAGATCAACGACGAACTACACGCGAGCGACATGCTAAATCGCACTGCCGCGGATCTCGGTTTCGAGCGGAACGTGTTTATTCATGCAACCACGCTCGAATTCTGCAACGCGCTGATTTCGCACCAGCTGGTGCAAGCAAACCCGAATAATCTGGTGCTGTGCCCGTTTACGGTCAGTGTCTACGTACTCACCGGGGCACCCGACACGGTGCACGTCGCCTACCAGGTTCCCGCCGCCGGGCCCGAATCGGAGGGCGTGCTGGACGAGATCGAGGCGCTGCTGCGCGGCATCGTCGTAGAGGCGCTCGAGTAATCCTGACGCCTCGTTACCCGCTAGATACGCAAGCCGCAATTGATGGGCCCGACAGCGGAATTCGGGCTCGCTTGATCCGGATCGGCTGTTTGCCGGCGCCGATCCAGGCATACCCGAACTACCCGGCGCCGGCGAGTAAATAGCAAGCCGCGCTCGGAAGCGCGTTATCGACCCCTTCCTTTGGGGATAGGCTCTAACTCTTCATTAGTATATTAGTCATTTCTAATATCATTCATACTCCACTTCGAATTTCAGTCATTTTCCAGTTTTCAAACGTTCGAGAGGAGACACCAGGATGAAGAACAAGCTTATTTCACTGACCGCCGCCGCTTTGCTGACCTTCGGTATCGCCGGCCACGCTACCGAGAAAACCGACGGCGCCGAGCAAACCCCGGCCGCAACCGCCCCGGCATTCAACTTTTTCGATCCGACCAGTTGGATGAACACGGTCGGCAACGCGTCCGCGGCGCCGGTAACCGGCCTGCAGTTCAACGCCGCGCACCCGGCCGACTGGATGAAAATCGTCGATCCCAAGACCCATACCGGCATGCACACGATGTTCGCCAATCCCGCGACCTACACCCAGTTCATGCAGCCGCAATTCTTCATGGAGTTCATGAAGCCCGAGAACATGATGGCGTGGATGAACCCGGCATCTTACCAGGTCATGATGGATCAGCAGACGCTGGCCTGGTGGATGAATCCGCAGACCTACGAGCACGCCCTAAACCCGGCGATGTACCAACCGGCGATGAACCCGTCCAGCTACATGGTTTACGCCAACCCGGCGACTTACATGGCCTGGGCCGGCTCCCCGTCCTGCGATCCGAAAGACGGCAAGCAAACCCAGGGCTGGTTCGGCTACGGCTGCCAGTAAAACGATTCCTCCCCGGGATTACCCAATCCCATTGTGCCGCGGCTTCCCCCAAAGCCGCGGCTTTTTTTTTGCGCAGGTCACGGAATCGCGGCTGCCGGTCGAGCGATTGCGGAGACAATACGAATACGGTAGTCTTCGCGGCCTTCAGGAGAGATGTCCGAGCGGTCGAAGGAGCACGCCTGGAAAGTGTGTATACCGAAAGGTA
>JBFFXR010000108.1:0-10296 GCA_041569645.1 Gammaproteobacteria bacterium
AGATGGGCGATCTCGAAGCCGGTCTGCAACAGCAGAAGACCGAGCGCCAGCAGAATCTGACCGCCGCGCGCGACGCACTGCATGCCGCGCGCGACCGGTCGCACCAGTTGCAGATGCGCGCCCAGGCGTTCGATTCGGAGCGCCGGGCGCTGGCTGCCAATATCGAACGCCTGCGGCAACAAACTGCCCAGCACGTGGCGCGGCAGGCGGAGCTCGAGCTGGCGATCGACGACGCCGATGACCCGATCGCGACGCTCGAAAGCGAACTGCAAAGCCTGCTCGCCGCGCGCAACGAGAAACAGCAGGAACTCGAGCAGTCGCAGCGCGAAGTCGGCGAGGCCGACAATCGCCAGCGCGAGCTCGAAACGGAGCGTAGCGCGCGCCAGCAGCGGGTCGACGAGATCCGCAACCAGCTGGAGAGCGAGCGCATGCAGCTGCAGGAAGCGCGGATTCGCTCGAGCACGATCGAGGAGCAGCTCGCGCAAACCGGACTCGATACCGCCGAACTCGCGGAAAATCTCGCCGCCGAAGCCGATCTCGAAACCTGGCGCGAACGCCAGACAAGGCTCGAAAACCGCATCGAGCGGCTCGGCCCGATCAACCTCGCGGCGATCGACGAATACGAGGAGCAAGCCGAGCGCAAGCAGTATCTCGACGCCCAGCACCAGGACCTGATCACCGCGCTGTCGACCCTCGAAGATGCGATTCGCAAGATAGACCGCGAGACCAAGGAGCGCTTCAGGGATACCTTCGAGCAGGTCAACACCCGTCTCGGCGAGCGCTTTCCGAAGCTGTTCGGCGGCGGCGAGGCGCATCTCGAAATGACCGAGAACGACTTGCTCAATACCGGCGTGCAAATCATGGCGCGGCCGCCGGGTAAGCGCATCACGAATCTGCAGCTGTTGTCGGGCGGTGAAAAAGCGCTGACCGCGGTGGCCTTGATCTTCGCGATCTTCGAGCTGAACCCGTCGCCGTTTTGTATGCTCGACGAGGTCGACGCGCCGCTCGACGACGCCAACGTCGGCCGCTTTTGCAGCATGGTCGCGGAAATGGCCGAACAGGTGCAGTTCATCATGATCACGCACAACAAGATCACGATGGAAATGGCACAGACGCTCAACGGCGTCACGATGCATGAGCCCGGTGTTTCGCGGCTGGTCTCGGTCGACGTCGACGACGCGGTGGTGCTGGCCGGGGTAAAGTAGTGGACGCCACCGTCTTCCGCTGGGTGCTGGTGATCATCGCCATCGTACTGGCGGCAGGCATCTACCTGTTCAGCCTGCACCAGTCACGCCTGCGCAAGCGCAGCGCGATGGAAAATTTCACCCGCGAGGAAATCGATTCCGCATTTATCGAGGACGAGCAACTACGCCACGAACTCGACAATCTTAATCAGATCCTGCACGACGACGACGCCGACGCGGTCGGCGAGATCGAGATCAATCCGGCCCGCGAGACGGAAAAGACGTCGTATACGGTGCCCGAACCGGAGCTCTATTTGGCGCCGGACATCGCGCTCAAGAACGATAACCGCCTGATCAGCTATCACCTGCGGCACGAGGATTTTCGCCTGATCACTGGCGAAGAGGCGCAGGCCGCGGTGCGCGACGCCGGGCTGTCGCTCAACCACGACAAGCTGCTCGAATTTCGCGATGGCGACGAAATCCTTTTCACGATCGCAAGCCTGTCGCCGCCAGGAGATTTCGGCGACCTCGACGATCCGGAGTTCACGACGCTGGGCTTCAATTGTTTTATCGATCTCGATAGCTGTGCCGATCCGCGTCGCGCCTACGAGGCGATGCTGAAGAAAGTCGACGAGCTGGTGCGCTCGCTAAATGTCAAGGTTTACAAGCCAAGCCAGGAACTGCTGACGATCAGCGACGTAACCGATATACGCGCGGAGCTTACCTGAGGATGGCGGCGTCGCCGGAAATTCGCGCCGAGGCCGAACAGCTCAGGCGCGAAATCGACGAGCACAATTATCGTTACTACGTGCTCGACGAACCGACCGTCACCGACCAGGCCTACGACAAACTGTTTCGCCGGCTACAGGCGCTCGAGGCCGAGTATGGCGACCTGGTTACGCCCGACTCGCCGACCCAGCGAGTCGGCTCGGCACCGGCCAGCCACTTCGAGACCGTCGCGCACGAAGTCGCGATGCTGTCGCTCGAAAATGCCTTCGACGAGGCCGAGATGCTGGCCTTCGACGAGCGTCTGCACGAGCTGCTCGACACCGCGTCACCGCTCGACTATTGCGCCGAGCCCAAGCTCGACGGGCTCGCGTTGAGCCTGCTCTACGAGGACGGCCGACTCCTGCGCGCGGCGACCCGCGGCGACGGTCGTACCGGCGAGAACATCACCGCTAATGCGCGCACGCTGAAATCGATACCGCTGAAGCTCAAGGGCGAGGCATTGCCACGGCGTCTCGAGGTGCGTGGCGAGGTCTACATGGAACGCGTCGGTTTCGAGGCATTGAACGAGGCGCAACGCGAAAGCGGCGGCAAGGTCTTCGCCAATCCGCGCAACGCCGCCGCCGGCAGTCTGCGGCTGCTCGATTCGCGCATCACCGCGAGCCGGCCGCTGCGATTTTGCAGTTATGGCGTCGGCGTCTGCGAAGGTGCCGAAATGCCCGATAGCCAATATGCGCAAATGCATTTCCTGCGCGATCTCGGCATTCCGATCAGCCGCGAAATCGAGTTGCTCGATTCGATCGACGCCTGCCTCGACTATCACCGGCGCACGCTCGAGCGGCGCGACGAGCTCGGCTACGACATCGATGGCGTGGTCTACAAGCTCGACGATCGCCGCCTGCAACAGCAGGCAGGTTACGTAGCGCGCGCGCCCCGCTGGGCGATCGCTTACAAGTTCCCGGCCCAGGAAGTCATCACCCGCCTGCTCGACGTCGATTTTCAGGTGGGCCGCACCGGCGCCCTGACGCCGGTGGCGCGCCTCGAGCCGGTTGCGGTCGGTGGCGTCATGGTCAGCAATGCGACGCTGCACAACATGGACGAGATCGAGCGCAAGGATATCCGAATCGGCGACCGGGTTATCGTGCGCCGCGCCGGTGACGTGATTCCGGAGGTCGTCGCACCGGTGGTCGAACAACGCGAAGGACGGCTCAGGAAACCGAAGATGCCGAAGCGCTGCCCGGTATGCGACTCCGAGGTCATCCAGCAACCGGGACAGGCAATCTTTCGCTGCAGCGGCGGACTCGCCTGCGCGGCGCAGCGCAAGGAGGCGATCAAGCACTTTGCCTCGCGCAAGGCGATGGATATCGAGGGACTAGGTGACAAGCTGGTCGAGCAGCTCGTCGACCTCGAGATGATCGATTCGGTCGCCGATATCTTCGACCTGACGCTGGAGCAGCTGTCGGGACTCGAGCGGATGGCGGAAAAATCGGCGCAAAACCTGCTCGACGCGCTCGACAAGAGCAAGCAGACGACGCTCGCGCGCTTCGTTTACGCCCTCGGCGTTCGCGAGGTCGGCGAGGCGACCGCCGAGGCGCTGGCCGGGCATTTTGCCGATCTCGAGGCGCTGATGGACGCCGACGTCGACGAGTTGCAGCGAGTCGAGGACGTCGGCCCGGTGGTCGCCGAGAACGTGCGCCACTTCTTCGACCAGGCGCAAAATCGCGACATCGTTCGCCAGTTGCTCGCCCACGGCATCCACTGGCCGGCGGTCGCCGCGCGCCATTTAGCCGAGCAGACCCTCGAGGGCCAGACCTTCGTTATCAGCGGCACACTCGATGGCTATAGCCGTGACCAGGCGGCGCGTTTGCTGAAGGCGCGCGGCGCCAAAGTCAGCGGCAGCGTGTCAGCCAAAACCAGCGCGGTAATCGCCGGCGAAAATCCGGGCTCGAAGGTCGCCAGGGCGCGCGAGCTCGGCGTCGAGATCATCGACCAGGCCGGTTTCGAGCGACTGATCGGGGGTGGTTGATGCTGTTCGACGACGAACGACAGGCGGAGTTGAAGAAATACGCATTTCTCGTCTACATCCTGCAGGCTTTCGGCTTCGTGCTGCCGATTCTTCCGGTCGTCGGTATCATCATCAATTACATCAAGGATGAGGACGTGCGCGGCACCTGGATCGAAACGCACTTCGCGTGGCAGAAAAATACCTTCTGGTACGGCCTGCTTTGGATTATTCTCGGTGTGCTGACGACGTTCATCCTGATTGGCTACGCGGTGCTGGGCGTACTCACTTTCTGGTTTATCTACCGCATCGCACGTGGCTGGATCTACCTCGTCGACGGCAAGCAAATGTACCGTCCCCAAATCGGAGAGATAAATGAATGACGACGCGCAATGGCGCGAAAAGCTGAGCGCCGAGGAATACTACGTTTGCCGCGAGAAGGGCACCGAAGCGCCGTTCTCCGGGGAGTACTGCGACAATCACGCCGCCGGCGACTACCGTTGCAAGTGCTGCGGCGAAGTGCTGTTCGTGTCGGACGACAAGTATGACTCGGGCTCGGGCTGGCCGTCCTTCGACCGGCCGGCGGGCGACGGCGTGATTTGTTACGAGGAGGATTCCAGCCTCGGCATGCAGCGCGTCGAGGTCATGTGCGACAAATGCGGCTGCCACCTCGGCCACGTGTTCGACGATGGCCCGCGCGACACCACCGGCAAGCGCTATTGCATCAACTCGCTATCGCTCGACTTCGAGGCCGCCGGCGATGATTAGCGAATCCGAGTTCGAAACGCTCGCCGACGAGACGATGGTCGCGATCGAAGAAGCGATCGACGCGAGCGGCGCCGATATCGACTACGACAGCGGCGGCGGCATTCTGACGCTGGAGTTCGTCAACGGCAGCCGGATCATCGTCAACAAGCAGGCGCCGCTGAAGCAGCTGTGGGTCGCCGCGCGCTCGGGCGGCCTGCACTTCGACTATGACCCCGATAGTGGCGCCTGGCGCAAGGACGATGACGGCGAGGAACTGTTCGTCGTGCTAAGCCAGTGCTG
This sequence comes from Gammaproteobacteria bacterium, assembly GCA_041569645.1. GTDB lineage: Bacteria > Pseudomonadota > Gammaproteobacteria. The sequence continues at coordinate 4,960 of JBFFXR010000108.1, forward strand.
CAGCGAGCAGGCCGGCGAACCCGTCACGCTCGAACCCTGACGGTGGTAAATCCGAAGCGCAGCCCGATCGAGCGGTTGTTGCGTTTTTTCGTCCTCGCCGGCGCCGCGGCGATCGTCTTCGTGCTGCTCGATTTCTCGTTCGACTGGCGGCCGCAGCGAGTCTACGAATCTTACCTGTTCAACCTGCCCGAGCTAGAGCTCGACGAAGCCGTGATCCTGCGCCAGGATAACCTGTCGATCGTCGTCGTCAGGCGCTCGGCGACGGCAATCGACGCGCTGCGCCGCGCCGGCGACCTCTTGCAGGATCCGGCGTCGAAGCGCAGCCGTCAGCCAGCGTTCGCCAACAATACGGTCCGTTCACGCGATCCCGAGTATTTCGTCGCCTACGCGCTCGGTACCGATCTCGGTTGCCCGCTGGCCATCGAGGCCGGGAGTTTGCGCGAGACTTGCGGCGACGCGCGCTATGATCTTGCCGGCCGCGCGCATGCGAGCGAGCGGGACTATCGCAATCTGACGATACCGGATTATAATTTCGGGCCCGAATTCAAGACCCTGACTATCAGGCCCTGACCGCGCATGCCTTCCTTCGACGTCGTCTCCGAGATCGATCATCACGAATTGACCAACGCCCTCGACCAGGCCAATCGCGAAATCGGCACGCGCTACGACTTCAAGGGCTCGAACGCGCGCATCGATGCGAGCGGCAACGAACTCGTGCTGGAGGCCGAAGCCGAATTCCAGCTCAAGCAGATGGCGCCGATCCTGAAGGAGAAAATGTCGAAACGCGGTATCGACGTCGGCTGTCTCGAGTTCGGCGACATCGTCGAGATGAACCGCCGCGCGCGGCAGTCGGCAAAGGTTCGCGAGGGCCTCGACAAGGACATCGCGCGCAAGATCGTCAAGCTGATCAAGGACAGCAAGCTCAAGGTTCAGGCTGCGATTCAGGGCGAACAGGTCCGCGTCAGCGGCAAGAAGCGCGACGACCTGCAGCAGGTCATGCAGCTGTTGCGCGGCGCCAATCTCGGCCTGCCGCTGCAGTTCACCAACCGCCGCGACTAGGGCCAGCGGCTTCGTCGCGAGGCCTGTCGCCGCGGCAGCGGCGACCGACAGGCCATTGCGAGGAGGGCGCGACCGATGGCCGCGCACGACGAAGCAACCTCCTGACCCCGGCCCGATACGGGTGACACCCACCTAACCTCGAGTCAAATAGACGTCGAAGCGTACGGTCTTTTCACGGTAAACGATATCGGGCTGACGCGCCGTCAGTGCCGGCGCCCTGGCCGGACGTTTGACAACCACGCGGTTGCGGGCGCGCCCCAGCGCGAGTTCGAAGCAAGCCTCGATACCGGCGTTTTCGGTCAGCAGTTGCAGCAGTTGCATTTCCTTGCCCGGCCGCGCGCCGGACTTGTGCGGTGGGAACATCGGATCGAGATATATGCAATCGAAGCGCCGCGCCGGCGCAAGCGATTCGAGATAGTCACGCGATTCCGCGTGATGACATTGCATGCGCGCGGCAATCGCGGCGCGTTCCGGGTCTGCCGCGAGGCATTCGATGGCATGGGCGACGACCGCGTGCAGCAGTTCGGCTTGCTCGACCAAAACTACGCGCAAGCCGTGATGCGCAAGGGTCAGCGCGTCGATGCCCCAGCCGGCGGTGAGGTCTAGAACCGTCTCGATCGAGCGTTTGCGGTCGCGGCAGGCGCGCAACAGCGCCTGGTTCGGCTGGCGCGCGCGCCGCGCGATCGGGCCGCTGACGAAACTGTGGCGGAATTCGAGCCGAGGCGAGCTCAAGCGCAGGCTGGTGCCGTTCGCGTCGGCGTCGATTTCGAGAGGGCTTGGGCCAGCGGTCGCAAGCCGCTCGAGCGCGCGCCGCGCCGGCGTCATCAGTAGTGCGGCGGCTTGTCGATCTCGGGGTCGATTTCGACCGACAGTTCGCTCTTGAGCGCGCGCAGCTGGACCCTGACCTGGTCGAGATTGATGTTGAGCTGCGAGATTTCCTGATCCTGCTGCGCGATCATGTCGTTGAGCGACTGGATCGTGTATTCCTGCTCGCTGAACATGATTTCGAGCTTCGCGATCTTGGCTTCGAGCGATTCACCCACGGAATGCGACCTGGTTCAAATTCGGCGAGTTTAACAAAGGCCGCCGTCGCAAAATAGAGATTCGGTTGTTTACCCCCGACCAAATTTACGCATAATAGGCTCATTATCGCTGGCTCGCACGATAACAAGACGAGGCTGTAACGAGGAGACCCGTGAGCGATTCCCAGATTGACAAGATTGCGCAAATCGCCGAGCGCATCTCGGCCGAGGAAAATCGGCGCACGCGCCAGACGCATACGATCAACACGTTGCTGCAGGATCGCCAGCAGGTGCTCGTTTCGATGTGCGAACTCGCCGAGCTCGAAGCTGGTGAGGTGCCGACGCAGCAGGTGATCGACAACTTGCGCACCTTCAACCAGCGCCTCGTCGACTACACCGCGCGCGGCCACTTCGAGATCTACGAGCGTATCATCGACGGCAAGGAGCGGCGCGGCAATATCAAGAAGGTCGCCGACCGCGTCTACCCGACGATTTCGGATACCACCCAGGCTTTCGTCGACTTCAACGACAAGTATGACGGTGCCGACGACCCCGAGAGCATCGTCGATCTCTACAGCGACCTGTCGGCGATCGGCGAGGCGATGGCCGAGCGCATCGAATCGGAAGACATGTTGCTGCGCGAGATCAGCGAAAAGCTCGAAAGCCCGAGCAAGTACCTCTAGAGTCCTTTCCCAAGTAATGTCATCGGTAGCTGCGGTTAACGGTTACCTGAACGTCATTGCGAGGTTCGCGCGGCCGAAGCAACCTCCTGACACTTGCCCGATTCGTGGAGATTGCTTCGCTGCGCTCGCAATGACGGCAGGAATGGGAGATTGCTTCGCTGCGCTCGCAAAGACGGGTGGCCACCGGGCTCGCGGATCGCGCTATTGTCGGCCTAATCCCGGTGCCGTCGCTTTTACGGCAATACTTTCTTGAACGGTTTGACGTTGACCTCGGCGTAGACGCCGGCTGCGACGTAGGGGTCGGCATCGGCCCAGGCCTGCGCCGCGGTCAGCGACTCGAACTCGGCGACGATGATGCTGCCGGAAAAGCCGGCGTCGCCGGGATCCTCGCTGTCGATCGCCGGGTTGGGCCCGGCCAGCATCAGGCGGCCCTGCTCGCGCAGCTCGGTCAGGCGCGCGACGTGGTCGGGTCGCGCAGCTAGGCGCTTGTCGAGGCTGTCGGGGTGGTCGGTTGCGACGATACTATAGAGCATCAGCGGGTCTCCTCATCGGTGTCGGGCAGATAACGCGCCAGGTAGATGGCCTGCGCGACGACAAAGGCGATGGTCATGCCCATCAGGCCGAAGAGCTTGAAATCGACCCAGGTGTCTTCGCTGAACTGCAGACCGAGCGGGTCGATCTCGGGCGCGACGACCAGGTTGGCGACGCCGGCGACGAAGAAGAACGCGACCCAGGCCAGGTTCAATTGCACCCAGACGCGCTGATCGTTGATCTCGAGCGCCTGGCCCATCATGTGCTGTACCAGCGGCTTGTCGCCGATCGCATGGCTGCCGAGGAACACCAGCGCGAACAGCCAGTTGATCGCGGTCGGTTTCCACTGGATGAATAGCGGATCCTTCAGCGCCAGCGTCGCGCCGCCGAATACCAGCAGCAGCGCGAGCGTAATCAGCGGCATCTTCTCGATTTTCTTGACGATGATCATCGCCGCGACGACCTGGATTAGCGTGACGACGATGGCGGCCAGCGTCGCGAGGTAGATCGCGTGACTTTCTTCGCCGGGCTTGAGCTCCATCAACGGTACCCATGCATTGACGGCGAAAATGAATTCATCGGGCAAGTCCAGGTAGAACTTGTACAGGACGAAGAACACCAGGATGGGGAAAAAATCGAATAGCTGTTTCATTGACTCCGTACGGGTTTACGCGGCGCGTCCGGATTCTACACCAAAGCAATCCGTCGATGGCAATAATGACGGGATTGCGCCGCTGGAATTTGCTACCGCGGGATACGGACAAATCCGATGGGGCGATTCAGGCGTAATATTTCAGGTATCGCAAAGTGCGCTGAATCGCTCACGCTATTGCCCCGGACCCGATCCGGCTCTACCGAACTCCGATAACCTGCATCTGTCATATCGTATCAATCCAGCCGAGGAATCATGAACAACCACACACGAAGATTGCCACTGCACCGCCTCGGATTAGCCGCCTGCCTTGCAGGGGTGCTCGCCGGGTGCGCTTCGACTCCCGCATATTCCCCGTCGGTACCCCCGGGAACGCAACTCGAAGTCAGGCAGAGCCTGGATGTTCCCTACGGCAGCGCGAGAGTTTTCCTCCAGGGCGGGCGCGTAGTAGCTCGCGGCAATCTCGATCATTGGAGCGTCTATTGCAGCGTCCAGACCCGCCCGATCCGCGAGGCCGGCGAATCGCAGACGAAAATCGAGCCGGGTCGATTCGAGGTTTACGAGGTGCGCCAATTCAATGACATTAATCGCATCGGCCGGGTCTATACCGCGGCTATGGGCGGCGGTTTCGAGGAATGGCCGGCGTTTATCGTGTTCCAGGTCGAAATGCGCCTCAGGTCGGACATGCAGCCCGCGGTGCGAGCGCTGTTTTGCGCCAAGAATGGCGATCTGTCGTACGGTTACAACGCTGCGAGCAGTTACCCGAAACTGGCCGAAATCCGAGCTGCCCTTGGCGACATGATGGAACTGGTGACGCCGTAAACGCTGGATTCGATTAACTTTATCAATTTCTCGTCACGCATAAAAAAGGGCCCCGGAACGGGGCCCTCTTTATACTGCATGGTGCTTCGACTAGTTGTAGTCGTAGCGAATGGCGGCAACGATGTTGGTCTCGTCTTCACGAGCGTCGTCCCAGTCTTCGCTCGAAGCCTCGATCCACCACTGCGTCTGGCGACCGATCGGTGCCGAGTAGCCGGCCGAGATGACGGTCGGAGTGACGTCTGCGCTGTCGACGTCGACCTGGCCGTAGCCAACCCAGAACTGACCGAAGCTGACCCAGATTTGCAGGCCTTGCACGTCATCCGTGCCAGGAGTACCAGCGAGTAAGTCGTCAAGGAGCAAGTCGTCTTCGGACTGCAAGGATACCGCGTAGGCGATGTCGCCAGCGGTGCCGTGCAGCGTGATGCCCGTGGTCGCTTCTTCCTGGCCGTCATCGTCGTCAATGCCGATAGCGAGCGTCATGGTGTCGCCGATGTCGATCGAAACGGCAGCCTGGGTGCTGGTGGTCGAAGTTGCGTTCTCACCGGGGTCGCTGTCGCCAACACCGTCG
>JBFFXR010000109.1:0-10227 GCA_041569645.1 Gammaproteobacteria bacterium
CAGGTCGACGCCGATCGGATTTAGGTCCTCGAGCCGGACCTCGAGCGAGAAAGTGTGCCGATGATCGGGTTTGGCCTCGAGCTCCTCGCCGCAACTCTCGCACAGGTATTTCTTCATGATCAGGCCTTTTTCCTCGCCGGCCGGTAATTCCGGCTCGTCTTCCTGCAACAGATGGTCGAGCAGCATGCCGGGGAACTGGGGCGCGAGAAATTGCTTGTGACCCTCGTTGCACTTGAGCACCGGCAGGTCGTGCAGGCGTATTTTCAGGGGCCCGGCTTCGCCGTCGGCATAAGGGATGGCGTGAATGTGGGTTTCGCCCTGACAGCGTTTGCAGGCTTTCGTCGTCATGCGCCTCTCCTGCATTTCCACCGGCGGTCCCGGGGACGCGCCGAATGCGCGCCCGGTTCGAATCGCGGTCCGGCTGCCGGGCCGCCTCGAGGGTTCTCGGGAACGCCGGTACGAGTCTGGGATCGAACCCCCGGACGGCTCATCTAATCATCGATCAGGCGACTCGTCAAACTGGCCCCCGGTGACCGGTCCGTTTAAGATGCGCGGATGGCTTTCTTCGACGAATTTTCGCTGACCGAAATCGAGGTCGAGGCCGGGACGCTGCGCTTGCGCCACGACGGCAGCGGCCCGCCGCTGTTGTTGCTGCACGGCAATCCGCAAACGCATGCGATGTGGCACGCGGTGGCGCCCGCGCTGGCGCTCCGCTACACGCTGATTTGCCCCGACCTGCGCGGCTACGGCGGTTCGCACAAGCCGCCGGCGAGCGCCGACCACGCGGCCTATGCCAAGCGCGCGATGGCGCGGGACATGGCACAACTGATGTCGCACTTCGGTCATGAGCGCTTTGCCGTCGTCAGCCACGACCGCGGCGCGCGCGTCGCCCACCGGCTGGCGCTGGACTATCCCGAGCGCGTCGAGCGCCTGGCGGTGCTCGACATCGTTCCGACGCTCGAGCATTTCGAGCGCACCGACATGGCTTTCGCGCTCGGCTATTACCACTGGTTCTGGTTCGCGCAACGCCACCCGTTCCCGGAAAACCTGATTAATGCGGCGCCCGAGACCTGGTTTTTCGCGCACACCGCGCGAGAACCAAAGGCCGACGATTTCTTCCATCCCGACGCGCTCGCCGACTACCTCGCCGCGGTGCGCGATCCCGACATGATTCGCGGCATGTGCGAGGATTACCGCGCGGCCGCGACGATCGATCTCGAACACGACCGCGCGAGCCGCGCGGCCGGCGACAGGATACGTTGCCCGCTGCTGGTGCTGTGGGGTGCGCAGAACAGAATCGGTAGCTGGTACGATCCGCTCGCGATCTGGCGGGATTATTGCGCCGGCGAGGTCACCGGCGGGGCGGTCTCGAGCGGGCATTACCTCGCCGAGGAAGCACCAGACGAGGTGCTCGGTTGGCTCGAGCCGTTTCTCGCGGGCGACACCTGAACCTCTCTCTGACCCCATAAAATAGAGAGTCGCGGTGGACCTTTTTCGGACTCGTATCACGGGCGCCACGGGAATAATTCTCATTTCCCCCGGCGGCTTGAAGATTCCGTGGCAATGCGGAATTTCCGGTGCTATATGTTGCGCGTTTTTTACCGCCAACGCAGGGAGAAATCGGCGTGCACGTCAGGTATCCGGTCTGGTTGCAAACCGCGCAGCAGCGCCCCGGCGCGCGCGTGTTCGCGTCACTGTTCGCGGTCGAGTCCTGCGCGCGGGCGCTGCTCGCGACCGTCATCACGGTACAGGCGATGCACCTGCTCGGCAACGCGCGCGACGTCAGCCTGCTGTTTTCCATCGTCGGCCTGACCGGCCTGGTCGCGAGTTTCTCGATCCCGACGCTGATCCGGATTCTCAGCCGGCGCCGGGTTTACACGCTCGGCGCGATCCTGCTGATCGCCGCCGCCGCCGCGCTTGCCAGCCAGACGTTGCCGGGGCAGGTCCTGGGCATGCTGTTTCGGGTCTACGGTACGGCCTGCCTGAACATCACCCTGAGCCTCTACATCCTGCAGTACGTGCGTCGCGAGGAACTGACCCTCGCCGAGCCGAAGCGCATGCAGTTCGGCGCCTTCGCCTGGCTGGTCGGGCCGGTCACCGGCGTGTATCTCTACGAGCGTGTCGCGACGGTCACGCCGTTCCTCGCCAGCGGCTCGATGTCGTTGCTGCTGTTGCTGATCTTCTGGATTTTGCGCCTTTCCGATGCGCCCGGGATTACCGCGCCGGTCGAACGTTCGCGGCGCGGCCCGCTGCGCTCGATCGGCCGCTTCGCGTGCCAGCCGCGGCTGCGACTCGCCTGGAGCATCGTCTTCGTACGCTCCTGGTGGTGGGTTTTCTTTTTCATCTACACGCCGGTTTACGCGATCCAGCAAGGGCTTGGCGAACTCGCCGGCGCGCTGGTGATCTCGGCCGGCAACGGCCTGCTGTTCCTGTCGCCGCTGGTCGGCCGCCTCGCCCGTCGCTTCGGCGTGCGTGCGGTGCTGCGCGCCGGCTTTCTGATCAGCGGCGTCTGCACCCTCGGCGCCGGCCTGTGGTTCGATTCGGCGACGCTGGTCGTCGCGATGCTGCTGGCGGCGACGATCGGCACCGTGACTCTCGACGCGGTCGGCAACGTGCCATTCCTGGCGGCGGTGCGGCCGCGCGAGCGCGAGGAAATGACCACCGTGTTTCGCACCTACCTCGACATGGCCGAACTCCTGCCGCCGGCGGTCTTTGCGCTGGTGTTGTCGCTGTTCGACCTGCGCGCGGTGTTCCTGATCCAGGGCGGCGTGATGCTCGCGATGGTTGCGTTGATGGCATACTTGCCGGCGCGGCTCGGCCGGGCGCGGATCCGTCTGCTGCCCGAACGTCCCGTACCAGCACCTCGACCGGATTATCGGCCCGATCCCGGCGCGTCACCACAGGCTCCGGACTGGTAAGCCTTCGCGCGACCGCGATTCGGGTCAGAGCAGGATCAGCGTTGCCAGCAACAGCAACAAACCCATGCTGACGACGTCGGTCAGCGTCGTCAGGAAGATCGTCGACGCAGTCACCGGGTCGGCGCCGAGGCGGCGTAGCGCGAGCGGAACGACCACGCCGCTGACACCGCTGGCGACGCAGGCGCCGGCCATCGCCAGAAACACGATTATCGCCAGCAGGGGCGCGGTTTCGAATTCCTGCATCGACGCGTAAGCGTACATGCCGATCGCGGCGGGGATGCCGACGAGCATGCCGTTGCCGGCGCCGAGAAATGCCTCCTTGGCAAACAGTTTTTTTTCCATGCCCGGTTTGAGCTCCTTGAGGACCATGCTGCGCAGGGTCACGGCAAGCGCCTGGCAGCCGGTGTTGCCGCACTGGCCGGCAAGGATCGGCAGGAACGCCGCGAGCACGACGACGCGCGCAATCGTGTCCTCGAACAGGCCGACCACGGCGCCGGCGAGAAACGCGGTCAGCAGGTTGAGCTGCAACCACGGGTGGCGCATCAGCAGGCAGCGCAACCACGGCGTGCCGACGCGTTCTTCCTTTTCGACGCCGACCATTTTGCCGCTCTGCGCGGTCAGTACGTAGGTCCGCCGCTCGAACAGCGCGTAGCCGCGAAGCTGGCCGACCAGGTGGCGTTGCTCGTCGCATACCGGGTACATCGGGTAATGCCGCAACAGCGCGTCCTGCATCGTCGCCTCGAGCGGCGTCGACGCCTCGAAGTAAAACGGATCGGTAATCATGAGTTCTTCGAGGCGATCGTCGGGGTTTGCGAACAACAGGTCGCGTAGCACGACGAGGCCGATCAGGCGGTGGTCCTCGTCGACGACGAAGGCGTAGACGACCTGGCGGCGAACCGCCGTTCTGCGCAGCGCGTCGATCAGTTCGGCCACCGTCATCGAGCCCGGAAAAGCATCGGCGGGCGGTTCCATGATCCGCCCGACGCTGTCTTCGGCGTAACCCAGATTGACCGACCACTGGTCGCCGATCTGCTGGTGAATCTTCGGCGACAGCTTGGCCGCGCGCTTCGGATCCATGTGCGACAGGATGCGCACCGCGAAGTCGGGCCGGACCTTCTCGAGCACGGCGGCGATGACCTCGTCGGATTCCCGCTCGAGCAGCAACAGCGCGTCGAGCGGCGCGCGTTGCATCACGGTCTGCGCCAGCCGCTCGAGCTGGGTTTCGTCGTTGGGATTGATGCGGGGAGTTCTGGTCTTCATCGGGTACCGGAATCGTGCGGATCGAGCGGCTAATATAACGAGAGCCGCGCGATCCTGCATGCAAAAAGGTCTCGTTGCGTTACGTTCTGACGCTGCGGCGCGTGGTCGTGCCCCGAAGCGGCCCGGCGGCGGCCTGCGACGATCATCGTGCGAATGCGACAGCCGGCCCGGGGCGATTCCGCCGCCGCGTTGCCTGCCTTCAAATTCCCCTTACTCGGCACGTCATCGAGGCAGGCTTGATTTCGAGAAATTCCGGCGGTTCGAGCGGTAAAAAATCGCCCCTGAACGGGTTAAATTTTTCAGGCTGCTGCCGATATGCCGTTGACCACAAAACAAACGGGAAAATCCAAGATGATTCCGAATATGGCGAAATTCTGCAAATTGCTCGGTATCCTGCTGGTCGTCGGCAGCGTGGGGCTGCTCGAGGCGTGTAGCAGCAGTTCCGACGACGACGATGTCGTTACGCTGGCCTACAACGGGCCCGGCTCGAAATGGGATGCGAACCTGCGCTCCGATGGCAGTTTCACGATCATGCGCCGACCGACCGCGACCAGCGGGGTCGTCCTGACCGTTAACGGCACTTACCAGCGCCTGGGAACCGGTTTCGTGCGCTTCATCGTCGGCAGCGCCAGCGGCACCGACGCGCCGTCGCCGGGCGACGAAGCCTGGGGTATAGAGGTCCGGGGTTACGCGCTGCTTCTCAAGCCGGTCGACCCGACCAACGACCAGCTGATCCCGATGATCAACGCGGGCACCTGCCCGAGTAGCGACTTCAGCGCCAACTGGGTGCTGGTCCGCAAGGGCGCATCGTATGACGCGACCTCGAACGCGCGCGACTTCTTCGGTACCTTCGACTACACCGCCGGTACCAATACACCGGCGTTGCCGGCGCGCTGGGCGCTCGACAACCTGTTCACCGCGCAGGGGGCGGGCACGATCACGGCCGGCACCTGCTCGAACGGAGTCATGGTCGTCGCCGACGCCGAGATGTACCTGACCGAGAACGGCGGCGCGGTCGTGCACACGAATCTGACGACTCCGGCGGAGTCGTCGTTCATCTACGCGCTGGCGCAATCGCCGATCGGTAACATCAACAATACCGACGGCAATTACGCTGGAATTTTATACCATGAGAGCGCCGCACCGGGAACGAAGATTCGGCCAGTCGCGCTCTCGTGCACCGCGGGCACCTGTACCGGCAACACCGTCACCGATATTGTCGCCGGCACGCCGTCTGCCGATGCGGTTACGGTAAACCTTTCAGGCGGCGTCGATGTGCTTGCCGACGGCTTCGTCACCGGTACCATCAACGCGTTCGCCGGCAGTGGTAACCTCGCCTGCATGGCCGATTACGACGCGCTTGGCGATGGCCGCAAGATCGTCAGCTGCGTCGGCCAGTCGCCCGGTAACAACACGCAGATGTTCAACGTGATCCTCGTGTCTTACTAACAAGAGAACGACTGGCGCCCTGGCGGCGCAGAAATACAGGAGACCCCGGCAATTCGTCGGGGTCTTTTTTTTTTGCTCGGCGGTCAGTCGATGATGGTCAGCCGGCGCGGATAAAGGATCGGCAGGCCGGCGGTATCGTCTTTGAACAGCAGGGTGTCGATGTAATAGGTGATGCCGGTCATGCGCGGGCTGAAGAACTGGCTTTCGAAGTTGACGCAGGTTCCAGGCTCGAACTCGACCCCGGAATCGACATGCGTCATTTCGTAGACGAAATTGCCGACCCAGTCGGGCGGGAAACCGATGCCGAGTTCGTAGCCGCCGACCCAGCCGGCGTCGGACCAGATGCCGGCCTCGTCGTAGTAACGGCGCGTCTCGCGCACCAGTTCGCCGACCGTCAGCCTGGGACGCAGCAGCCCGGCGATGACGTCGAATACTCCGGCCGAGCGCTCATGGCAGTCGCGCACCTCAGCCGGCGGCTCGCCGACGAGGAACGAGCGCGCGGCGTTGGCATGGTAGCGCCAGTAGACGCCGCAAACGTCGACGTTGACCTGCTCGCCGGCCCGGATGACCTTGCGGCTTGCCAGCGAATGCCCGGTGTTGGCTTTCGGCCCGGACAGCACCGGCAGCGTGATCGCCGGGTTTTCGCCGCCGGTTTTGGCCATCGCGTGGATGATCTCGGCGTAGACGTCGAGCTCGGTGACGCCGGGCCGGATCGCGCCGCGCGCGGCCTCGAGGCCGATATCGGCGATGCGCGCGGCTTCCTCGAGATGGGCGATCTCCTGAGGCGACTTGACCCAGCGGATCTCGCGCAGCACGTCGCTGCCGTCGACGACCGTGCAATCGCGCGCTTCGAACGCCGCGCGAAAGCGTCCGCTGATCGCCGGGTTGGGCCGGTAGCTGTGCAGCTCGAGGCCGACCGTGCCGCCGAGCCAGCTTTCGGCGGCGAGTTCGTCGACGATGAACGCGATGCCGTCGCGGCGTTCCTCGATCGGGAAGATGCGGATGTCGTCGGCGCAGGTCACGAAGCGGCACATGACCTGTTCGCTCGGCGTGTCGAAGAGGATGAATTTGTCGTGATCGACGTGCACCGCGATGCCGCTCGTCGCCGGCCACTGCTTCGGGCTTTGCGCCTGGTACCACTCGCAGTTATAGCCGCTGACGTAGTAGAGGCTCTCGGGCGCCATCAGCCACAGCAGGTCGATCTTGTCCCTGGCCATGCGCGCGCGAATCGCGTCTAGGCGCGCGCGAAACTCGGCGCGGTCGAAGCCGAGTTCCGGTTCGGGAGTGCAATGCTCGAGCACTTGGTCGCGGTTCTTTCCCATGGCTGGCCTCCAGCCGAAATTTCAGTTTAGGTCGATTGTGATTAGAATATCAGCCTCCCGATAGCGTGTCAGATTCGAAATGGACGAGCAAAACAAGGCCATAGCGGGGCAGCGATTGGCGACTTTCTACGACGAGCGCGTGCTCGCGCACGCGACCGGCGACGGCTTTTTCGAAGCCGCGCCGTCGCCCTTCCTGCCGATCACCGAGCGGCATCCGGAAAACCGCGAGCGCATCGAGAACATGGCCGCGGCGCTGCGCGACGGCCCGCTCGCCGGCGCGCTCGACTGGCACGGCGCCGAGCCCGCGACGCGCGAGGATCTCGAACGCCTGCACGACCCGGCATATATCGACGAGCTCGCGTCGATCCCGCCCGATGAATCTCGAGCCTACTCGAGCACGACGATTTTCGGCCCGGGCAGCTTCGAGATATGTCGCCTCGCCGCCGGGCTCGCTATGGCTGCGGCCGAGCGCGTATACCGCGGCGATTCGCGGCTTGCCTATGCGCTGCTGCGGCCGCCGGGCCACCACGCGCAGCCGGCGATGGCCGACGGCTACTGCTTTTTCAACAATATCGGCGTCGCGATCGAGCGGCTGCGCGCGCAAGGGCTCGAACGTGCCGCGGTGATCGACTGGGACGTGCACCACGGCAACGGTACACAGGAATGTTTTTACGCGGATCCGGACATGCTGACAGTCTCGCTGCACATGCCGCACGGTGCCTGGGGCGAGACCCATCCACAGACCGGCGATCTCGACGAGACCGGCGTTGGCGCGGGCCTCGGCACCAACCTCAACATCCCGATGCCGTACGGCGCGGGTGATACCGCCTACGCGCGGGTATTCGACGAAATCGTCGCGCCGGCGGTGCGCCGGCAGGCGCCCGAAATCCTGTTCGTCGCCGCCGGCCAGGACGCCAACCAGTTCGACCCGAACGGCCGCCAGCTGTTGACGATGCGCGGCTTTCACGATCTCGGTCGCAGGGCGCGCGCGCTCGCCGACGACTGTTGCGACGGCCGGCTGGTGCTGGTGCAGGAGGGCGGTTACCAGCTCAGCTACGCGGCCTATTGCCTGTACGCGACGCTCGCCGGCGTGCTCGGCCGCGACCTCGAGCTGGACGATCCGCTCGGTTACATGGCCGAGGACACACGTGGCCTCGACGATTTCGTCGCCGAGCTGAAATCGCATCCGTTGCTCGCGCCGTCGCCGGGAGGTTCGCCGTGAAACCGGTCGGGGCGATGCGGATCGCCCAGCGCGTCGCCGAATGCCTGCTGGAGCGGGGCGAAGACTAGATGGCGGCCTTCGGCGAATTCGATCCCGGCGTCGAGATCTTCAGCGTCGCGGGCAGCGAGACGACCTCGCGGGTCGCGCACGTCGGCGACGGGCCGGACATCGTCTGGGTACCGGGCGGCGATTCGCCGGCCGAGGCCTGGCGCATGCAGATGATGCACTTTGCCGATCGCTTCCGCAGCACCTCGTACGATCCACGCGGGGTCGGCGAGACGATCGCACCGCCGGCGCCGTGGCGGATCGCGGATTTCGCCCGCGATTGCGCCGAGATCATCGAGCAGTGCTGTCAAGCACCGGTCGTGCTCGCGGGTTTGTCGATGGGCGCGCTGATTACGCAGCAGGTTGCGATCGACTACCCGCAACTCGTGCGGCTCGCGATTCCGATGGGGACTGCCGCCTATCTCGACGGGTTCACGCGCGACTGGATGCAGGCCGAGATCGACCTGCGCCGCAACGGCATCGAACTGCCCGACTATTTTCTCGCGCCGCATTACGCGGCCTACGCGCTGCCGGCCGCCGCGCTCGCCGACCCCGAAATCTGGCAGCCGTTGAAACAGGCCTATACCGAGCGCTTCGCGGCGCGCGCGCCACGAGACCTGATCGACCAGTGGCAGGCCTGCCTCGATTTCGATTGCCGCGACGCGCTGCGCGATTGCCCGGTGCCGATTCACGCGATCGCGTTTTCCGAGGATCTGCAAACTCCGCCGACGATGGTACGCGTAGTCGCCGACTGTGCGCGCAACGGCTTTTATCACGAATTGCCGGGACTCGGTCACGTTTCGGTCACGCGTCATCGGCCCGACCTCGTCAACGCCGAAATCGCCGAGATCATCGCCGCCGCCGGCTGATCGTCCGCCCCGGCGGTGCCGGTTTCAGCGTCCCGTTCGGCCGTAGACCGTCAGGTTGACCTCGGGATCGCCGGCGACTCCCGGTTGCTCCTCGAAGACGAATACCGCCATCAGGCGCAGGCGCTCGCCGGCGACCGGCGACACCCGGTGCAGCGAGTTGCAACCGCGGAAAATGGTCAGCTCGCCAGGCTCGCGCGACACGTTCTCGACCCGCTTGCGGTCGCCGCCAAGCACCGCCTGCATGTAGGCGATATCCTCGTCGTCCTCGCCGTTGCGGGTGTTGGGCGCAATTTCGAACCGCCCGCCCTGGCGTGCCGCCTGCAGCATCAGCGTCATCGTGAAGGCGTTGTTCGAGTCGTAGTGCCAGGCCGACTCATCGCCGTCGCCGTAACAGATGACGTTAACGGGCTGCAGCGGATCCTCGCTCGGGTAGAGCCGCGATACGCCGACGATCGTCGCGACCAGGCGCTGGAAGGCCGGCCAATAGTAGAGGCGTTGCAGCGGTGATTCAGACGGAAACAGGTCGGCCGCGAGCATCCGGTAGCTGGCGTGGTTGAATATATTGCGCGGATGATCGGTGGAAAAGGCGTCGTTCCGTTGCCGCTGCAGGTAGCAGTTGCGCCACGAGTCGGCGCGGTTGGCATGCTCGAGCAGCGGCAGGGTGTCGGCGACGATTTCGTCGATCGCATGCGCGTCGAGGAATCCGGGCAACGAACAGTACTGGCGTCGGTCGAGCTGCGCACGGCAGTCCGCGACCAGGGTTTCGAGCGCCGGCGAATCGCCGCGGTCGAGCGGATAGCGCGCGAAATCGATCGGCGGCAACGGCGTTTCGGTGATTGGGCCTGCAGCCCGGCTGTCGGGTTTTCCCTGCGGCATCAATCGGCCAGCGGATGATGGCAAGTGACGATGCGGCCGTCGCCGAGCGTGGTTTCGCCCGGACGCTCGCGGCGGCACAGGTCGGTCGCATACTGGCAGCGGTTGTGAAATTCGCAACCGGTGGGCCGCCGCGCGAGGCTCGGCACCTCGCCCTCGATCGACACCAGCGTGCGGCGCTTGTCGGGGTCCGGTTGCGGCACGCCGCCGACCAGCGCCGCGGTGTAGGGGTGCGCCGGCCGCGCGAATATCCGGTCGCAGTCGCCGCG